>DCXE01000059.1:626-6705 GCA_002328295.1 Candidatus Peribacter sp. UBA2144 | reverse complement strand
GAAAAAGGCAGCGCCAAAGAGAAGGAAGAAGGCAGCGCCTAAGAGGAGGAAAAAGGCAGCGCCTAAGAGGAAGAAAGCCACGAAGAGAAAGACGGCTCGCAAGCCTGCGAAGAGGAAGACAACTCGCAGGAAGAAGAGGAGGTAAAACACGGCAATCGCGATTGCCGTGACTAACGGCAAAGACACGTGTACCTCCAAAACAAAAACCCCCGCGTCGGCGGGGCTTTTTGTTTCGACAATTAACAATTAACACGTCCGCCTGCGGCGGACTTTTGACAATTAACTACTCTGCCTAATTATTCCAGAGTGCATGGGATTAATTGTCAACTGTCAATTGTCAATTGTTGCCAATAAATACAAGAACAAAGAATGAGCGTCAGGCTCTTTTGAGTACCCCTCCAACATATCCCATCTGTGCTCTGGCTTGCTCACGGAGGTGCATCAGCCTTTCATATTTTTCGGAAACACTTGGGGCAAAATGGATGCGGATGATTGTCTCCTGTGCCTCCAATATCAACGTACCAAATCTGAGTATGTTTTGGATTATTCCATGCTGACATTTGAATATGTCCTGAAGCATCCAAATGTCCAAGCTTTGATGGTCATCGAGCATAAATAGCGACTTTTTTATTCTATGTATTTTTTTATCAGTAACTACTATTACGTATAGAAGATATCTATAAAATCGAATCAGGAACTCGAAGTTTGTAATAAGAAAAAAGGCTGTAAACAATGTTAGTAACAGCCTTCTAGCTGTGGGGTCTTCGATTGTAAGAACGCGAAACAAAATATAGCCTATGATGAGTACAAGGATGTTTAAGAGTATTAATTTAGTAAGAGGCCAAAGCATGCGTATCCAATGCTGATGAAAATAGAATTGCAATTCCTCATCGGCATGTTTGCCCTGGAAGTTAATGTCAGCCTCTGAAAGGTCAGAATTTACTACCATACGAAGTAAGTTACAAACGCCACAGTGCTAGTTAAAATAATTGTGTGAAAAAGAACTATCAGAAACATATTGGCTAACGAACACCAACGCAGGAAGCGAGCATCCAATTCAGTCGGAAGGCAGATTCTTGTCATTTTGTGTTTGAATATATCCCACATAATAATCTCCAATATTAGTATGCATATAATCCAGCCTATGATAATGCTCGGGGAACTCATGCCACTTCGCGTTTATAGAAATAATAATTTATGTTTATCAATAGATATGTAATTCCAGATAGTATAAACGCTTCGAGGCACGAGAAGTGGAAGTCATTGGTTCTAGATAGATCCCGATAATAAATGCATGATGATGGCATCTGTAACTTATTATTATCGTCAGATATCCGTTCCGGTCAACAAGCTTAAATACTCTTGTGAATACATCTTTTGGTGTATCAGCGTAATAGGACTTGTAAGTTACTCTTCCCAATCAGTAAGTTGAAAAAGTGGATTGTGGTGGAGTTAGGGTTGCCAAGTATAGGTATATGTTTTTTTGGGCTTTGTTAAACCAATAACACAGAAGTATTGAAGATTGGTAGATAGAAGTTAATGTGTTGTCATATGACTTCACCAAATACTTATGAAGATACCAAAGTTGCCTGGGACCGAAAACACAATGAAGGTTGGGGCGATACGGATCCAATGCAACCATGGATATTCAGTTACATGTCGGGACACAGAACAGAAATCGGAGAGGACATTCTGGATCTTGGTTGTGGAAAAGGGCGTTACTTACTCCCATTGGCAAAAATGGATTTTAGTATGACAGGACTGGATATTTCGCCGGATGGTTTGGAAGAACTGAAAAGAATAATGGAAGAGCAACGCATATCAGCACGGTTAATTTGCGGATCAGTTCATGATACAGAATTTGAGGATAGTGAATTTGATTCTGCTCTAAGCGTGCAGGTTCTAAGTCATTTAACATGGCCGGATATAGGTCAAACTGTTAAGAATGTCAGGCGGGCAATAAAAGATAATGGCTCTTTTATCTTGAGGGTACGATCTGTAAGTCATAACAATTTACAATCCAGGGAACCAATTGCCGATTATGGTTGTACTTACAGAGAAACCTCCGGCAGCAAAACCGGAATAATCCAGCATTCATTTACAGCAGAAGAGGTATGCTTGCTTGCTAGGCAGAATGATTTTGAAGTTGTGTTTGGGCCGTTTGAAACCAAAAATAAAAAATCAGATGGAGAGCGCATAAGAGCGCACTGGAACGCGGTGTATAAAGCGGTCTAAAGTGGTGCCCCCTGCAGGATTCGAACCTGCAACCTTCGGTTCCGAAGACCGACGCTCTATCCAGTTGAGCCAAGGGGGCAGAATGATTTAATGATCAGTGCTCTACTTGTCCTCCGAAGCCCGAAGGGCGAAGGGGGATCCAATTGAGCTACACGGGCCTGTAACTATGATATCACGTTGCACATTGACAATACAGTCTGTATCAGTATAATGACGTCGCAATGTTTTTGCGCACTCACCACTATTGGAATAGATCTAATCCCCTGACCAGGCGGAGCTGAGTGCATGTAATTTTATAATTCCAGCTGTCCTGATCGGGGGCGGTGGTTTTTTTGTTATGCAAATTTATTATGAAGACTTTAGGTGTCATTGGCGGCATGGGCCCTCAGGCCAGCATACGGTTCATGGAACTAGTAATAGGCTCATGCACCAAAGATTTCGGAGTCAAAGAGAATGATGAATTTCCTCGAATCTTACTCAGTTCGCTTCCGGCGCCTGATTTGATATCAGATAGAAATAGAGAAAAACAAGCCGGAGATATGCTCGAACAGGAAGCCATTACACTAGAAAAAGCCGGTGCTGATTTTCTTGTGATGACATGCAACACGATGCACGTGCTTTCTCCTCGAATCACTGATTCAACTTCCATACCTTTTATTTCCTTGATTGATACTGTTGTGAATCAGATCAAGTCAGATGGAGCAAAGAAGGTAGGACTTCTGGGTTCAATGACAACTATGACATCCAATCTGTACTTAGAACCGCTTAGGGTCGCAGGGGTAGAAGTCTGTACGCCGGGTATTGATGAAAAGAATGAGGTCGTTAGTTGCATAATGAAAGTTCTTGCCGGAGATGGTAGCCTTGAAGAAAGATCGATTCTAAAGAGGGTTATCGAAAATCTTCAAAACCAAGGGGCTCAGTCAGTTATTCTTGGCTGCACTGAATTGCCGCTTCTAATCAGCCATTCTGACGTAGAAATTCCTGTTTTCGACAGCCTAAGATTACTGGCTAATGCATCTTGCAATGAGATATTTAGGGGTATAATGCCCCCATGCGTTTAGCGCCTAACATGCAGTCTTTTATTAGTGATTCGGACGCCCCCTCACCCAACCCCTGCCTGTCCGGCAGGCAGGCTCTCCCCCTTATGAGGTGGAGAGGGAAGATCGGAAGACGTCTTCTTATTGCGCGTTTTTTACCTTTGATTTTTCTTGTTCCACTCATTGCCCATGCAAGTGCGGAACCCTTTTCTGATGCGCGTAATCACGAGTTCGAGACTTCGATTGAAATGTTACACACACGGGGAATTGTGGAAGGATACGGCGGCAGCAAATTCCAACCTGACATTCTGATCAATCGAGCGGAATTTCTTAAGATTCTTATGCTTGCAGTCTTCGGCGAAGAGTCATATTCATCCGGAGGCTCTGCATGCTTCTCTGACTTTGGAGGAGTATCTCAGTGGTACTGGGCACACGCCTGCACGGCGAAAGAGCGCGGAATAATCGAAGGATATCCTGGTGGATCGTTCAAAGGTGAAAAAACAGTCAACTTGGCAGAAGCGCTTAAGATGAGTACGGAAGCTTGGAAGATGCGGAGGCCTGCATATCCAGATGGTCCTCCAAATTGGTACGATCCGTATTTTGACGTCGCAGCATCCCGGAGAATATTTCTCCACTTGCCGTATGATCCAAGCCATCTAATGAGAAGGGGAGAGATGGCACAGCTCTTAATGGGCTTGGGCCAACCTGTGCAGTCAATTGCTCAGCCCGCAGAAGATAATGAGATTGCCGAAGCACCAGAAGCTCCCAGCGGAGGAGCTCAGTGTGCAAATTACATGCGTTTTGGAGAGCAACTGGAAGTATGTGCTACGTGCGGGAACGGAGTTTGTGAATCGTTCGAACAATGTTCACCATCCTCCTGCTCAGCGGGAGGTGCTTGCACAAGTGATTGCGGTCCACTTTACTGCAAAGGCGACTGTTCTCTATCTGGGCCTGTGATTTGCGGGAAT
Organism: Candidatus Peribacter sp. UBA2144; assembly: GCA_002328295.1. GTDB lineage: Bacteria > Patescibacteriota > Gracilibacteria > Peribacterales > Peribacteraceae > UBA2144. The sequence continues at coordinate 2,465 of DCXE01000059.1, read as the reverse complement.
GGAGTTCTGGAAGGTGAAGAACAATGCGATGATGGAAATACTGTTAATGGAGATGGGTGCAGCAAGATTTGTGTAATTGTTCCGGAAACTGTCCGCCACGCTGCTCTAAGAATTGATCAACGTCCTGTGGCATCTCTCAGTCAATCAGTCGGAAAAACAAATGTGGTTCTATTTGCATTTGATGCAATAGCTGGAAGGCAAGATGCGATTTTAAATGGAATTAAGTTCAAAAGCATTTCCGGAAGCCTGGGAAGTGCGCAAAACTATCGTCTACTTGTAGACATGAATGGCGACGGCCTAATGGAAACGACAGCGGCAACTGCCTCAGCTCAGGGAGAGAAAATTACATTTTCAAACATTGATGCATCTGTACGCGACGGACGCACAAGGCAGTTCCAATTAAGGGCAGATCTCTCACCAAATGCATCAGCGTCATTGCTTATTGTTGGTTTAGATACGTCTGATCTGGCATATGTTCTTGCGGTTGGGGCTATAGACGGGAAGGAACTAAGTGGCATTACAACGGATACAGTTGAATGTACGGATTCTATGTGTTGGATTTCCGTATTTACTTTGGATTCAACGGGAACTATTGATGTAGTTGAGCGCGGGAATCTTTATGTTACTTCCGATACAACTCCTATCAGAAGCCGACAGATACGCGCAGGGGAAATAAGTCCTGTTGTTCTTAGGCTGAAGTTCCGAACGGAGGGTGAAGATATAGAGATCAAAGATTTTGCAATAGCTGGGGGGTCGGAATATCTGGACCGTCTTGAATTGTACGAGAACAATAACTCTTCTCCGTTCGCGGTAGCCAGGGGACTTTCTTGTAGCATCCCAACAACAGGGGTTTTCTGCTCCAACTCCGATTGGACTATCTCTGCTGATACCGAGAAGGTAGTTTTGGTAAAAGCATATGTACGCGCCGATTCTCCTGATGATGTAAGCGGAAATACAATTGCTCTTTATCTGACAACCGGAACGTCTCCTCAGCCAGCTGTCCAAGCTAGGGGAATTTATTCCAATGACACGCTTAGCCAAAATGATGGTGATGGTAATAAAGAGGGCGAGGTGTTTATTGGAACAACTTCAGCCAGCGCCAATGTAACGGTAGCAGGTCCGACGCATGATTTGGTTGCATCAAGCATTACATCGATCCAGAACGCGCATAGTGATAGTGATAATGCAAGTGTACCGGTTGGCAATGCTGCAATCGGAGCATTCAGATTCAGAGCATCGGAGAAAGCCAGTACAAAGTCATTCCCGGTTAATATTAATAATATAGTTTTCTCTGTTCTGGCAGATAATGTTCAGGTTGATACATCTTCATTCAGTTTGTATAACACGAACAATCCGGATGATACGCAGAGTTGCTCGGCATCAGCTGATACAGGTGATATAACAGTTACGTGTTCAAATCTAAAAGCCAGCACAGTTGCAACTACAATTGATCAGGGTTCGACTACAAGTTTGACTTTGAAAGCCAATATCCTGAATCCTCAAATAGGAAACAAGGCAAGCACTTTGCAGGTGGGACTCCGAAATCTGGGGAGCCGTTCGCAAACTGGTACAGTTGAGTGGGATGACAATGAAACCACTTTTGATTGGGTGGATATTGATGAGAATCGGGTGGAGTCGACGAGGTATTACAGTAATTAATGCGTTTATCAGGTATATAGATACACCCGCCCCCCAGGGGTGGGTAAGCTGTTGGTGGGTGGGCCGGTATCTAATAGTGGCATCTCGAAATTCTCAGTCAATACCATCTCAAAATTTTCCGTCACGCACCTCCACTTTTCCGCTTAAACTAGGGACCTTTCCGGTTTCACTCCAAAGCGG
>DCXE01000059.1:0-315 GCA_002328295.1 Candidatus Peribacter sp. UBA2144 | reverse complement strand
GTTTCACTCCAAAGCGGAACAGGGCCTATTTAAACTTAAAGTGAACAAAAATCCTCCCATGATTCTTCTCATCAATTTCTAATCTGTGGTATTTGGCTTTGATATGTGGCTGATCCAGAAACTTCATGACTTTCCGCCTCAGTTGTCCTGATCCTTTGCCTGGAATAATCTCAACTAGCTTTATCTTCTTCTCGACCGCCTGATTGATCACATGGCCTAATTCCTCGGAAATTGATTTTCCTTGGTTGAAGATGGGGTGGAGGTCGAGTTTTAGTTTGGCCATAGCGGTAGCATACACAAGTAAGAACGAATCAG
>DCXE01000056.1 GCA_002328295.1 Candidatus Peribacter sp. UBA2144 | reverse complement strand
TTGGGGTCGGGTTTCTTGGGGTCGGGTTTCTTGGGGTCGGGTTTCTTGGGCTTGGGCGCAGGTCCGAGGTCGCGAGGGCTCGGGCCCTTAACGACGAACGGACAGGGCTTCGTTTTCGGGTACTTCTTGACTAGTGCCTCAGCGGCGTTCATCAAGTCGTCCCGAGAAGCTTTAGCGTCCAGCTTGCAGACCTTTGCGGCGGGAATGGTCAGTTCTTTTTCCATCTTATGGATGGCCGCCAGCAGTTTCGTTCGGTTCATCATCTCTCGGTCTCCTAATGCGACAGGTTTCCCTGCCAGGTTACACTTACAGAATGGTTCAGTTTTTTACGCTTCCCCACTTTCTACCTTACAATTCTATCCGCCTGGCTACGAGCCAGAGGAATCAAAAAGGGGGAAGGTAGATTTGTGGGGAAATTTGCTCCTTAAATATATATGCATATATAGGAACGCAATGGTGTGAATGAACTATTGGCTACTAATTAGAATATAACAAAATGAGAAAATGTCAATAGCCAAAAGGACATCAATATTACGCCTCCCAGGGTCCATTTACCAGCATTTTGAGGATTTTGGCTTATGGTAGCCACAAACAGCAATTGGCAGTTGGCATTTGGCAGTTAGCTTAATGTGAGAATAGCCAATAGCTAATTGCCAATTGCCAATGGCCTTTAAAATCACTATCCTTCCCCAGACCTATGACAAAGCTCACCTTATCTGACCCCCCTTCGCTCCTTCACTCCGTTTCGGAGCTACGGAGGGCAGGCGGCACTTCTTTATAATATGACTAAATTGGTTCTCTCAGATGGCACCACATACGAAGGCCAGTCGTTTGGTTCTGCACGGGATATTGACGGGGAGGTTGTCTTTAATACAGGGATGGCAGGCTATGTGGAGAGCCTTACTGATCCAAGCTACAGAGGTCAGATTCTCGTTTTCACTTATCCTTTAATAGGAAACTATGGAGTGCCAAGTGCCGAGATGAATGAATATGGATTTAGCAAGAATTTCGAGAGCGAGGAGATACACGTCAGAGGTGTAATTGTCACTCAGCAGAGTCCGGACTTTAGCCACTTTAATGCAGTCAGCTCGATTCACAACTGGCTGGAGCATCATAATATTCCTGGGATTACTGGGGTGGATACGAGGGCGCTTACCAAAAAGCTCAGAGAGCATGGGGTTATGTTGGGGGCTATTGATCAAGAGACAAAGGGTACAAAAGAGACAAAGGAGATAAAGGATCCAAATCTCACTAACTTAGTAGCCGAGGTTAGTTGTAAAGAGGTTAAGACTTATGAGCCATCCCTCGACAGAGCTCGGGATGACACAAAAGTGATCGCGGTTTACGACTGCGGAATTAAAAACAACATTCTCAGGTCTTTTCTAAAGAGAGGAGTTAAGGTTCATCGCTTGCCTTGGGATTTTGATTTGGATGGATCAGATTTAGATTATGATGCTGTGTTCATATCAAACGGTCCCGGAGATCCTAAAATGTGCAAAGAGACAATTGATCAGGTCGGCAAAACAATAGAGAAGGGGATTCCGACATTTGGAATTTGTTTGGGCACGCAGATACTTGCACTCGCGGTCGGTGGAGATACATACAAACTTAAGTATGGGCACAGAGGAGTTAATCAGCCCTGCCAGGAATGGAAAATGGAAAATGGAAAATGGAAAATTAGTGATCGTTGTATTATTACTTCACAGAATCATGGTTTTGCTGTGGATGAAAAAAGCCTACCTAGTGATTGGAAGGTTTGGTTCACGAATGCCAATGATCAAACTGTAGAAGGAATTATGCACGAGTCAGAAAAGTTTTTTGCTGTGCAATTCCATCCGGAAGCAACACCAGGTCCCGAGGACGCTAATTATCTGTTTGATGAGTTTGTAGAATCTATCTGAAGGCATTATTCCGACCTCACCCCCGGCCCCTCTCCTTTCAGGAGAGGGGAGCTACGTCGAAGTAGCTCCTTTCTCCCATGGGAGAAGGGCAGGGGGATGAGGGTAAATAAAAACTATATATATCCTTCAATATGAATGTCCTCCTTTTGCATCTCCCATTCTTCAAGGCACATCTTTTTGACGTCAGTGGTCATTGCAGGGTTACCGCAAATGTACATTTGCTTCTCCTTAAAATCAGGAATGTTTGGAATTACTTGTTGTACTCTTCCGGTAAGTCCTTCCCATTCAGGTGGTGGATCTGTGTAAGAAAGGTGGAAGGTGAAGTTTGAATATTTCTCTTCAAAGGCTTTTAGCTCCTCCACCCAAAAACTACTGTTCTCGTTGTAAGTGCACCAGACCAAATCAATATTCCTAGACTCGCCATTGGTCAGAATTGATCTGACCTGTGATATAAAAGGGGCAAGACCTACTCCAGTTCCAACGAACAAGTAATCCTTGGGATTATTGGGATTTAAAATGAAGTTGCCCATGGGTCCCTGCATCTCGACATCCGTCCCCTCAGTTAGCATCGAATAAAACCATTTGCCTGCTCTTCCCTCCGGAACTATTCGAACAACAAATATCAGTTCATCCTCATCGGGAGTTGATGCAATTGAGTAAGCGCGAGGCTGGAAGTCATCTGGGTTATCAATATCAGGAACTTGAAAGAGTATGAATTGTCCCGGATTGAAATCGAATCCTTTAGGTTTTGTAAATTTTAGCTCATGAATATCCTTTTTGAGTATCATGTTTTGTTTGCAGGTGACGGTGTAGGATGGTGTCGGCATGGAAGAAGTTTAATTGTCTGTAAGCAAATTGGAAACGCTAATTCGTTACTTCGTTAATTCGTCGCAAGGCGAGATCAAACGAATTAACGAATAAACGAATTAACTCATGCTGGAGTTTTAGTTTTCAATTGAATCTCTCCTGTCTCTATCATCTGCAATGTCTTTGGGTACCACTCTTTTTCCAGATCTTGAATGCGGGGTTTAAGTGAATCTACGGTTTCACCGGGATTTATAGAGCAACTTTTTTGAACAAGGATTGGCCCTGTATCAACACCTTCATCAATGATATGGATTGTCATTCCGGTCTCTTTATCACCGGCACCCAAAGCATCTTCGATACCGTGAGCTCCCGGATGCTTGGGAAGAAGAGCAGGATGAACATTTACAATTCTTCCTTCCCAATTTTGAACAAACCAGGGGTTTAAAATAAACATCCATCCAAGGGCGGCAATAACATCCACTTCACCCATCTCATTTATAGCTTCGTTCAATCTCCAATCATATTCTTCCCGCGGTTCTCCTTTGATTCTCCCAACTACTTTGATTGGTAAATTAGCTTTCTTAGCTTTCTCGACAGCGCCTCTATCCTCGCGGTCAACAACCAATCCTAAACAGTTGGCAGTCAGCGAACCGTCAGCGAGTCTGTCGATTACTGCTTGGAATGTGGTGCCTCTGGAGGAGCAAAGTACTATGAAGTTCATATGAGCATTTTACATTATTCCGGCAAATAGATCATCCTCAGGATCGAGTCCAGGTACCCATCCCTCAAAGTCTGTGAACTCAAAATCATGATCTCTGATAATTGCTGCAGGGGTGGATTCGTTCGCATTTCCCATGATCATATTTGTAGCTGTTGCCAGCTGGTCAGCTCTTGCTTCCTGCGTCATCTTCAACTCATTTCCGAACAGATCATCCTTTCCAATGTGGCTGAAAAGGGGATCGAAACCGCTTACAACCAATGCCAAAGCAGAGACCCCAATCCGTCTGGGCCTGCAACATGAGTCAGTCATAATTACCGCTATGCTCTTTCCGGTTTTATCCTGAATGGCCTTCCGAATTTTGCGGATAGATTCAATAGGATCATGTGGCCATCCAATGGCATATCCATCTTCAATATTTGACTGATCCAAACCTGCGTTGGGAGCAAGTATTATCCCATCCTTAAAACCCTCTGGCTTAAGCCTAGTAAGCATCGCATGCGGGCAATCTCCGAGGACTTTTCCGTTCAATCGCTTAACTTCATTAAGAACCGCCTGTCTGAACTCAGGAGTCTTTCCGCATTTGTCTGACCACTTCTTGCCTTCTTCGGTTACTTTGATCTTACTCAGATCTATTGCTGAACCCTCGGCGGTTGCTACTGCCTTGGATGAAACTGCAAGTATGTCTCCGTCTTCAAAGTCAGCATTTTCGATCAACGTTCCGACAAGGTCAGAGTCTTTTTTAAGGAGAGGTGTTTTGATCGGAATGATTTGCATAATCAGTAATGTAATTTTAGCGCAGCCCTTCGACGGGCTCAGGACAGGTTGCGCAGTAGCGCAGTAAGTCAATTGTCAATTGTTAATTGTCAATTGTTGAAGGTTACCAAAGTTTAACCGGTCCTTCTTGTACAAGCACTACTTCATTTTCTACTGAGCCTGACTCAAGGTTTATTCTGGTCGTAGATACCTTAACAGTTACTTTCGAAGGGTTATGTATTATCAGTGAGCTTGGGAACTTGGGTAATTCAAAAAGAATCGAAGCACCTTCTGGCATATGCCATCGTTTGAACCCAAGCGATGCGGTTTCGAATGTAACATCCTTTATAGCTGCATTGCGTACTTCTTTCCGAATCCAATCGCCGGGTAATGACAATAGAATCTCTTCTGCTGAATTCTGCTCTATCTCGAAAAGTCCTTTGCCCTTCATCTCACTTGCCTCAATTGATACTGACAAAGGTTCATTATGCTCAATTCCAATTTCGGCAGGATTTACCGGTCTTGGTTTTGCGGTAATCTGAGCTTGTTTAATGTTATTCGTGGAAAAAGCCACGACAGCAACGATGACAATAATGAGCGCGAAGATGTGCTGTATCGGGCGTGGCATGCCATCATATTACTACTGATTACTCAATAAATGTATTGTTTACTTAACTTATCTGGATATTTTTTCTTAAGTTTTTTGTCTTAAACAGCTTGAAGTGGTATAATAGGAAGACATGGAGATAGACCCCCACACACTCCAGCAAATTCTTCAGCGCATATATCAACAGATGCGTTGCCCCCAATGCGGAAGCAGGGTGCCGGTTGATTTTTCGTCGGTTCAAGTTGTTGCAGATGACGCGATGTTGCTTCAGCTCAAGTGCGACGGGTGTGGATCTTACATTGTGCTCCATGCTTCGGTTGCAGGTTCAGGAAAAGATATTGCCGAGGTAGAAGAAGTTGCAACTGCCAATATTTCATCCAAGTTAAACATTGCAACCGATGAAGCAAAGATGGTTACCGAAGCTTTGAAAGAATCTGATGGTTCTTTCGAGAAGTTGTTTGAAAAGTATAATGTTGGTAAAGATAACAACGAGCCAACCTCAGAATAAGCTATGCGAGAACGCCGCTTCTGCACGGGCTCAGCTTTCCTCCTCGTATTGATGCTTGTAGGAGTGCTTCTGGTTGGTTGTGATTCTGTAGAAGAGAGGCAGAAGAAGGCGGCTGATTTATTACAGGGCTTGGAACAAACAGCCTCGGGTGTTGTAACGGAAACTGTAGGACAAATTAAAAATGTTGTTGATTCCGGCAAGTCGGTTGTTGGAACAGTTCAGGAAGGAGTTGCCGATGTTAAGCGTCGGGTTGACGCTGTCGAGCAAGGCGTAAAAAAGATCCAGGAAGGGAAAGAGCTCATTAATGAGGGGCTTAATAATTAGAGATTAGAGCTTAGAACTTAGAGCTTAGAACTTAGATCTTTATTGTTGTCCGAATCTTTCGAGCCAGCTGCTAGGATCCACGGTTTTGGTTATTGATGCAGTCGTGTTTGATTGAGTCGCTTCGGTTGCAGTACTGTCTGTTTGGGCTTCCTCGACTCTTCTTTCTTGGCGGGATATTGGATGATCGATAAATACAATTCCATCTCCATCCTCATCTGGCTGGGCGCAAAAACTCAATGTTGAGAAGATGAATAACTTGTTGTTAGTTGAGCTAACTCTACTCATATCTACAGTAACTCCACCTGTCAGTTCTACATATAACGTATTTACGCATGTGGTTAGCCGTGCGAGCTCATTTAAGTATCGTTTTCGTTCACCAGATTCAACTTCTTCATCTTCAGGTGGATCTTCAACTTCGTCGTAAACAACGGTAACAGAATCCTCTGATCTTGCGACTGAGCAAATTAACTCTGATCTTTGCAGAATATCGAATGCGCGCCTCGCTTCAGGACCCCAGCTTTCACCAACTCGTTCTGCTGATGGTAATTCAGATGACATAATGGCGATATAGTACAATAAATTATTGCTAAGTCAATACCCTGTTCCGCTTCGGTCCGTAACCGGAAAGGTTCCTAGTTTGAGGGGAAAAGTGGGCTTAAGAAAAAGATTTTTTTGAGGAGGTACGTAAAGCCGCGTGGCGGCACGTGCCGCTTTACGCGGTATTGACGTGGTTTTGAAGCTGACACATTATGAACTGCCGGCCCACTCACCCAAGGATAACCCACCCTCCTTCGGCAAGCTCAGGACAGGCTTGGGGGGCGGGTGTATCTAGACTCAGAATTTACCAATAAAAACTTAGAATTAGTTGCATTCACACCAAATTTAAGTAGAATTTATGGGAAATCACCGAAGTTTCTCCACTGATTCAGACGATCAGCCAGGAGGAGCTGCGGTTTTTTATAAGTTAATTCGTTACTTCGTTAATTCGTCGCAAAGCGATACCTAACGAATTAACGAGTAAACGAAATAACAAAATCTTCTATTCTTCCCAAGTCAATTCTCATGCCACCTTCAAGACCCCCTGCCGCTGCTACAGATTCCTTTGATGCAGTAGCACTATCCATCGCCAGTCCGGAAGATGTAATCGCCTGGTCTCGCGGTGAGATTACAAAACCCGAAACTGTTAACTATCGAACTCAGCGCGCGGAGCCCGACGGGCTTTTTTGTGAGCGCATATTTGGACCGACAAAGAACTTCCAATGTTTTTGCGGTAAGTATAAGGGGGTCCGGTATTCGGGAGTTATTTGTGAGAAGTGTGGAGTGGAAGTAACACGCTCGATTGTAAGGCGAGAAAGAACAGGACACATTAACTTGGCTGTTCCTGTAACTCACATCTGGTTCCTCCGAAGTTCACCGTCAAGAATAGGTTTACTTTTGGATCTTCCAATAAAGACGCTGGAACAGATTGTGTATTTCGCTGCTTACATCGTTATCGCGGTTGATGAAGATTCAAAAGCTGAGTCCGAAAAGGAAATTAACTCTTCTATGGAAACCAGAAAGGGGCAGTTCAAAAGGGATTTCGATGAAGCTAAAAAACAATTGCAGGATAGTAAAGCAACAAGAGAGCAGCTGGACGCGTTGGATAAAGAGATGGCGGAAAAATTGGAGACACTTAAAAGCAATCATTTAGAAGCTATCACAGATTTGAAAGATTTAAGCGTTGGATCTGTTCTTTCCGAACTTAAATTCAGAGAAATGAACATGAAGTTTGGACATGTGTTTAGAGCTGGTACGGGAGCGGAGTCGCTGGAAGAAATTATTACGAATATAGATCTAGATAAGATGCTCGAATACCTTCAGCAAGAACGACAGCAAAGTAGTGGGCAGAAACTCAAAAAAATTATGAAGAGAATAAAGCTCTGTAGTTCACTTATGAAGGCACAGATCAAGCCGCAGTGGATGATCCTAAAACGGCTCCTGGTAATTCCACCGGACCTTCGTCCTATGGTTCAGCTCGATGGAGGAAGATTCGCTGCGTCTGACCTTAACGATCTTTATCGAAGAGTAATAAACAGAAACAATCGTCTAAAGAAACTAATGAGTATTGGGGCTCCGGAAGTTATTTGCAGAAATGAAAAACGAATGCTTCAGGAAGCAGTTGATACGTTACTCAACAACTCAGCGCGAGCGGGTAAGACATTATTCACGGCAGGCGACAGAAGAAAATTAAGAAGTCTTTCCGATATGCTTAAAGGAAAACAAGGACGCTTCCGACAGAACCTCCTTGGAAAGCGTGTGGACTATTCCGGAAGAAGCGTAATTGTTGTTGGCCCGGAACTCGGTCTTAATCAATGCGGTATTCCAAAAGAAATGGCAATGAAATTGTTTAAGCCGTTCGTAATTGGCCAGATTATCCGTGACGAACTTGCTCATAATGTAAAAGGAGCTGAACGATTGGTTCAGGATAGCGGTAAAGAGGTTTGGGACATTCTGGAAAATGTTATTAAGGATAAATATGTATTGCTTAACAGAGCGCCAACTCTTCACCGTTTGGGTATTCAGGCATTTATGCCAAAACTTATTGAGGGTCTTGCAATCAGGATTCACCCACTTGTGTGTGCCGCCTTCAACGCGGACTTTGATGGTGATCAAATGGCTGTGCATGTGCCTCTTTCAGAGAAAGCTCAAGATGAAGCTCGCAGTCTTATGTCTTCAGCAACAAATATTCTTAAGCCCTCAGCCGGTGATCCAGTTGTCAATCCATCCCAAGACATGGTGTTGGGCTGTTATTTTCTTACCAGGATTCATGAAGGAAAGAAAGGAGAGGGAATGATATTTGGCACAAAAGAGGAAGCTTTTATTGCTCACGAAGAGGGAGTGGTTAATCTGCAAGCAAAAATAAAAATTAGGTTGGATATTGAAGAAGGCAAGAGTGAAATTGTTGAAACATCTGTGGGCCGTTTGTATTTCGACGAGGTAGTTCCCAAAGAGCTGGGCTTTATAAATTATACTCAGACCAAAAAGACGCTTTCCAACCTTGTAAGAAAAGCGTTGGATACTTCAGGGCGAAAAGAAACAATTGCTTTTGCCGATAGAATTAAAGACATTGGGTTCAAGTATGCAACTCTTTCCGGAGTATCTATTTCTACGGAAGACATGCTAGTCCCCGATGAGCGAGATGAATTGAAGAATGCGGCTAACGAAAAAATCCGTCTTATCAATAATTATTATTGGAAGGGACTCATAACTGCTGACGAGCGATATAGCCATGCAATTCAAATTTGGTCACAGACAAAGAATGATATTTCCGTAAAGATGATTGAAGAGTTCAGAAAGTATGAGGAAAACAATATTACGTACGTCATCGACTCTGGTGCTCGTGGAAACTGGGGTCAGGTGACACAGCTTTCGGGAATGAAAGGATTGGTTGCTAATCCTTCCGGTCGCACAATCGAGCTTCCAATTCAATCCAATCTGCTTGAAGGTTTCTCTGTGCTCGAGTATTTCATTGCAACTCATGGAGGAAGAAAGGGAAAATCAGACACTGCTCTAAAAACTGCAGAAGCTGGATATCTTACCAGGCGTTTGGTCGATGCAGTTCAAGATATTCTTATTCGAGAAGAAGACTGCGGATCGGAAGATGCACATACTGTTACCAGGAAAGAGTCAGATGAAATTGGCGAAAAATTTGAAGCCAGAATATTTGGTCGTACACTGGCGAGTGATCTTTCTATTAGCGGAAAAACGATTGCAAAAAGAAATGATGAGATTGATGATGCTTTGTTGGAACAAATCATAGAACGCAAGGTTGCAGAGGTGGATGTAAGATCAGTTATGACATGCCAAACCAGAAAAGGAATTTGTGTTAGATGTTATGGAAGAGATTTGGGAGACAATGGAACTGTTTGGGTAGGCACTCCTGTTGGAATAATTGCTGCTCAATCAATTGGAGAGCCAGGAACACAGCTAACTATGCGAACGTTCCACATGGGAGGTGTTGCGGAGGGAGCGGATATTACTCAGGGTCTTACTCGTGTGGAGGAACTATTCGAAGCGCGTTCCCCCAGGACTCCTGCTGTACTTTCTGATATAACTGGAATTGCCAAGGTTGCTCATCCGGGAGGACGAACAATGGTTCAAGTTATCGCATCGGAGAAGGGCATGGATACATATAGAATTCCTGCTGGGTTTGAAGTCAAAGTCAAAAAAGGCCAGAAGGTAAAAGAGAGAACAGTGCTTGCCAAGTCTTCGATGGATAAAAGTACTGTAAAAGCTATTGTTGAAGGAAAAGTAATAGAAACCGAAGATGGTGTTATTCAAGTTAGACACGCGGAAATACAGGAGCGTACATATGAGTTTGGTCCACGTGAGTCTCTCCTTATTAAGAACGGTGATATGGTTGAGGTCGGTCAGCCCATCAACTTAGGACACTTTAACTTGCAGGAATTGCTTGAAAAGAAAGGAATTTACGAAGTTCAGCGCTATATTATAAAGGAGGTTCAGCACATTTATGCTTCGCAGGGACAGACTATTAATGACAAGCATTTGGAAATCATTGTACGAAAAATGTTTTCCAAGGTTCGTATCATCGATTCGGGAGCAACATCGTTCCTGCCAGGCGAGACAGCTGACGTTGGAGACGTAAACTATGAGAATAGGCATTTAACTAAAGCCCAGAAAAAAGCCACCTATGAGCACCTTCTGCTAGGAATTACGCGTGCAGCGCTCGCAACGGATTCATGGCTTGCGGGTGCATCCTTCCAGGAGACCATTAGGGTTTTGGTTGAGGCTGCCACTACAAGAAGGGTCGATACTCTCCAGGGTCTAAAGGAAAACGTGATAATCGGGCGCTTGATTCCAACCGGAGAAGTGTACAGAAAACGGTTTGTAGGAGGTGAATTTGGCGAAGAAGAGGAAGAGGGTGAGGGTGAGGGTGAGGAAGAATCTAATCCTAAACCCGCACCCCTGCCTGATCGGCAGGCAGGCGAACCTACACTTGTGCCGGAGATAGAATCATAATTTCTGCTCAAAACGCCCGAGAAGTCATATATTCACTAGTTGATGAAATATTTAAAATATGCTAATATATA
>DCXE01000070.1 GCA_002328295.1 Candidatus Peribacter sp. UBA2144 | reverse complement strand
GAGCCATATCGGGGCGTACTTCTCTGGAGGAAGTAGCGGTTGTAGTTACATCGTCATCATCGCCGCTCGAGGTAGAACCGGCTGATGAGGTCTTGGATGCAGAGAACAGTGATCTGAGTGTGTCGGACATGATACTAAGGGGTAGTGGGGTAAGATTTTAAATTAAGGAAGTAAACTTTTGAACCAAGAGCCAACTTGAGTTGCAGCTCGTTTAAATTGAACTGAACCTACTCGCGGTCCGCCCTCACCTTCTCTCATTCCCCATACCAAAGCACCAAGTGCGGTTGCATACGCAGGATCATCTACCTTTTCTATAACTCCACCGATATCCGTCGGGAATCCCATTTGAACCGGCAGACCAAGAACATCACGAGCTAGATCCAATACGCCAGGAGCCTTTACCGCAGCTCCGGTAAGCAAAGCACCGGCTGGAAGCATTCCGCTCCTGCCAATTCTCTCCAATTCTTCTTTTACCAAGGTGAAAATCTCGTAATACCTGGCTTGCATTATCTCTGCCATGTAACGCTTACTGACTGTCTGGGAATCAACCTTGCTGACTGATGATAGATCTATCATTTCACGCTCTGCAATCTCTTCCGGCAGAACTGAACCGAACTCAATCTTGATTCTCTCTGCAGTATCGATAGAAGTTCTGAGTCCGATTGCTATATCGTTCGTTACGCTTTCCCCTCCAACTGGGATGGAAACTGAATGCAGAATAGTACCCTCTTCGAAAACCGCCAGACTAGTGGAACCAGCTCCAACATCTATAACAGCAACTCCCAATTCCTTCTGTCTCTTTGTAACAACAGCTTCGGATACTGCAATCGTCGAAGGAATCAAATCATCAGTGTCCACACCTGCCTGATCTACGCACTTCTCTATATTTTTTACATGTTGAACGTGACCCGTGATTATATGTGCTTCCACCTCCAATCTGATCCCTGTCATACCAACAGGATTTTTGATTCCTTTTTGCTCATCCACCGAATATGTCTTTGGTTCAATATGAAGTATGCGTCGATTCGCAGGAATGCTCACTGCTTGCGCCGCATCAAGTACTCGCCCGACGTCCTCCATAGTTATTTCGGATCCGGAGATTGCAATTACACCTCTGCTATCGAACGCCTCTATGTGTGAGCCGCTCATTCCGACATAAACATGGTTGATTGGAACACCTGCCATCCTCTCCGCATCTTCGAGTGATGCAATTATATTATGAATCAGTTCTTCCACGTCTATCACATGGCCTTTGCGCATTCCAAGAGAGGGAGAAAGGCCCACGCCTATCACGTTTGGAACTTCATGTTCCTGTGTGCCGTCGACTACGGCAACAATTGTTCTAATTTTTGAGCTTCCGATATCCAGGCTCGCAAGCACTCGTTCTTTTGGCATAGTAGTTGAAGGGTTAGCGGGTGTTTAAGGAGTTAAGCTCCACTGCAAAAGTAACAGTAAAGAAATCGAGAAGAAGTCTAAGGCTAGGGAAAAACTCTGCAAGAACATTGTGTATACCAAAGGTATTCAATGACACTTTTTTGATACTAGTTAGTTGTTCGAACTTTTCGTTAACAACAAGCCATAAACTAATATGTTTAGTATGCTTAAATATTAGCAAAAAGAGGGTGAATACTTTATATGATCAAAACAAAGTTAGCTGCTCCTTTTTGGTCTTAATTTCACCACTTCCGGTTTCAATCTCTTCAAAATGTTCACTCCCGAAATCTGTAATAAGCTGTTGTTGAATTCTTTTTAGAAGCAATGTGAATTCCATTTCTTTTAAGAAACTAACAATGCTCTCGGTTGGCAATTTTGTGACATCAAGTTCTTTTAGAGGCACAGGTAAAGGCATGTCACTGATAAGTGTTGCCATTTTTTCACAGAAAAAAGCCTGCTCCTTATCTCTTTCTAGCTTTTCCCTGACCTTTGGACGTATGTCATCCAGATTTTTGTAAATACCTTCCAGTGTTTCGTACTTTCCCAGGAGTTCGGACGCACCTTTTGGTCCTATTCCATTTACACCCGGTAAGTTATCTGACGAATCTCCACAAAGTCCTTTATAGGATGCCACCTGATCCGGTCTTACTCCCAGTTTTTCCATCACACCATCGGGGTTCAAATACTCGGCCTGCTGATACCCTTTGTGGGGAACAACAATTGTCACTTTGTCCGAAGCAAGCTGAAACAAATCTCTGTCCCCGCTGACAATAGTAACTTTTGTTCCCTGCTTTTCGGCTAACTTGGCATAAACACATATCAAATCATCTGCTTCGAACTTCGGATTAGACACATGATGGAATCCAAAGGCATCAACCAGCTCTATAACCCTTGGAATCTGATCATAAAAATCATCAGGAGTCTCTGCTCTCCCCTCCTTATAGTCTTCCGCTGCCTCATGACGGAAAGTCTCCTCACCTTCATCAAAACAAACCAATAACCCGTCAGGCTCTTCCTTGGAAAGCATAGCAATAAGCATCGAAGCTACCCCAAACACTGTATTAACCTGTTCGCCTGAGCTGGTTTTAAGAGTTCTGGGGATAGCCCAGTAAGCTCTGTACATAAGGTGGTGACCGTCGACTATGACTAAGTGGTTCATAAAATCAATGATAGCACGTTAAATTGTTAAATTGCTAAATTGTTCGACAGGGCGTTACGCATGTCTGATGCTTCAAAAGCTGGTATCGTGGCAATTTTCTCGCTCTGCGAGCAATTTAACAATTTAACAATTTAGCTCCCCGTCAACTCTTCAAATCTATCCTGAAACGCTGTTTTGCGCTATAATATAAAGAAATCTACAAATATAAAAATGTCCAACTTAAGCCCCTCCACAGATCAATCAATCGCCCAGAAATACTCTGCAGAGACTTTGGAAAAGAAGATAAAGAACAAGACAGCTCTTCAGAAAGAACTTGGTTGGCCTGCCGAATCCAAGAGAATGATGCTTTGCCTTCCTGTCGGAATGACCAAGGCTCTTGGAGGTGAACTTTTGGAAGAATTAATTCAGGGGCTCGAGACTTTGCCCATCGAATTATTGATTCGAGGAAAAGGAACCAAGGAGTACGGGGAACTTTTTACAAAACTTGCTCAAGACAAAAACCATCGCTTTGCAATCGTCCCTGATAAGGAGGATGCAGTTAATGCAATGTTCGCCGCGGCCGATGCATCGCTATTTTTATCTGATCCTTCCGATCTTCCTGAACTTGAACTCTCGCTTAAATACGGAGCGATTCCAATTGCACCCGAATGCGAGAAACTGGAAGCCTATGATCCAATTCAAGAAAGCGGAGTCGCTTTTACTTACGAAAATCCGGATGTCTGGTCAGTTTTTGCGGCAATAGTCAGAGCACTCGAGACACACAGGTTCCCGTTCGACTGGAGAACTGTACAACGATACTGTATGGAGTCAGTTAAGTAATTATTTCTAAGTCGTCCTGAGCTTGTCGAAGGGCGACTGGAGAACTGTTCAGAGGTATTGCATGGAGTCGGTGAAGTAACTCATCATCCTATTTCTTTACCTAATGCCAAGAACTTGGTAACGTGTTTGCGGGTCAGTAGCTCAGTGGTAGAGCAGTTGGCTCTTAACCAATTGGCCGCGGGTTCGATCCCCGCCTGACCCACCAATTAACTTTCATATTTTCCATGCCAAAAGCATTCCTCTTCCATGGCACAGGCGGCCATAGTAAAGAGAATTGGTTTCCATGGATAAAAACAGAGCTTGAAAGCAAAGGATACGAGGTAACTATTCCTGACTTTCCGGATGCTAATACTCCGACCCCTGATAAATGGTACCCAGTTATTGATAACCTGGTTAACGAAGTAGACTCCGATTCAATCGTAATCGGCCACAGCCTTGGGGGCGCAATGGCCCTTAGGTTTTTGGAAAAGATTAAAACAACCATAAATGCTACAGCCTTGGTCAGCGCGGCTCTTGGTATTCCTCCGATAAAATATATCGAAGGAGATTCACCATTTTTAGAAGGCGGATTTGATTGGGATACAATTCGGAGTAATTCAGATAATTTTGTTGTATTCCATTCCGACAATGACCCTTTTGTATGTATCGAGAATGGTCAAAAAGCCGCAGATGAACTCAAGGTCGAGCTTTCCTTTGTGCCAAATGCAGGACACTTCAATGAGACGGCCGGATATAAAGAATTTCCGGAATTATTGAACTCCTTACAATCATTTTTTTAGCGGGGGGAAGGATGCGACTGTAACCTTTCTTCTTTCCCCACCTTGAGCAGCTTTCTTCTTGGCCACACTGCGCACAGTCTTAGGGCACCACATTGGCGTTGTCGTTGTCCTAAATTTTTTACTATGCTTTGGTTGGCTATTCTCCTTGCTGAAAGAGTCTTCGCATCCTCCCCAATCACAAAACGAGCTTGTGATCTATTCAATTATCCACTCTCAATTCTCAATTATCAATTCTCAATTCTTATAAAACCTTCCTCGCATGTGCCCTGCCTCCCGCCGGTGTAAGCACAGCTATTGGAAATCCTTCTGACCAACCGATTGCGTCCTGCTCGACCTTAATATCAATGTCCCTTCCATGCCTAACGTCTTCAGCTTGGGAAGAAGTTAGTTCCACTTTCAACCTAACTCTGAGCACCTCCTTTAAAGGAGTTACGTCTGACCAGGTTAGATCTTCAAGCCCCGCTGAATCATCAAGCGACCAATCCCCTACCTTCGTCCTCTTTAATCCCTGTAAGTAACCTCCGCATCTAAGGAGTATTCCCAAGTCATTAGCAATTGATCTGATATATGTACCACTGGAGCAAGCAATTCTAGCTTTAAGTATTGGATACTCGAATGAAAGTACTTCGCACTTTTTAATCTCAACTTCTCTTGGAGGAATGCTCACTCCCCTTCCCTGTCTCATTTTTCTGTAAGCACGTTCCCCTCCGATTTTAATTGCTGAGTGAGCAGGTGGAACTTGATCGATCTTCCCGATAATTCTATCCGCGATTACATTTTGAATATCAGTCATAGTCGGCAGATTTACTCCGGGTTTTATTTCGAACTCTTCAATCACTCCTTCTCTATCATAAGTTGAACTGATCTCGCCAAACTTGATAGTAGCCTCATATTCCTTTGGAAGTTTATTAAAGAGCTCCACAACTTTAAGAGCCTTTGCTCCGACTGCCATAACCATCAAACCCTCTGCTGCAGGATCCAATGTCCCCAAGTGGCCTATCTTCTTTTCATGCAGAAGCCTCCGTGCTTGATATACACAATCGTGGCTGGAAGGGCCGACGGGCTTATTTATAAGAAGGAAGCCGTGTCGCATAATGGAAATCTTAGACAGAAATTTTAACTGGTTCTAGTAAATACATCAGAAAAACTTCTACTGGCATACCTACTGGCATTTCAGGTAATATTGTCCCCATGGATTTGACGCTCAGCTGGGATCTCTTCATCATTGTGTTCTTCGCGATGGTGATTGCGTATGCGTTCATTATCGGAAAGCACGATTCGGTGAAACTGGTAATAGCAACCTATATCGCTACGGTTGCAGTACAGGGCTTGGGCAATATCTTTGAAAGACTTACGGGAGAATCTCATGCCATGCTCTCTATGCTTGGCCTATCTGTAGATTCAACAATACTTGCAACAACCAAGCTGGTATTTTTCGGCGCAGTAGTGATCTTTATCATGATCAGAAGCGGAATTAACATTGAGTATGGAAAAGAACCTGGAACAGCCTTAAGCACAATAATTACCGCCATGTTTGGCTTTGCTACTGCAGGGCTGATTCTATCCACACTTCTTACTTTTGTCTCCGGTGGAGCAATTTTGGACACCGCACTTGCAGACTCTACAAATGTATCTCCCATCATTCAGCAAAGTAAACTTATGCAGGTTCTTATATTTAACCAGGATCTGTGGTACGCACTTCCTGCCATATTGATACTAGGAGTTGGTTTCTTAAGTAGTGAATAATAAACAAATATGTCTCTAAGCACTCAATATTATTAATGGTCAAGCTTCTTTTCATGCCTCTGAGCATCTTTGTATTGCATTTCCTCTTATAGATAACGCAAAATGGTCAACAACGTACCCCTTATTTTCTATGATCACATCAATCAGGCACAAGTCGCTTAAGGCATCAGCCGTTGTATTCTGCTGGTTATCAAGCGCTCCAGCTGCTCTTGCAATGTTCGGCACTACTCCAGACATTGGAGGCTCGGACGATATCGAAGGAACCGTCACGGATATTATTAAGAACTTCCTTAACCTGATGGCTCTGCTCGCTGTAGTAATAATCGTTATCGCCGGCGTGCGAATGGTTCTTTCTCAGGGCGAACAAGAGGCTGTTGAGAAAAGCAAAAAGACTATTCTGTTTGCTATCATTGGTCTTATTGTAATCCTGTTGGCACGAGCAATCGTACAGTTCGTAGCAGACTTCGTTTAGAAGACATTTAACACGCTTGGTCCTTCGGACCTCACTGTTAACAGTTAACACGCCCCGCGTAGCGGGGCTTTTAACTTTTGTTAATCTATCAATTTGTTAATTGTTAACTGTCAATTGTTAATTGTTAATTGTTGTTATCCGGGTCTTACAATCTTTGGATCAGCAATTTTTTCCAATGCCTCAACCGGATCGATTGATTCTTCTTCCGCTTTTTTAGTTATCTTTGGGTCGCGAACAATTACTTTATCTTTTTTAATTTCTTTAATTTCCTTAGCAGGAATTGCCATCCCCCATCTAAATATCTTCTTTGGAAAAATCCAAGTCATAATCATTTTATCTGTATCAAATTGTACATCTCTGCAAATGCCTAACTTTTTTCCATTCTCATAAAATACTTTTTGACCCAGGACAGTTCTTGGATCTTCCAATATTTCCTTTAGGCGAATTCTATCATTAGCAGGAGACAACACCTCTCTATCCTGAATAGAAACTCTGGTTCCCCATTTAACGGTATCTAGAGCGGAAAAGAATAAATCTCCATTAGCCATCAAGCCAGGGGCTTTTACATAAAATCCTTCAATTTTACCGGAATCTGGATTAATCAGAATTCCGGAAATAATACCTATTACATGGTCATCATTCTTTTCAACTACGGGCAAGCCAAGGGATGAGGATAATCTCACGTGCATTCATGCTTATTATAGCCCTTAATTTTGCAGTCCTACCATAAAAGGTCAAAATCGAGTATAATAGAGTTGTAATGCACCTCTTCGCAGGAACATCCCATCCGGCACTTGCCAAGTCCTTGGCCAAAGAAATGAATATTGAGCTTGGTCGTATTGACCTAAAGAGTTTCAGTTGCGGAGAACGTTACGTGAAGTTTTTGGAAACTATAAGGGGAAAGGATATTTATATTGTTCAAACTGCAACGCAAAATACAGATGAAGATCTGATGCAATTATTCCTCATGTGCCAGGCCGCGAAACTTAGCTTTGCAGAAACTGTTCACGTGATTATCCCTAACTTCCCATATGCACGGCAGGACAGAGTGGCCGAACCTCGCGAGCCAATCTCCTCCAAACTTGTGGCGCACCTCTTGGAAGAATCCGGAGCTGATCATGTAATAACTCTTGACCTGCACTCTAGTCAAATACAGGGATTTTTCTCTATTCCCGTAGATGCATTGTCAGCTCATGCAATATTCGCCGAGTACTTTAGAAATAAGAAACTGACTAATCCTGTAGTTGTATCCCCGGATGCCGGTGGCGCCAAAAGAGCCAAAGTGTTTGCAGATATGATAGATGCGGATCTGGCAATTATTCACAAGTCCAGACCGCAACATCAGAAAGCTGAAGTTATGGAGCTTGTTGGAGATGTCGCAGGCCATCCATGCATCATATTCGATGACATGATTGATACAGGAGGTACGCCGATAGCTGCCAAAAAGGAACTCGATGCGCACGGAGCTGCTGACGAAGTATATGTGGCTGCAACTCATGGAATATTTTCCGGAAACGCTGTCGAAAAGCTCGGAACAGCAGGCTTCAAAGAAGTAGTAGTTACTGATTCTGTGCCCACAGAAGACAAGAGTTTTGATTCACTCAAAGTTCTTACAATCGCCCCAATGCTAGCTGAGGTAATTGAGCATATTGAAAAAGGTGAGAGTGTGACACAGGTTTACGATAAGTAATCCGAGGCACATTTTCTTTGGAAAATGTCTATGAAGTTGCTTTAAATTGCCTATAATACCGCTACCAACACTTACCACATTCTATTATGAAAAAACTTACGTCTTTAATTCTCAGTTCATCACTGCTTCTCACCGCCATGCCGGCATTTGCATCTGGCTTTACTGTCGATGGTGAATTATTTGCCAATGCCGCACGAGCAAAATATCGCCGTGCCAGGCTTATGCAGATCGGAGCCGAGCAGCAAGAGGCGGAAACTCCTCAAGAAGAACCAGCTGAAGATGAAGCTCCTGAAGCTGAAGAAACTGAACCAGTAGAAGAAGCACCCGCTGTTGAAGAAACAGCCCCTGCAGTAGAAGAAACTCCTGTAGAAGAGACTACAGCTCCAAAGAAGACCCCAGTAGAAGTCAGACCATCCGACTTACAAAGACTTCAGGATCGAACATGTCCCCGCGTTTACAGAAGGTTTAGTGGCGATGCAACAATGATGGAGAGAGTTAATGAAAGGTTATTGGATCGCTTCGGGTTTGTTTGCAACTCGTTGAATTAGAGTTTTTACTTAGAATTTAAAAAGGCGGAGCCAAGTGCTTCGTCTTTTTTATTGGTGATAGACCAACCAATAGTTATTACCTTTTCTCTATTGCCGTAGATCTAGGGAAAAAGTTGGAGTATGCGGACTATGGGGCATATCAGAAGCGGTGTGAGAAAGTGTATGTGAAGGAGGTGGATGGCTTGAATAGAGCAAGAAAACTCTTATGTAAAGTTATATAGAGATGAAGTGGTTAGAGCTGTATCATATAGATATGAAGAAAATACTTACTATTTGTTTTGCTGGAATAATTCTATGCTCTGGTAGCTATTATATTTTTGAAAATTACGTAGGGGGACCTACTTTTGTTAAGGTGCGCTCGATGGAGATAAAAAATGTCTACAGAGATTGCACTCTCAATTCGAATGGCAACTATCGAGATACAACGATACAAACAACCATTGATGTTGATGTAAAAACTACTAAAAAATACAGTTTACCAATTTCTGATGGGAGGGGTTGTAGCTTACGTATTGGTCCAAATAACATTGAAGGATTTAGCTTAAATACAATCCCACCACCCGAGCCGTATGTCCAAGGAATAATATCTTCGGGACTGCACATGGTTACAGGAGGAGAATTACGTGGTGATACGTCTGATATTCTTACATTTTGTTGCCAAGAACATTGCGTAGTTGAAAATTTAAACGTGTGTGAGAACGCTCATATTTTTCAAAGAGGTCTGAATGTGGATTTGTAAGACAAATGGCTTCTACAAGCTATAAAGTAGGTGGTGGGCG
>DCXE01000092.1 GCA_002328295.1 Candidatus Peribacter sp. UBA2144 | reverse complement strand
CGAATAACCATGATGGAAAATAAGATGTACGAAGCCTTGGAAAACAAGCGCACAGTCCTTGTTCATAATATTGAAACTGCTCTACGGGTCTGGGCAGAAAGAACACATAGATGGGAATCGGAATACGATGAACGAATATCAGAGGAAGATGAAAATGAGACAGAGATGCCAGCACAAGAACCAGTAGTACAAACTGTGGCAAGAGAGGTACCAGCGAATACTTCTTCTGATTCAGTAGATGAGCCCTTGGCACCATCAAAAGCCAATGAAGAAGTAGAACAAGAGAAACCTATAGGCATCCCTGCCAAAGAAGAATCGGATCAACCAGATACGTTGCAGACAGAACCTGATCAAGTTATTGAGCAAGAACTGCCCATAGATACACCTTCTGAAACAGGAGAACAATTGCCTGATGAGGCATTGATGCCTGACGAAGACATTGCTGACATCTCAACGCAAAAGGCAGAGACAGAAACAAAACTCCGTGACGCACTAGCAAAACTCAAAGAATCTCTCTTGGAGAATCTGACCGATATGGATGGCATGTTGGAACGAAGAGAGACTCTATATCGTAAGAGTATTGAGGGAACCAATCGTGAGATCAATAATCTTTCAAGATGGAATCCATTTAACATACCCCTACGACGTGTGTTGCGAAAAACCTTGCAACGTGAAAAACAGTCATTGCAAAAAGTACAGAAGCTACGCAAAGAATATCGTCCTAAAATAGCCGCTCTTCGTACTGATGTGCAAAACACTGATATGCGCAATCTTGATTCTCATAGGTTGGTTTCATGGGAACATGAAATGGCAGATTTACGAGGGGTCATTGCAAAGTCGTTGAGAGGCGCAGATACAAATTATCGTGCCGTTGGGGCACATCTCACAGAAGTAAATGCTCTGCTTGATGGATATAAAAACTACGAAGCAATAGAAAAAAATCGAGAGACTGAACGTCTGCGAAGGATTCAAGTACCAGGTCAAACCGTTTACGTTCGCAGAGGTAACGCCATGGAAAGAGGGGTGGTAGTGCAACGGGACGGAGAGTTCTTTGTTGAAAATACTAATGAGAAGTGGAGTGTTAATATCAATGATGTGGAGAAGGATGGAAAAGGAATGCCGCAGCTATGGTTGCCAAATGAATTGGAAGTGACAGGGCAAGATGATTTTGAGCACATCCTGGCTCCTGACGATGTAGGTGCAGACTTTATGAGAAGGAAGTTTGAATACATGGAGAAAAGTTCCACGCTCTCGAAAGCTGAATTTCATGAATTGTTTGGCGGTGACATACGGCAAGCAAACGTGGGCAACTGCTACTTAATTGCCAGTTTCGTTGCACTTCAAAACTGTGATCATGTCGAAGCTATCCTTCGCACTTCAATAAAAAAAGTTGATGAAGCAACGTATAGTGTTCGCATTCCTCTCGGCGTGAGTAGTGGTGAAGAAATAGTCATTACCAAAGAAGAAATGTACTCTACGCAACTTGTTGGAGAGCGTAATATGCGTTCAGTATATGCTGCTGATGGCTGGAAGCTTCTCGAAGCTGCCTTCACTAAAAAGACAACAGGAGAAATGGATAGAGAAGCTACCGAAGGTGGTATATCATATAAAGCATTGAAAGAATATCTTGCTGCACATTCTTCTGAACTAGTTGGTGATCCTAACATATTCGAAAAGTACGGAATAATATTTAGTGTTGTAGCTGGCAATAAAGAAGCTATAGACGCATCTTTCAACGAAGAATTAATGGAGCACAGAGAAAGAGCAGAAAAAATTCTTGATGCATACTCAAATGGTCAATATCTCATTCACTTAGGTAGTCGTGTGCATTCTAGCGGAAGCGATACTGTTACCTATCAAATTGGAACCAATACCTTTTACCATAATCATGCATATACTTTAACTGGTGTAGATGCAGAGAGTAAGACTGTCACTGTAGTCAATCCACATAACAGCGGGGCTCCAATATCATTGACCTATGATGAGTTGTTCAATGCTTTCTCAGGCATGGAGGTATCAACTATTGACTATAAATCTATGTTCACCTAACCAACTAATATGACACACTCAACATTGTCATCACAGGCTAAAAAATGGGAAACTGCCATCCTAGATTATGCGAAAGCAAACATCTCTGGCATCTCGGACTTCGATCTTCTTACAGAAGAAAGCTTTGTGTCTCAAGATGGCAAATACTGTTTCATGATAATTGACGCTACAGGTATGTACGGCATCTACGCTTCCCCGAAAGAAGATGGCAGCCTTGATGAAGGTAATTTATCATGGATGAAACTAAAGTAAGTTTTGCTTTTACAAGACAGCAACATATATATTCTTTGATTTGTATTGGTGGAGCTAGAGGGATTCGAACCCTCGACCCTCTGCATGCCATGCAGATGCTCTAGCCAGCTGAGCTATAGCCCCATGATTATGTATGACGGATAAGTTATTGAACGATTGGCTAGAGCACAATTTTTTGATTGTTCGCTCCGGTCAAGCCGGAGCTCAACAGCCAGCTGAGCTATAGCCCCACGTAAAGCTCACTCCGTTCGCCACGTGGCGCAGCCAATTCTAGCTGGCTATGCCGTGGCGTGCCACGTGAACGCGCATTAGCGCGTTTTTACGTGGTGCGCCCGGCAGGATTTGAACCTGCGATCTCCTGGTCCGCAACCAGACGCTCTATCCAGACTGAGCTACGGGCGCATGTATTAAGTAAATGAGCATTTGGCGCCCCAATAATAAATTGAGCTATTTATCCCGCACCGGAGCCGAAGGCGACTGGTGCGGGGCGGGCGCATGAATACCGGAAGAGCTTATCATTGGCTTATTGATGAGACAATTTATTATGTAATTGTTTTTATGGCAACTCACCTAAATAGGGGAAGGCGTAGGCGAGATTATATAAATGGAACTATATCAAAACCCATTTGATATAGTTTGAAGTGCATAGGGAATGCAATTAAAGCAGATATTATTCCAACGATAATGCTCAAGTTTAAAATACCTCTTGCACTCTCGAATGCTACAAAATGATACTTGCTCAGAGCTAGTACTATGAGGGTTAAAATAATGATAACGAATAATGGAGCTGGTACAAATAGAGCATTTATCAAGATGGATATCCAAAATCCGTTTTCAAAGCTGAGACCAAGTTTCAATCCAAAAGTTTTCACGGACAAGGCAGCAGCCAAAAAGATGATTCCCAGTAAACAAATGAAAAAAGATGTAACTAAAAACAGGAAGAAGTTTTTTAGCCGACGAATTACAAGTTTAGAAGTCATTGGTTCATTTTATTGCATGTTATGTAATTTAAATAGAAAATCTATAAGTTCAAAATCTTCATGCCCCAAAGAACTTCTGTTAGGTATCCCAGGAGGCAATAATGAGGCTTGTGATGCGGTATTCGCAACTGCAATAGATGCACTATTGCAATTAGGTCCAAAGTAATCGTAATCCAGATCTTCAATCAATGTAAGTGATAACATTTTTACTAATTTGTTATTAGCAGGTATTTCAAGAAAATATGTGCGTAAGCTGTCATCATTGTTTAGATTGTCGTCAATTGCATCCCAAACAACAACATCTTTTTTGTATGTTTTATCAAATAGCCTACCCAGATTGCCCGATTCAGTTTCTCCAAAGGAGAATACTGTAGCATTAGGATCTCCTGGATGTTTTGCATCCGTTACTATGAAAGTGTGTGAAAATACTGGATTGAGTTCCGAAAAGAATGGCCTCGAAACAATATAACTTTTAAGTCCTTCCTCTTCTATATCTTCTTTGCCGAAATCGGTTTTTAGCCATTCAGGATTACTCTGAAGCACCATCGCCAATTTCTCCCCAAATCTGAGCTCCTCCTCAACCCGAATTCCTTCAATCGCAACATCAACAACTGCACCAAGGTCAGCCACTTGTTCCTCTGCCCATGCAATACTTGGGCGAAGCGGATCTTCTTCAACTAGCATCGCATTTGCAACTTCACCTGAGCCGGCGTCATCGGCAACAAGTGAAAACACCTGATCAATTTCTTCCTGCCACCTTTCACGTTGCACGTTTGGATTGTCTCTGACTTCTCTCCATTGTTTGAATCTTGGGTCGATGTAACCTCCGGAATCAGCTTGCTTTTCCATCTCCGCAATCTTGCGATTTACTCTCGCAACGCGCCTTGGAATTGTTTCAGATTTTGTGTTGATGTTAGTACCATTTGTGTCATAAGTTCCACTTGCAGATGCGACTAGTGGTCCATTTTGGTGCGCAATCAAACTTGCAGGTCCGTCCGGTTGCCCGGCATGGACGATCTGCCAATACCGACTAAGTGCCTGATACTCTTGTTTGTGAAATTGTCGGTTGCTCATTTCCTGTAAGACGTAGAACGTTCCAATGTTCTGCTCATAAATTCTAAGCGCTTCTGCCATTACTTCTTCCAAAGTTGGCAGTTCAATGCCAGTTTCAATTGTAAGCTCGCAAATCTTTCTAACTCCTCCCCAGATTCCGATTTCATTCTCTACTCTTGCAATTGCTTCCTGCTGAGAGCCTCCGCGTTGTGACTCAAAATAAACATCGACTGCAAACTTAAGGATTCTTCCCGTTGCGCCTTTGTAAATTTCCAGATTTTCCCAATTAGATTGCATTGCATCGCTCTTCATTCTGTTCATCTGATCTCCCGTAACATTTCTCATTTCTGGACGTATGAGATAATAAGCTTCATCAAGTGCTTCACGGTCCATGCTGAATTTAGAAAGCCTGTAAAGCTCTGACTCCTGATACTCTCTGAATTGTGGGTAATCATCTACATTTGTAGATTTAAGTTCAGTTTGATTTGCAAAAACATCTACAGTTCCTCTAGATGCCTGAACTGAGTACGCAAGCTTATTAACTGCTTCGTTTCCGCGCACCATCATTCCGACTATCTGCGGCTCAGGGCTCCATCGGTCAGAAACGTCAGTTAGTGAAAGTGCTTCACCATCCCAATTCACGGAAAGCGAATCGAGTACCATCTCCTTTGAATTCTTCAGATCCACATCATACTTACCCGGAGCATTAGAGCCATCGAAAAACATCTGTGCCATTACAAGCTCCGTGCCTCCCTCCCGTTCAATTACCCGATCCGACATTATTCCTCCTCCCTCAACTTCCAGACGAATATAATCAAAAGGCGTAGTAGTTGCAGCGACGATAGCTGTTCCGTTAATTGCAGCGATTTGAATATCGGGAACAATAGGATGTTCTTCAAGTAAACCGGTTTCCAGCTCACTCCAATCATTCTGAGGAGTATCCACTCTTCCTTTCCGTATCCAAACTTGATCAAGCATGTTTCCCTCGTGATCCAGCATTTTTAAGTATTGGCTCTTTCCCGACTCTATTGCTTGCGGACCAACCAGTTCCTTGGGAAGCCTAATCGTCACTGCTTTATCAGCTTCACCGCCAACGTGTTCAAAAGTTTGTTCAACTCTGTTCGTCCCGTCTTCCATAACGAATGTAACGGCGTCGATGTCAGTCGAGAATCTGACATCGGCTAAATTCCCGTCAGTTCCAGTAATATCTTCAGCTACAAACATTCGGGAATATGGGATTGCTTCCCGCAAATCCTCCTGCGTCACAGTCAGCTCCGCCTCCAGCTCAACCAGCTCCGCTTTTTTCTTGGCAAGCAAAGCTTCCAGCTCCTCGATTTCTGACTTTGTCTGATTAACTGATTCTTCGACTTTATTTCTCTCTGTATTTAAGTTTACTGCCTTATCCAAAATTGCTTGCATATCCACTTTAGGTGATGGGGGAGGATCTAAAATTAATATTTGAGGTTCTTCAGGTTCTTTTGCTGTTTGAGTTTGCTCAGGTTCAACCCCAGTACCATTCGATACGGGGTTAACTTCCACCCCGGTACCATTCGGTACGGGGTGAACTTTCTTGGTTCCATGACTTACTTCTATTGAATCAATAAGAATCGATCCTGATCCAAATTTCTCCATCGCAACTCTTCCTCCGGCCGGTGCTTCTTTTACAGCTCCGCTGACACAGATAATCTCCTGGTCTCCATCAAAAATCTTTAAGCTTGCAAAAGTTCCTGTATCAATAACCTGAACCGCGTAAGTTTGGTCAGGATCTAATTTAGGAATCGATGTATATGATCTTGCTCCGTTATCGTCATACAATCTGGTGTTACCATCCTCATCGTACAAATAAATTCCGGCGCTGTTGTATTCCACTATGAACGCCATTCCATTCTTGTACTCGCTGTCTCCCAAATAATTTCCATCGTATCTGGTAACGATTCTAACTCCATTGCCTTCGATCCTCAGGTCAGCTTCGATTTTTACGGGGCTGCTTTCGGAGGGCGTTAGATCTTGCTCTGGCTTACTGGTAAATACTGTTCCATTGCTTATCACCAGATTACCGTCAGCAACATTTGCATTTTCCCCACTCCAAAAAGTTCCGATTTCCGCACTGTTATCGAACTTATCTGCATAAAGAACATTGGCAACTTCGGATGCACTTTGATCCAGAAGGGGACTTACGCTCAGAAGACACCTATCTTCCAGAGGTTCAACTCGAGGTGAAAAAGTATTGTTATGAAGCTTTCTTTTGTTAGACATATTAAGAATGGGAATTAATCAAAAACCTCCCCTCTTTGGGGAGGGGGATGATGTAACTCTTGTCCGAAGCCAAATGTAACCCCTTCTCAAAAAAAACTTTTAGGCACCCTTACTTTTCTCATTGAACTAGGGCTCTTTCCGGTTTCACTCCAAAGCGGAACAGGGGGTTATGGAAAGGGGGGAAATGTGGTGGGGTAGTAGATTTCTTCATCGACCTCACCCCCGGCCCCTCTCCTGTGAGCAGGAGAGGGGAGCTCTGCAGTTGACGTAGTTCCCCCTCTCCTCCGCAGAGGAGAGGGGGCTAGGGGGTGAGGTCAAAACCTCAAATTCCCTTGCAATTCGTCAATTTAAGAGTAGTATGTCTGTCTGCCCTATGGACAGACGAAGCTTTCTACGATTAGGCCGTGAGCCACAAGACAACTTCGAATTAGCGGAGAGGGAGAGCGGTGTGGTAGAAGCAAAAAGACCGGAACTGGTTTTGCCGAGAAGAGATTTTGTTAAAAGCACTGCTGCTGCTGCCCTGCTTACAGGTTCGATGTTTGCTCCGGGGAGCGATGCACATGGGGCGGAGAGTGTGGAGCGAAAAAGAGAGGTTTTGTTTGAATGGGGAGATGATCCTGCGGAACATAGGAAAATGAGGAAGATGTTTAATTGGGTTGATGATGATAGGGAAATTCAGACATTGATGGCAGAAGCACAGGCACTTAGAGATGAAGACTTTGCAGATCCAAAAGAATTTGCAGCATTACTTAAGGAATATGATTTTCTTGCAAAGGATGATCAATTAAATCAAGTATCACCCAGAGAACATAAGCAAAAAACACTTGCTAGAGCGACAGAAGAATATGCTTGGGAAGATCAAGTCTTAGCTGATCCACAAAAGTGGTTGAAAAATAAAGACAGAGTTAAGGACAAAGATCGTACGAGCTATAGAGCTGAACACCTTTGTTTTAATCCACCGGATGGTTTTGAATTGATTACACCATCGACGATTGATCACTCCGAAGGAAAAGAGGAGAGTTATGCAAGGTTTGGACCAGGTGGCTTTCGGC
>DCXE01000046.1:8242-10283 GCA_002328295.1 Candidatus Peribacter sp. UBA2144 | reverse complement strand
AAAACTAATTAACGAATTAACGAATTAACGGAAAGATGGGATCGTACTACTTCTTTTTTTTATTGTCACTCTTTTTCCCCGCAAACCTCTCTTCAAACTCTTCAAGACTCATAGTTTCTTTTTTAAGCAATTGCTCTGCGAGTTCATCTAGCTTCCCGCGATGCTTTTCTAGGAACACAAGCGCACGCTCATATTGCTCTTTAATAGTGCGCCTGACAAAGGTGTCAATTTCTTTTGCCATTTCTTCGGAATAATTTCTGGTGTAAGCAGGATCAACGCCAAGGAACATAGTCCCCTGCCTTTCGCCGTATGCAATAGGACCAAGCGAGTCATCACCCATTCCGTACCTCATTGCCATGTTTCGTGCGATGTGCGATGCTTTTTCGATGTCGTTGCTCGCTCCCGTCGTCATTTCGTTGAAGACTAACTCCTCAGCTGCACGCCCACCAAGCAGACTGCATATTTCATCCAGAAACTTAGTTTTACTGGTTGTATATTGATCTTCCTGAGGTAGGAACCACGTAACTCCAAGTGCGGCTCCACGGGAAACTATGGAGATTTTGTGAAGCGCATCAGTTTCCGGACACATATACCCAACAATCGCATGTCCCAACTCATGATAGGCAGTAATCTTTTTCTCTTTCTCTGTAAGCTTTCTGGACTTCTTTTCCGATCCAAGAGTTATTTTCTCGACCGCATCCACATAATCATTTTGGGAAATTGTCTTATGCTTCTGTTTCGCAGCAATAATGGCAGCTTCATTGCAGATATTTTCAAGATCAGCACCAGTTAAACCAACCGTCTGCTTAGAAATATTTTTCAGATTAATATTCTTCCCTGTTTTTTTCTTTTCCGAATGGACTTTGAGGATTTTTTCACGCGCCACCAGATCCGGCTTATCGATGAATATTCTACGATCAAACCTGCCAGGCCTGAGCAATGCAACATCTAGAACATCCGGTCTGTTTGTCGCAGCCATCACAATGACATTCGTACCTTGTTCAAACCCATCCATTTCCGTAAGGATCTGATTCAAGGTCTGTTCTCTTTCATCATGGCCTCCCCCAAACCCTGCTCCTCCACGCTGGCGTCCTACGGCGTCGATTTCGTCGATGAATATGATACATGGGGCATTGCGTTTAGCTCTGAGGAATAAGTCTCTGACCCTGCTTGCACCAACTCCAACAAACATCTCTACAAATTCTGAGCCCGCAATAGAAAAGAATGGAACTCCTGCTTCGCCCGCGACTGCGCGTGCAAGAAGAGTTTTACCGGTTCCCGGGGCGCCGACCAGCAGAACACCTTTTGGAATCTTCGCACCTAAGTTGATGTATTTCTTTGGGCTCTTTAGGAAGTCAACAACCTCAACCAAATCTTCTTTTGCCTCATCGCATCCAGCTACATCTTTGAAGCTGGTTTTGACCTGTTTTGCATCTGTTACACGAGCACGGGATTTACCAAACGATAGAGCAGTATTCTGGCTTCTCGCAATACCTCTAAAGAGCCAAACCAGTCCTGCAATAATAAGTAGAAAGAATAGTAAATCCGGCAGTATTGCTATAAACATGTTCGCAGCTTCACGGTTCTCTACTTCGACTATCGTTGCATTCTCCGGGTCGTTCCATCCAAGCGTGCTAACGCTGTCTCTGCCCTCCTTATATGACTGGTAAGAAGTCCCCTCCTTTGTGACAGCATAAACTTTGTTATCTTTGACGATGATATTTTCGAATTCTTCTTCTGCATATCCCTTTGTAATTCGACTGATAGCAACCTCCTCCGCATCCTCAAATTGCTTTTCTTTGTCCCTGAGGGGATTTGAGATCGAATAAAGGGAAAGAAAGATTAGAGAAGCGAATAGAAACAACGAGAATAGCCATCTCTGCCGCGGTGGTTTTTGACGAGCTGCTGGAGCCATGGTTCTAGGATAGCGATCAATTCGCTAGGAGTCATCAATTACTGTAAAAAAATTAGGGACACACACCGCACAAACTCGAATCGAAACCATCGCATTGGTCACTGTCATCGTCATCGTCGTCATCAT
>DCXE01000046.1:6860-7899 GCA_002328295.1 Candidatus Peribacter sp. UBA2144 | reverse complement strand
TCATCATCATCGTCATCGTCGTCACCACTACATTCAGCCGAATTAACTGCATCATTTAGACATTCGCCTGCGTCACAAAAATCATCAGTACAATCGTCACCATCATCACAATCTAACATGCCTGATATACATTCAAGTGTAACGCACTCTCCATCTTCACATACATTATATGGATCGTTAACTTCTCCACAGTCACTATCATCATCGCATCCTTCTCCATCATCATCTCCATATTGTGCAAAAAGTTCATCTAAATCTTCTACTTCCGTATCAGCCCAGAAGGAAAATATACCTGCTTGTTGATCTCGAACCACAGCAGTAGTTACGGTAACCGCCATAAATGCAGTAGCAAGAGCTCCGATAAGAAGTACTTTTGGTCTCATAAATAGATTTGGAATAGTGCAAAACACGCCTTGAGCGCCTTGACTGTCGATTGTACAGAATACTATTGAGTTATAACTATCGACATATGGGCTATATTATTCAATAAATATAGTAGTAGTATGTCTAATTATCGTCGGTGAAAAGTCGCTAGTCGCTCGTCTCGCGTCATTTATCAACAATAATCAGATAAGCTACCGAAGACAAGTAACGCATGACAAGTGACAAGTGACGATCTGTACATTCAACGCCAGAAATTTATTTACCACGTATTTTTCTTCTAGATATCGTATATCCAAATGCAGAACCTGAAGCAATTAGTGCAATCGCCGTCGGTCCCGTATCTCCTATTGGAGCACGCTGGATGATTGGCTGAGGAGCAGTTGATACATGCATAGAAGGAACTGTAGCTGTTATTGGAACTGGTTTTATAGGAGGAAGTTTGAGAGGGAGAGATGCGATTTTGGGTTCGGGTTCCTTACTTCGCTCTTCGAGCTTCGCGGGGCTCGTGGGTTCGGGTGCAGGTGCAGGTGTGGGTGCAAGTGTGCCCTCCTTCGCTAAAGCTTCGGAGGGTAAAGGTGTGGGTGCGAGCAGAGGAGATATTTCGGGTTTCGGATTTAGAATTTCAGGTTCAGGTTCGCCTGCCTGCCGGTCAGGC
>DCXE01000046.1:1080-6556 GCA_002328295.1 Candidatus Peribacter sp. UBA2144 | reverse complement strand
GCCTGCCTGCCGGTCAGGCAGGGATGTGATTTGGATAGCAGCCACTTGAGCTGGCTTTTCTCTGAAGCACCATGAATTACAGCCGTCTCCATCCAATTCATTGCCATCATCGCATTCTTCTCCCTTCTCTATTCTAAAGTTCCCACATACAGGGAGAATGTCAGGAATGTAGAAGACACACATGCAGTCTCTACAGCGTTGTTGAGGACTACATCCAGCATTTGATTCGCATTGCTCATTATTATTTACAATTCCATCTCCGCATTTGGGCAGTGGAGAGGCGGGCTTGGGAACTGGCGCGGGTGCACTTTGGCTTGGCTCAATGTCTGCGACAGGTTCGGTCGAGGAATCTGATACGAGCTCTCCGGGATCTTCGACAGGTGATGACTGTATTATCTTATTCTTGCAATTCTTATCGCACAAAGGTGAATTTGGAGGTTCACATTCTTCCCCCGGATCCAGAATATTGTCGCCACATTCGGATTTATCAATAATGACTAGTTTAATTGTTGCTTTGCTTTTTTTAATCTTTGTGAGAGTTACAGTTATATCCGGTTCTTCGTCCCCTGTTACATCTATTTTCTTTGTTTTCTTGAGTTCGATTTTAAAGTCTTGTGGATCTGATTCAACTGTAATTTCTATTGTACTTTTTTTAACTTTGTTTACCAAAAGAATGTGTTCTTCCTTATCGACTACGAAAGTTATTACTGTTTGCTTCTCTACAACTGCTGTTCCACCGTTTGGAAGACTGATTGATTTATCATATAACTCATCATCATCCTTATCCTTCTTCTCTTTCTTCTCTTTTTTCTCCTTCTTCTTCTTATCGTCCTTTTTCTCATCATCGTCGTCGTCATCGTCAAAGAAATTGTCATCGTTGTAGTTGTTTGTTGACTTTTTTTTGCTAGATGAGCTTTTCTTTGATTTCTTCGGTTTCTTTATTTTTTTACACCATGCATCGCAGGAAGAAGTCCCCGGAGGTTCGCATTGTTCTTTTCCTCTTACTTTTCCATCTCCACATTTTGTAGTTCTTATCACGCACTTGCATTTTTTGCATTTCCAACCCACATCACATTGAGAATTGTTTTCACATTCCTCTTTTTTTTCATCCCATATCTTGTCACCGCATTTTGAATTTTTAATCTTGCATTGGCATTTGCTGTTGCAATATTCGTTTCTGTACTTATCACAGTGTTTGTTTTCTTCGCAATGCTCATA
Organism: Candidatus Peribacter sp. UBA2144; assembly: GCA_002328295.1. Lineage (GTDB taxonomy): Bacteria > Patescibacteriota > Gracilibacteria > Peribacterales > Peribacteraceae > UBA2144. Next base: position 5,338 of record DCXE01000046.1, on the reverse strand, counting down.
TGGGGGCTCATATTTTCCATCACCACAGACCGGTCTAGCACCGGCATCGCCTTGCAAAATAGGGGAAGCTCGCCAAACACCAAACTGATCCATAATTAAGGCTCCACTTACAATAATCAGGAAAGCAACAATGGGTAGTGCAAATTTTCGCATTTTGGGCATTGTATCAAAATCAATATCAAAGAACTATTGTCTTTTATTCTCTTTATTAATATATCTGGAACAAAAACGATTTAAACGTTAAAATCTATCTGATGAACTCGGGAAGTAATTCGTTCAGAAACAGTGATTGGCTTCTTCTTGGATTAGTTGTTGTAATGTCATGTTTCACATATTTTTATAATTACACACAACCAACATCTCTTTATTGGGATGAAGTGTATCACGTCACAAGTGCTCAGAAATATTTGAATAATTCTTATTTCATGGAACTGCACCCACCAGTTGGCAAGCTTCTTCTGGCAGCTGGAGAAAAATTGATAGATGCAAATGACGACGAATTGAATAGAATATACAAAGACACCAATCACGTAAAAAAAAGAGTCGAAGGATTCTCGCTGAACGGATATCGCTTCTTCCCTGCTCTTCTTAGTTGGATTACAGCGGTTGTACTATTCTTTATCTTTCTTGCAATAACCAGAACTACAATACTTGCGACGTTTTTTAGTTTTTTGTATATATTCGATACCGCACTATCAGTTCATTTACCAGGAGCTTTGCTGGAGGGGCCTATGATATTTTTCTGTTCATTATCCCTACTGATTTTTCTTCATATTATAAATATCAAAAAACCGAATATTAAATTCAAGGTACTGTCGTTTATTTTGGGGATAACATTTGCACTAACATTTCTAACTAAAATCACTGGCCTGTTTTTGTTATTACTTTTTCCCATACTTTTTATCGGACTTTGGCCAAAATGGAAAGTCTGGATAATCGGAATGATATTTGCGTTTTTTGGCTTTCTGATAACGTTTATTGGCGTTTGGCATGTCCATATTTCACTTGGAACAGAGGTTACCAATCAGGGTTTCTACAGTGCCTCTGCACTATACAAAGAAGCTCTAGAAAGTGACAATCCTATTCCATTTTCCTTGTATCCAACTGCAATTAAAGATCATTTAAAATATTCAATAAAATACAACGATGGAGTTCCTAAACTTGATATGTGCAAAGTTCATGAAGCCGGAAGTCCGTGGTTTTACTGGCCACTTGGAGCAAGATCTATTACCTATGCCAAGAAAAGTTATGCAGAAGACAAAGTTGGATATCTAATGTTCCAAGTTAACCCTGCTGTTTGGTGGTTGAGTGCATTTGCAGTACTAATTGCCTTCTCATTATTAACATGTTCATATTTACTCGGACTCAAACTAAAACAACGCTTCCTGCTCAATTCTTTTTGCATTTTGTACGCAGGTTACATGTTTGGAATAAGCCAGATAGATCGCGTTATGTACCTGCATCATTACCTCCTGCCTCTTATAATCAGTTTCATACTAGCTGCACTTGTACTTAATGAAGTTAAACAAATAGGAAAATGGAAGTTTGATCATGATCATAAAGTCTTCGTCGCCCTATGTTTAAGCATTTGTATCTTTGCTACTTATCAGTTTTACAAGCCGTTATCTACTATGAGACCATTGACCAAAGCCCAATTGGAGAAACGTGCAATATTCCCATTATGGAATTTGCGATGCTCTGGTTGTAAAAGAAATGATCCTTTCTTTAATCCCCCAGCAATATGCAAAGAGAACCAAAATCCTTACACCAATAAAAAATGACAAAACCTGAACATTTCGGCTGGCAGGGATGGGCATTGATAGGAATGCTCATGTTGCTTTCATTCTGTTCAACGATCTACAAATATTCAGAACCCAAGCATCCATACTGGGACGAAAAATTTCATGTGACGAGCGCGCAGAAATATCTAAACAATCATCACTTTATGCAAGCACACCCTCCATTGGGGAAAATGCTTATAGCTTTAGGTGAAATAATTGTTGATGCGAATCCACCTGAAACCGATGCACGGTTCGTGGACATGTTGCTTATTGATAAACATGGCCCGAATTTTAATATGCACGGTTACAGATTGATACCAATGATACTTGCATGGCTGCTCACCCCTATTACATTCATTATATTTTTCCTGATTCTTAGAAATAGAATACTCGCCGCTCTTTTGAGTTTTGTAATTATCTTCGATACAGGTCTAATATCTTTGCTTAGGGCAGCTGTATTAGAAGGTCCATTGATATTCTCGACCGCCTTTGCGATCCTAGCATTTCTTGTAATTCCAAAATATGTGAAAAATAGATGGGAATTTGCACTCTGGACATTTCTGCTTGGAACAGCAATGGGAGCAGCATTTACAACAAAGTTAACAGGATTATTTTTAATTCTCCTTGCTCCGCTTCTTTTGTTGCACCTATGGCCAAATTGGAAAAAGTGGCTAATAGCTTTTGCCTTTATATTTGCAGGATTCGCGATAGTGACTGTTGGGATATGGCAACTGCACTTCTCTTTAGGAACGAATGTAAATCCAACTCTTCCAATGGAAGGATATCATACTAATCTGCATGAATATCGTGAAATCCTCGATCAAGGAAAAAACCCATCTATACTGATGTTTCCAACAATTATAGCTGACTCTTTTAAGTATATGTATAAAAGTCACACCGATATTGGAGACCTAAACCTTTGTACTCCAAATTATGGAGGAAGTCCCTGGATTTCCTGGCCTCTTGGAGGCAAATCAATTCACTTCTTAAGTGGAAGAACGAAAGGAGGCCTTGGTAATTACATGTATCTTCAAGCAAATCCAGCAGTTTGGTGGACGGCCGCTTTATCTGTATTCATATCAATTGCAATGCTTCTTGGCTTTATATTCATGGGGCAGAAATTACACAAGCCGAAGCTCTTGATATCATTCCTTATTCTTTATCTTGGATACATGTTAGCCATAAGCCAAATAAGCAGGACTATGTTCCTTTATCATTATTTTCCGCCTTTGTATGTCAGTTTCATATTACTAGCATTAGTCATTAATGAACTTAGAGCCAGAGGTCCATTTAAAGGTGAAGTTATTTCTCTTCTATGTATTCTTCTAAGTTCTTTAATGGTATTGGGATATCTAATCTACCGTCCGATGATTGATTTGACGCCAATGACAGATGAACAGCTTAAAAGACGAACTTTCTTCTCATTGTGGAATGTTCGCTGTCACAAGTGCGAACAAGACAATCCTTATTACAAAGAAAAATGGTGCAATCCATCATAAGCCTCTCCTAAGCCTAAGAAGCTCTACAACAATAGTTTTTATCACTTTTATTGAAGCTCCTGTTTGTTTTCCTCCATGTCGCGGATAGTGAGATACAGGAACAATCTTCAATAAAATACTCGATCTTTTTGCCCTACATAAAAGTTCAGCATGGAAAAAACCTCCGGTTGCAATCCTGGGTTCAAGCTTTGGCCAATCGGAGGAATGAAATAGTTTCATACCACAGTTAACATCTTTCACTCTCACTCCAAGAATTATCCATACTAATAATGCATATATTCGCATAAACACTTTTCTGAGGAACGGATCAACTCTTTTTACGCGTCTGCCAATCGCAATTTGTTTTGAGCGGACAAACGGCAGTAATCCGGCAAAATCCTCCGCATGGATCTGCCCATCAGAATCCATCATGCCCCAGATTTCCCCTTTCGCTTGCGAAAATCCAGAAATAAGCGCCTTTCCATGCCCTTTATTCTCATTATGATGAATAATATTAAGTCTGTTATTAGAAACCGCCATACGGTCTAACAAGGGACCTGTCTGATCCTCAGATCCATCGTTGACAGCAATTACCTCTCCATCCAAGTGCTGGTGCTTGAACCACTTAAAAACATCATTAACTACAAGCTCAATATTCTCTTCTTCATTTAAACACGGCAGGACTATAGAAATATACATTGGTTTGGATTATATAAGTTAATTATTTACTCCAAATCATCATCTTCCTCCTCATCAAATAAATCTTTATCCTCGTCTAAAAAGTCGTCGTCGTCATCCAAGAATTCTTCATCATCCTCAAGGAATGATTCATCATCATCTAATAAACTATCATCGTCATCAAATAGGTCGTCCTCTTCATCTAGAAAATCATCTTCGTCCTCTTCATCTAGAAATAAGTCTTCCTTTTCTTCTTCGTCGTCTTCGTCTTCGTCTTCATCATATTCATCTTCATCGTCGTCATCTTCGTCATCTTCGTCA
>DCXE01000046.1:0-731 GCA_002328295.1 Candidatus Peribacter sp. UBA2144 | reverse complement strand
CTTCGTCATCTTCGTCATCTTCGTACTCATACTCGTACTCGTCTTCGATCTCTCTACTTAGGAGCCTGCCATCACTGGCAATTTCGATTTCGTATTCCATTCCGTCAATCTCCACCTCAACCGCATAGATCGTTCTACCTTCCTTCCTTTCTTTCTCTATCTCTTGAATATCACCATCTTCAATCTCCATCATAAGTGTTTCAAGTACTGCTTCCGGCAAGTCGGACAGATTCACCCGAATCTCGTCATTGTCGTCATCGTCTACGTATAAATCCAAAGCTTCAACAGGGGCACTATGCAAACTTTCTCCTTGCTCGCACCCGCAGCTCCAATGCGAAGAGCCGTACCATATCACGAGAGGAACAATTCCAAAAACTAAACCGACGGAGAATCCGTAAACAAATCGAGGAGGTAACATGCGGAAATTGTATCACTAACAATAAACAATCGCCTATCGACAAAAAGATTAATTGATTATCTAATACGAAAAGCATCTTTTCATATTGATAAAGGGAATTATTAATTGTGAAGCTTCACGGCCTTACTTGTCCCTCGTAGCTCGAAGAGCGAAGTGGGAAAGGCCGTAGCATCTTAAAGGATCTCTAAAGGAATTATGCGAAACCCTCCATAGCAGTACAGCCAATATCTAAAACGCATTCATCCCCCAAACTTTAGTCTTGGCTTTCTGCGAAGGAGGGTAAACCCTATACTACTTCCTCTTCTTCTTCCTT
>DCXE01000005.1 GCA_002328295.1 Candidatus Peribacter sp. UBA2144 | reverse complement strand
TGTTTCGAGTGAAACAATCACATCTTTTGACTCGGTTTCACACGGCAAGTCATGCAGATCGGTTTGATTAAACTTCTCATCAGGGAATCTCCCCTGTGCAATCTCGATCATTCGCTCAGAAGCTTCCAGATTTTCTATTTTCGCATTTGGGCAAAGTTCACGAATGTATTTAATTGCACTTCCGGTTCTGGCCCAGACGTTTAAAACATGCAAATTATCTACTTTTGGGAAAAACTTCTGCATCGTCAGAAATCTTTCTGTATGAGTCCAGCTAAAGCCTTCATTAATTCGGTCGTATTCCAATGCGACGCGGTCCCAATGTTCACGGACTTGCTCAATTCTGAAGAGGTTCTTGCGCATTAATCTTTTTTATAGGGTATTTAATCCAAAAATAAGCTCCAATACTGGAGGCAATAATAGTCAGTGCAAATATCGTAAAGGAAAAGGCAATGGTTTTCTCGGCAGAAATTCCCAAGCTTCCAAAAAATAACAGAAGAGCCGCATCACGCGTTCCAAGTCCTGCCGGTGCAATTGGAAGAATACTTATGATTCCCACGAGAGTCATTATCGCGACGAAAATCTGAGGATTGATTGACAGTCCAAATCCGGTTGCCAAGATCCAAAGCTGAAGAAAATAAACGGCCCAGTTAATTATGGTCAGAGCTATCGCCCGGGCCCAACTATTTGTATCAATCTGCGGCAAGAGCTTTAGAGTCAGTTTTCTTAAAACAAACGCAATTAAACCAAGTAGAATTACAGAAACTAGTACCAATCCAGCAAGTTTTACAGAAATCAAAGATCCTATTGCCCAGATGCCAAGCAGGCCTAGTATTGCAATGTCCATCAGTCGGTCCAAGATTGTAATTCCTGTTGCCGATTTTAAGGTCAGTCCACGAGATATTAGTGCGGGTATCTTCATTGCTTCCCCCAGTTTTCCGGGTGTGGCGATTCCAAGGAACATCCCGATCATATAAATTCGAATTGATTGATCCAAAGTAGTTTTTGCTCCGGCTGAAGATGATAGGATGTGCCACCGCAAAGATTTTATTAAATAAATGACGGGGAAAAGAATCAGTGTCAGTAATAAATGAACAAGGCTAACCGATGTTAGGCTTCTTTTAAGTTCTCCAATATCAATTTTCGTCAAGATCCAGATAAATAGAACGATTCCTATCCCTTTGATGGCATATGAGAAAGTCTTCTTCATAAAATTAAGATGAATGGACCTCTCTTCTCACGGCAGCAACCTGGTCAGCGAGTAGTCCGAAGAAGAAAAGGAAGCAAGTCATGGTAATCAGTGCGACTGCGCTATCAGAAACATTCTTGTTAACAGTCAGCTCAAAAATCAAAAGACTGATTGCAGTTAGTCCGCTAATAAAAGTCAGTGGCAAGAAGATTCTAAGAGGGGAGAAGAGCATCATAAGTCTTACAATCAGCATCAGCGTCTTAACAGCATCTCTTGCTTTAACCGTGCTCTTTCCGGTTCTTGGTTGAATGGAAATTGGAACGTAAGAAACATTCAATCTCTCACGCAGAAAACAAACTGTGCTTGTGGTCGAGATCGAGAATCCATTTGGGAACAAGTGTGCGTATTTTAGAAATGTTGTTCGTCTGAAAGCACGCAGACCGGAATTAAGATCAGGAATCTTATATTCAGACAAATGGTTTGCAACAATATTTAGAATCTTCTTGCCGGGCTGTCTTATTAACGGTCCTTTATAACCTTCACGCTTGCCGACAACCATATCATTAGACTCATTAAGTTCGGGCAAAAGTTTTTCGATCAGGTCAGGCGTGTGTTGTCCATCTGCATCGTATGTAATTACCCAATCCGTATTCGCAGCTCGGATCCCCGTTTTAACCGCCGCACCGTAGCCTTTATTGTATTTGTGGGGGATTACTTTAACTCCCAAAACCATTTGTGCTTGCGTAAGCGTCCCATCCGTCGAGCCGTCATCCACAACGATGATATTTGCGGGGATAGCATGTTCGCTCAGATAAGAAATGAGGTTTCTAAGCACCTGCGCGATTACTCCCGCCTCGTTGTATGCCGGAATGACAATGGAAAGGCTCATTAGAGCAATAGAATAGTGGATTATAGGGGCCAATGACCACTATTTTCGCGGTATTCTCGGCTTAGGTGCTATCATATTCGCATGTCCAAATTCAAACCTCTCCTCCTCCCCTTATTCGCCCTATTCATGCTTTGCGTATGGATGACACCTGCGTTGCTTGCAGGATATCCATATTGGGTAAGCGCTCTTATTCCTCGTGCGCGGGAGCTTGCGGAGACAGGAATACTTGCTAACGACATCATGAGGCTAGTCACTTTACTAATGTCGTTTGCAGGAAGGCTTGTAGGTTGGGAAAACATAATGGGCTGGGCAAGCGTCAGTGCAGGCGCATTTGCATTGGCACTAATTGCTTGGTGGTGGGCGGTTAAGCAACTGTTTGATAATAGGATTGCATGGCTCTCCATGGTCGTAATGGGATTCATGCCGATGTATTGGGCGGAATCACTTAGGCTCGAGGGATATACGTTCGCGCTCATATTCCTCTTTCTGGGCTTTGCGCTATTTATAAAGTTTCAAAAGAAGCAGAGGCTTCTTGCTTTGATACTCTCAGGTGCATGTTTTGGAGCAGCAATTGCCTCGCGAAGTACATTCGTTACATTTTTGCCGTGGCTCGTACTCAGTTATCTTTATTTGAATAAGAAGCAGTGGAAGAAAGCTTTAATACAGTCAGGCATTTATTTAGGTCTAGCATATGTGTTCTTTGTTCTGCCTTTATATCCGAATGCTTTGAGGCCGGAAATGTCACCTGTAGAAAGAGTGCAGGTTTTTCTTCCGTCATTAAGCGAGAAGACGCCGGGCGAAGGCCACCTTTATCCCGATCAATACATTTTTGATAATTACAGAGAAGAGTTTGATGAATATACAAAAGAACGAATTGCATCAGAAAAGTCATTTTTAGTAAGGCAAGAAGACCAACATTACAGAATGATCTTTGGAGTGGGGGATGTAAGCGAGATTGATGAAATTTTGAATGGAATTTGGTTGTTCGTTAATATTCTCCCCCCGTTAGTTCTAACTGAAACCGTTGGCGGTATTTTCCTATGGCTCCTTATAATTCCCGGAATATTTGTTCTTTATAAGAAAAAAAGAAAACTACTTTGGATGATGCTGGGCCTTTGGCTTTCAATGGAATTAATCATCAGATTTATTCTCCACTTCGGACGTGATCATCTTATAGACGTCGGATGGATGCTTGCGCTTTTCTCTGCCATTGGGATTGCAACGGTTTCCGATTCTGTTAAAGGAAAATTCAAGAAAGTATCCGTAACTGGAATTTCAGCTGTTATTTTAATCATAGTCAGCCTTCAATTAGTTCAAGCAAATAGAAAGTTGTTCACCCGTCTTTACGAACGTTCATTGGTTCCACAAATGTTTGCAGCAACCGAAGTTCTTAAGTCAGTTCCTGATGATGCAGTTATTGCACATCCGCGTAAGCTTGAGTACTTTTTCTTCTCACCTCAAACTCCTGTGACGATTCATAATCCTACAATTGAGTTTTTGTCGGAAAGAGGAGAGCTAAATGCTCCATTCGAACATTACGGCATTACGCACATAATGGGATACTCGGAAGAAGAGACGGCGAAGATCAGAAAACAGGTATATGTGCAGAATATCGAAGTACCTGAATCGAAAGGCGTAGAAGCGACTCCATTGGTCAGAATGCTTTTGCATGTGATTAGGTAGTGTATGTACAATGTACATACAGTTATGGTAGGGTTCGGGGCTTATGAGAGAATACAATTTTTGGGTTTATATGGTCAGATGTAGCGATGGAAGCTATTATACTGGTATTACAAACAGTGTTAAGCGTAGGTTTTATCAGCATAATCACGGACTAAATACTAAGTGTTATACATATTCACGTAGACCAGTTGAGCTTGTGTATGCAGCCCATTTTGACCAAGTTTGGGATGCTATTTCTTGGGAGAAGAAAGTTAAGAGATGGGGTAGGAAGAAAAAAGAAGCTTTAATTAAGAGAGATTGGGATGAAATAAGTAAATTAGCTAAAAAGGATTTTAATAAGTATAAAAACAAGAAATAGCGTGTCATCCTGAGTAGGAACGCCGGTCGTGCTTCGATACGCCCTCCGCTTCGCTTCGGGCTACTCAGCATGACACGGCGCGACGTATCGAAGGAGACACGCTCACCTAAAAAGCCCAAGATAAGCATCAGCTTGTTTCTCCAAAGAGAACTCCATTTTTACCCTCTTATTACCTTTCCTCCCCATCTCTCCGGCAAGGTCAGGGTTATTTAAAAGCTTAACCAATGCTTGGGCATATCCGAGTGTATTTCTGGGATTAACTATAAATCCAGTTTCCCCGCTTACTACAATTTCAGGCGTTCCTCCAAAGCAGGTGCCAACAACGGGCTTGCCTGCGTTCATTGCTTCCAGATTCACAGTCGGGAAGTTATCCAGATAAAGCGAGGGGACAGTCACCACGTTAGACGCGAAGTAACTAAGACGAGCTTGATCGCGATCTAGCCAGCCGGTTGAGATAACAGCTTGTTTTAAATCAGGACTGATTTTGCTCAGATGAGGTTCTACATTCTCCTGCTCACCGTTAATTACAAACTTTGCCGTCGGAACATCTTTCATAACAATCTCAGCAGCGCTTAAGAAAGCATCGATACCTTTGTCCTTACGAACTCGTCCGGTAAATAGAACCACGGGTCCTGTGACTGAGTTTTTGTTTTTGAAATCTTCAATCTCAGCTTCAGATGGCGCGTTCCAGCTTTCAATTCCATTTGGAATGGTCTTTATTACTTCAACCCCGTTAACTTTCAAGAAGTCAGCAACCGCATTGCTTATAGCAATTACTCTAGTTCCCGATTCCTTCAGGATTTTTCTGATTGTTCTGTTTCTGGAGGGATAATATTTTCTGCCAACTGCGAACAGGTGCTCCCATGGACGCATCTTCATTACTTTTTTATTACTTGCAAGTCTTTGATACCTCTTCCCATTAACTCGCGCAAACGAAACCAAAAAAGTGTCGTGTGCAGTCATAATTATTTTGTCAGTGTATTTTTTGGCAACTCTAAGTGCATCATAAGTCAGATGAGTATGAATGTTATGTGCGTGAACCGCATCAGGTTTTAACTCTTCAAAAATCTCGTGCAATACCTCGCTCATCTTCGGATCACCCAGACAATGCTTGTGTCTCTTCTTTAGCGGATAGTTTGAATAGATGCTTATTTTATTCTCAGTCTTCTCCACAACATCCTTTTCCTTATCTTGATGAGTGGTGATCAAAGTAACTTCATGCCCCTTCTCCTTATACTTCTTTGCCAAAAGATCAACAATCACCGCCGCTCCTCCGCGGGCGGAGGGAAGGGAATCGTCGTTTAACAAACAGATTTTCATATAGGAAGATTATATTATTTGAAGTCACAGGTCTAAGGTCGCAAGAATAGTCTCAGGTCACATGTCACAGGTCAAATAACTTGCGACCTGAGACTTGTGACGAATCCTGTGACTTGCGATCTGTGACTATCAATTGATAATTCTTTCGTCTACTTCCTTGTAGAATTCTTGCCAATACGTTAGTTTCTCTCTGTTTTGAGCACTTCAAATAGCTCCGTCACCGGCAAGATGATGTTTCTGCTCAAGCAGATGCATATTAAGCCTATCTATTTGGCG
>DCXE01000053.1 GCA_002328295.1 Candidatus Peribacter sp. UBA2144 | reverse complement strand
CCTAAGAAGCCTAAGCGCATCATGTTCAATCCTTTCTTCTGAATCTCCTATAAACCTGATAAGTCTTTCATTTAAATCCATTTCTCCGTTATGCGGATCGAAAAGCTCGCCCGAAATCGGATTCCAATACATGCAGTTGACCGTAAAATCACGCCTTACCGAATCTTCCTTACGTTTTCCAAACTTAACGGACTCCGGATGCCTGCCATCGGATGCAGAATCATCTTGCCTGAATGTAGTTACTTCAAATACAGAGCCTTTTAGCGACACAAGGACTGATCCAAATTTTGCTGAAGTTTCATCAGTTTTTTTAAACAACCCGATTACACTCTCGGGTAACGCTTCTGTTGCAATATCAATATCATCTGGAACTTCTCCCATCATCATATCTCTTACACACCCACCCACCCACCATGTGTCGTAACCTGCATCAGTCAGAACTTCCACAACTTTGTAGGCTGATTCGCCTTGGGGCGTGGACAGCGTTCTATCGATGATTGTGCTATCTATCGGCATCAACGTAAGTTTATCGTTTATTCGTTAATTAGTTAACTCGTTAATCCGAATTAACGAATACACGAATTAACGAATAAACTATAATAAACATATGCTTAGATTTGCAGTAGCAGGCAGTCCATTGTCTACGCCATCCCCTGGCGGAACCGTTGAGGGCATCAAACAAGCCTCTGAACTCGGAATTTCTGCAATGGAAATTGAGTGGGTACAAAGAGTGCCGGATGCTCCAAAGAGAATGGAAGAGATCAAAGCAGTTTCTAAAGAACTTAATATTATTCTAACTGTACATGCACCTTACTTTGTTAATTTAAATGCAAAAGAACCCGAGAAACTCGAAGCATCTAAAAAAAGAATTCTAAAAGCACTCGAAATGGCAGAACTTGCCGGTGCAATCTCAGTCTGCGTTCATCCAGCGTTTTATCTTGGAATGGAGCCTGAAATCGCATTCAAAAACGTCCAAAAAGCAACTGCTGACATAATGAAGCAGAAATCAAAGCTTTTCCCTTCCGTTAACTTAGCATTCGAGACGATGGGAAAAGGAACTCAATTTGGTTCGCTCGAGGAGGTACTTAAGATCAGCAAAGAGTTTGCTATTTACCCATGCGTAGATCTTGCTCACCTGCATGCCAGGACAAATGGAGGATATAACTCAGCCTCTGAGTTTAATGAAGTTTTTGACGTCTATGAGAAGTTCCTGGGCAAGAAATCACTTAAATCCATGCACCTCCACTACTCAGGTATCGAGTACACAGCCAAGGGTGAAAGGAGGCATTTGGTCCTGAATAAGAGCGATGCTAACTGGAAAGATTACTTGAAAGTCCTTAAAAAACGCAGCATAGGAGGTGTTTTGGTGTGCGAATCCCCCAACCTTGAAGAAGACACTATTTTGTTGCAAAACACGTTTAAGAGGCTAAAATGAGCGACTTCTTAACTAGCTAATATGTGTGAGCAAGATGAGAGCATTCTCTTCCAAGACGAATATACAGGCAAAAACGGTGATGATGAATTCAACGGCAAACCAGATTCCAGATTTATTTATAGAAATACAAGAAGCATAGTTCTTGTTACATTTGCTGGCTTAATGCTCCTTTTTGCAGCAACTTCTAAATGCAACTGTGATAATGGCAATAAACCTAACGAGTCAGCCAAAAGTTCGATTGGACAATAAATATAAAACACTTTTCACTATTAACTATTCACTATTCACTCTTTATCAAGTTCTTGATAAAGTGTCCCTAACATTCCCCTAAATCTATGAACCTTGCCATAAACGGTTTCGGACGCATCGGGCGCCAGTGTTTTAGAATAATCTGCGAGAAGTATCCGGATATTAACGTTGTGCTGATTAATGATCTATCTCCAAATGATATGCTTGCTCATTTGCTTGAGCACGACAGTACATACGGGCATTACGCGTGCGTGAAGAAAGTTACGGATGATAAGCTTGTTACAAAGCATGGAGAGATAAAGATGACCGAGATAAAAGATCCCACAGAGCTTCCTCACAAAGAAATGAAAGTAGATGTTGTATTGGAATGTACAGGAGTTTTCCGCAAGCGCGAAGGAGCTCAGAAACACTTGGATGCAGGCGCAAAGAAGGTAATAATCTCAGCCCCCGCAAAAGATGAGATTGATGGCACGTTTGTAATGGGAGTAAACCACGAAACTTATGAACCTTCGATGGACATAATCTCCAATGCGTCTTGTACAACTATGTGCTTGGCCCCCATAGTCAAAGTACTTCACGATAACTTCACAGTTAAACAAGGTTTTATGACCACAGTTCATAGCTGGACCTCAAGCCAGAAGCTTGTAGATGGTCCGGATAAGGACTGGAGGCGCGCAAGGTCCGCCATGAATAACTTGATTCCAACGACAACGGGAGCAGCGAAGGCTATTGGCCTTGTGATACCGGAGCTCCAAGGAAAACTGGATGGGATGTCTATACGAACTCCAACTCTTACAGGATCTATCGTTGACCTGACTGCAGTTGTCGAGAAAGAAACGACTGAAGAAGAAGTTAACGCCGTATTCAAAAAAGCTTCAGATAAAGAACTTAAGGGAATACTCGGATACGAAGAAAAACCTTTGGTACTTGTTGATTATGTTGGCGATCCCAGAAGCTCGATAGTCGATGCCCTAAGCACAAAAGTTAGTACTGAAGATGGCGTCACTCTAGTAAAAACTCTCTCCTGGTACGACAACGAATGGGGGTACAGCAATAGGATGGTAGAGCTTGCCCAGTACGTTGGTGGGAAGCTTTAGTTATGCCTATCTGAACCGTGACTACCAGGTTTTCTAACCTGACCGCTTCCGCGATGTGACTTTCTTTTATCCGGATCAGCATCCTTTAAACCCATCACGTGTCTAACATGTGCGCTAAATATAAACTGCCAATATTGACTATCTTGATTCAGACCATATCTATCTCTCATTGCCTCATCTTGTGCCAAGAATTTATCTTTAGCTTTCTGTCCACGCATTGAATCAGCAACTTCGTCTCTTATTGAGTCGGCCTGATCTGCTCTTTTCTCAGGATCACTTGCGAGTGCATCTATTTCTGATACTTGCATATTTGTGTTTGGTATTTAAATATTTGACATATATATTATACATGTTATAGGCTATCTTGTAAATATTACCGATTTTGCTCTGGATATCGAATTAAAGCCATTTATCGGCACTAAGCATATTCATCATAAAGACAATGATTACTATGTTGGTATGGAGATTAGGTTAACCCCTACAGATGAATCAATTTGCTCGATTTGCATGAACACCAGAGATGCCGCATATGTTGCATTTTATGAGCTAGCCTTAAAGAGTGTTAGAATTGGTGATCAACAACATACATGGGAGTATTTCGAACTCATTCAAGAAGATACAGCAAATGAAATTGAAGAATTACTAAAAGGCGACATCCAACGTTCTGTCATTTGTTCTGAATGTCTTGCTGGACGATTTCAGGAACTGGAAGATTAGTATTGTATGTATCTGCCTGCCGGCAGGCAGGCATTGTACATACACTTCTTACTCCTTCTTCTCATCCACAACCTCCGCATCAACAACCTTATCATCCTTTTTCCCCTCGCCCTCACTCTGACCCTGATTATCCTTAGCTGCCGCCTCATACACAATCTTCCCAATCTCCTGTGCCTCAGCTGAAAGGTCTTCGGTAGCTTTCTTGATTTCTTCTGAGGATGCGCCCTCTTTCTTAAGGAGTTCCTTAAGGTCCCCTATCTTCGTGTTTACCTTCTTCTTGAGGTCATCTTCGATCTTATCGTCATGATCTCTCATTTGCTTTTCTAAGTTGAATACAAGTGCATCAGCATTGTTTCTGATATCAATCTCTTCCTTCTTCTTCTTATCCTCTTCCGCATGAACCTCCGCATCCTTCTTCATCTTATCAACTTCCTCATCGGAAAGCCCTGTTGATCCTTGGATTGTAATGTGCTGTTCCTTATTGGTTCCCTTGTCCTTCGCAGTCACATGAAGAATTCCATTTGTATCGATGTCGAATGTGACTTCGATCTGAGGAACTCCCCTTGGTGAAGGCGGAATGCCGTCCAGAATGAATCGCCCGAGCGATTTGTTATCACTTGCCATCTCACGTTCTCCTTGTACCACATGAACTTCGACTGACGGCTGATTGTCAGCAGCTGTAGAAAAGATCTGACTCTTCTTTGTAGGGATTTTCATATTCTTTTCAATAAGCTTTGTGGCAACGCCTCCAAGAGTTTCAATCCCTAAACTAAGAGGTGTTACATCGACAATCGTAATATCACGATCTATGTCACCTCCGATTTGACCGGCTTGAATAGCAGCTCCTATTGCGACAACCTCATCGGGATTAACTCCCTGATGAGGATCTTTACCGAACATTTCCTTAACCTTTGCCTGCACAAAAGGCATTCGTGTCATACCTCCGACAAGAACCACTTCTGCAATATCACTTTTATCTAGCTTCGCATCTTTAAGAGCTTGCTCGCAAGGCTTGGAAGTCTTTTCAACAAGGTCAGAAATTAAAGACTCAAGCTTGGCTCTACTTAGCTTCATATTCAGATGTTTAGGTCCACTTGAGTCTGCTGTAATGAATGGGAGATTTATTTCAGTCTCTGTAACTGAGCTTAGTTCAATTTTTGCTTTCTCCGCACCTTCCTTAAGTCGTTGAAGCGCGATGTTATCTTTACTTAGATCCACTCCCTGATCTTTCTTAAATTCCTCAAGTATGTGGAAGATGATTACTTTATCAAAGTCATCTCCTCCAAGCTGAGTGTCTCCATTGGTTGAAAGAACTTCAAAATGTCCATCACCGGAAATCTCGAGAACAGTTACATCAAACGTTCCACCTCCAAGGTCATAAACTACAATCTTGTGTTCATTTCCTTTATCAAGTCCGTATGCAAGTGCTGCGGCAGTAGGTTCATTAATAATTCTTTCTACTTCCAGCCCTGCAATCTTACCCGCGTTCTCGGTAGCCTTTCTCTGTGAATCATCGAAGTAAGCTGGAACTGTAATAACTGCTTTATCAACAGTCGTTCCAAGATAAGCCTCTGCATCTTTCTTAAGCTTTTGTAGAACCTTTGCGCTTATTTCCTGAGGAAGCATTTCCTTTCCATTTACATCGATTGTAACTCTCCCCTCTTTACCTGACTTTACTTCAAAAGGCATATGCTTTGCGTCTTCTTTAACTTCATCGTGCCTGCGTCCAACAAATCTCTTTGCGGAAAAGATAGTATTCTTCGGGTTTGTAACTGCCTGTCTTTTTGCCGCAACCCCAACCATAACTTCATTATCCTTATAGGCTACGACTGATGGCGTAGTCCTGTTTCCCTCCGCGTTTGGGATAACTACAGGCTCTCCGCCTTCTATTACAGCCATGCAGGAATTTGTAGTTCCTAGGTCTATTCCAATGATCTTTGACATAATATATTATGGGTAAATTTAGCAGTCGGAAGTATAGAGTGCTAATACTAGCTCGTCAATGAGTATAATCTCGATATTATTGCTTATGAAGATTTAGTGAATAGTGAATAGTTAATAGTGAATAGTGTCCTTTTTATGTATATTGATCCGCTATGCAAGAAAATGGACCATCTGAGGCTAAATCGTTTGAATTTGCAATTTTAATAGTTAATTTTTGCGAATACTTAAACAAGAAGAAGAAAGCATATGTAATCAGCAAGCAATTACTTAGATCAGGAACAAGTATAGGAGCCAACATTTCAGAAGCTCAATATGCAGAAAGCAAAAAGGATTTTGTTCATAAAATGCATATTGCACTTAAGGAAGCTAGAGAAACCAGATACTGGCTATTAATTATTAACAACAGTGGTTGTGATAAAAAAGAGAAAGTACAAGAATTATTAAATAATGTTAATGAACTTATTAAGCTACTTACTGCTATTGTAAAAACATCAAAGAATAATAATTAACTATTCACTATTCACTCATACGATGTTCCTCGACGAAGCAACAATTTCGGTTTTAGGCGGTTATGGCGGAAAAGGCTGTGTAAGCTATAGGCGGGAAAAGTACGTACCCAGAGGTGGTCCTAATGGGGGTGATGGCGGAGATGGAGGAAATGTAATCTTAATTGCGGATGAGAATACAGATACCCTAAGCGACTATGCCTCGGACAAACGCTTTGGAGCACCAAAGGGCAAAATGGGTCTGGGGAAAAACATGAATGGAAGAGGCGGAGAAGATCTATTGCTAAAGGTACCTCCTGGGACTGTTGTTACAGGCGAAAATGGCGAACACCTTGCAGACTTATCTGTAAACGGTCAAAAGGTTGTAATTGCCCACGGAGGCAAAGGAGGTTTTGGAAATTCTCACTTCAAATCTTCTGTCAGGCAAAAGCCTGACTTCGCAGAACTCGGAGAACCGGGTGAAGAGAAGATAATCAAACTGGAACTTAAGCTTGTGGCCGATGTTGGAATCATTGGTTATCCAAGTGTTGGAAAGTCGACACTGATCTCTGTAATAAGTTCAGCTAAACCAAAGATTGCAGATTATCCATTTACAACACTTGTGCCCAATCTGGGAGTTGTAGATGTCGAGGATCGTTCTTATATTGTTTGTGATGTTCCGGGGCTCATCGAAGGTGCATCTGAGGGCAAGGGTCTTGGAGACAAGTTCCTGCGTCACATAGAAAGATGCGGCATCCTCATCCACCTACTTGACGTCAGTCGTGCGCTCGAAGGAACTGAGGTGAATGCGGAGAAACTTAAAGAGGATTACGATGCAATTAGATCCGAACTTGAAGCCTACTCCCCTACCCTTTCAAAAAAGAAGGAGTTTGTGATACTTAACAAAATTGATCTAATCGCAGGTAACTCAGATTCAATTGAAACTGAGCTAAAGAAACTTGGCATCGATATATTTATGAGCATCTCTTCCGCAACACGCGAAGGTACAGATCTTCTTACAAAGAAGATACATCCTGTAGTTTTGGAAGAACGAGAGAAACGCGTACCGGTCAAAGAGGACGCCGGCAAGATACCAACCCTTAAGCCTCTGGATGACTCGAACAAAATGGGTGCCTACCAGATCGAGAAACAATCTGATGGATCAATCATCGTCAGCGGTAAAAGACTAGAGCAATTTACTGTGATGACAGATTTCTCGAAGGAAGGTGCAATTCAAAGATTCAGAGATGTTCTGGAACGAATCGGCTTAAAACAAACTCTGGAGAATGAGATTGGGGAAAGTGAAATTGATGTGTTTATTGGTGGAATTAAGGTGGATAGCTTCATTTAATTTTATTACAATGTATTTCAGTTTATTCGTGGCCCGGTAGCTCAGTTGGTAGAGCACTCGCTTGAAGAGCGAGGTGTCGTCAGTTCGATCCTGACCTGGGCCACCACGAGTGTAGCCCTGCCTGCCGGCAGGCAGGTCAGCTGGCTGTCGAGCGCCCGCGTAGCGGGAGCGAGCAATTTAATAAGTCTGCGCTCTAGCCATAGCTAGAGTCTTTGATCATAATAGATATACCTTGGGGCTGTAGCTCAGCTGGCTAGAGCGTCTGGTTCGCAATCAGAAGGTCGAGGGTTCGAGTCCCTCCAGCTCCAC
>DCXE01000048.1 GCA_002328295.1 Candidatus Peribacter sp. UBA2144 | reverse complement strand
TGTTACCAAAGAAGGCCTAAAAAAGCTTCAGGATGAGCAACATGAGCTTAAAAATGTTAAGCGAAAAGAAGTAGCAAGCCGTCTACCCCTGCAGTAAGAAATTGCCCTGTCTTCTCTGTCATTGTAATGACCGAAAAGAAACAGCAGATGTGCCCGACATTCTGCCCGGAGTCTTAGATTGTTATCTGCAATTTCTTTGGCCAGTTCGGCATAGCGAAACCAGTCGCTTCTTCCAAACGAAAATCCCATGCTTTCCCCATGGCAAGGATGGATAAGGCCAGTGGCTTTTATTACTTGAAGCTTTTCTGCGTTCATATGTTATTTATAATACAAAATGTGAATTAAGTCAATAATTCACTATTCTAAATCAAGCGAAATACGCTAATCCTTGTCCTCATCTTTATCCTTCTTCTTTTTCTTTTTATCCTCTTTCTCTTCTGTTTCCTCTGCTTCTTCTGTTTCTTTATCAAAGGAGATACTCATAACAATAGACTCAATCTGTTTCTCTATAGATGACTCTATAAATAGAGGAGCCGCAGCAGTGATTGTATATCCATCATTTCCTTTAACAGTACTGATTTGGTAGAACTTCCTGGCAGGCTCATCTGATATCGGCTGTGCTGTGAAGACATGCATTGATACGTCCTCTCTATCAATCTTGACTTCCTTTGTATCCATGAGTGTATATCCTGGCAAGGTTGAAACTGATCTGATACCTGCTTCGCTGTAATCAAGAGGCGATACTTCCCTCTTCATAGTTTCCCTAGTAACAGTTACTGCCGGGAATTGACCCGATATTGCTTCTTCGAAACGAATAGCAACGATTGTTTCATCGGGAATGCCTCTTTGCCTTCTAGTTTCTCCGTCCATTACAATCCATTTATCGGGCAAACATAGGCTAAGAGAAGAATCACTGTACTCATTATCGCAATCAGAACCACCACCTCCTCCTCCGCAAGCGGTAAGAAGTATGGCAAGGGCAAAAAGTGGCAGTAAAAAGCGAGTCATTGCCAGGCATTCTACCTGATTTAAGTTTTATCACCTGATTTATACATATAGACATTACTTTTTATTTATGTTCTCGTTATACCCTCTGAATTGAGAGAATCCCCTTTTTCTGCTAACATATAAGGATTACTTGAAATAAAAATACATGAAGAATCTCGCACGAACTATCGCATTAACAATAAGCTTGGTCTTACCGCTCCCAGCAGCTGCATCTGTGCAAATTAATGCACAGGACACAGTTGCAGGACTTGGAACTGTTATCGAAGTAAAAGGTATGACATCCGGCGAAGTCGTGGTTGTTCCCCCTTTCGGATCGGAGATTGTGGAGAATATTGGAGCCGACTCCACTGTTGAGGTGGCAGGGAAAGACTCGGAGGCAATCGGTACTTATGAAATTGAAGCATATGATGGCGATAAACTGATGGCTTCTGGATTTTTCGAGGTTCTTCCTGAATCTATGGAGCCTACAGCGAGTTCAATTCAATCTGACTATCAGGCAATGGATCCTAACGGAGAAGATACTGTCCAAGTAACTGTGATTCTGAGGGATAGATATGCAAATCCCCTGTCCGGAAGACCTGTGGAACTCATTTCCAGCAGGTCAGCTGACACTATTACTCCGCTCGCAAGCGAAACTGATGCAAACGGGACACAGGTTTTTGAAGTGACGACCAAGGAACAAGGTCAGATGACACTTAGAGCAATGGATCTTGTAAGTGGAAAATTGATTGATGATACCTTGGAGCTTTCGGCCGGCGCATCATCCCAGGCAGTTGGAGGATATTATCCTGCACCTCAATACAATCAGCCTTATTACCAGCCGCCTTCATACAATTATCAGACTTACGGACCCTCGGCTCCTGCCCTTTCAAACCCGCAGCCCAACTTTGGCACCCCGGTTCCATCCAAACCTGCCGGATACAATGTAATCGGCTCAGTAATGGGTCGAGCATTATACGGACAAGCAAATGGATTCGATGTAATAAGTACTTTCAAAATCGATGTTCCTCCAGAAATGAAAGTTAATGACGATGCTACTATGAAAATCACTGCAGTCGATCAAAATGGTAAGCGCGTCGAGGATTACACCGGAACTGCACTTCTATCTTCAACTGATCCTACAGCACTGTTGCCCCTGGAAGGAAAAATACAATTTCAACCTCAAAATCTTGGTGAGAAAGCACTTACTCTTGGGCTTAGATTTAGAACACCCGGCGAGCATTTTTTGCATATAGAAGACAGCTCGGATAAGGAAGTAAACGCACAGGCATCAATCACGGTTTCTGGCGGAGACGATTCCATGGCTCCAACTCTAAAAGTCACTTCGCATAAAAACAATTCAACAATAAGCTCCGCAGAGATTAAGTTAAAAGGAGAAGGCCCACCGTTTATTAACCTTTTGGTAATCGGAGGAAAGAAGGATGTAAGCGATGAAACAGATCAAGATGGTAAATTTTCCATAAAGATTAAACTCAACGATGAACAGACCGATCATACTTTGCGAGTCCGCGATGAAAGCGGAAGATTTGATTCTGGTAATATCCATTTGATACTAGATATGGAGCCTCCGGAAATAGAAACTATTATATTCGATCCGGTTACACCTGAGGCAGGAGACACCGTGACCGTTACAGTCAAAACAGAAAAAGATGCAAAGAAGGTATTAATGAATCTAAATGATGAAGAATTGGAACTGCAGGAAAGTGAAACTGAGAGTGGAAGTTTTACAATCGAGTTTGTAGCACCTGAAGCTGGCACTTATCAACCCGTCGTCAAAGCTGAAGATGATGCAGGTAATGAAATAGAAATGATAGCCAATATAATTGTTAAAGAAGCTGGCCTGCCACAAATAGAAAATGTAATAGCAAAAGAAAAATCACCAGGAACCGTTGAGCTAACGTGGGATGCCGTTGAAGGAGACCGCGTTGATGCGTACCGCATATATGTTGGCGAAAAACCAAACGACTTCCTGTACACATTAGATACCAAAAAGGCTACTTCAAAGGCTGCAATCGCAGGACTTGAAGCAAGCAAATCTTACTACTTTTCGGTAACCGCATTGCAAGGAAACCGCGAGAGCGAAGAAAAAAGTGAAGTTATCGAATACACAACACAAGGGCTTGGACTTAAGGTGAGTGAACAATCAAATACGCTTATGTTGGAGTGGAATGATCCGCCTGAAGGTACAACTCTTTCTGCATACCTTCTTGAATACGGAGCAGCAGAAGGCTCATACTCAGAACAGAGGACTATAAGCGGAGAATTAAGAAAATTCGCCCTGCGCGATATAATCAACGGTGTAACTTATTACCTGCGAGTAACACCTGTATCAACTACCGGCGAAGTCTTGCGGGAAATAGCAGACGAAATATCTGGAACTCCCAAAGGACCTGCGACTGCATTCACTCCCACTCCTGCTCAACAGGCACCTCCGGGCACCTTTGCCAAAAGGCCAACAACTACTCCCGCACCAAGAGCAAGTGCATCTACTCAAGGTTCCACCCAATATCACGGAGGTGCACCGTCAACCCCATCAACAGGACTCCCCCTCCCTGTCTGGATCGCAATTGCAATTTCCGGTTTCTTTCTTTATCTGCACTGGCATCGTAGAAAGACTATGAAGATGACATTGGATTTTATGAAACAGATGGAGTCCCAATATAGGAGTGAATAGGTATAAACTATATAAGGTGAACTCACTGAATTATGAATAAAACAATGTCAATCGGAGGCGCAACTTATGACCTGTTTGTAAGAACAAGTACTGACCTTATTCATGAATGCGGCGAAGGCAAATCGATTGCGCTTCCTCTCGGTGATAAAATAAAAGTTGAGGATGTAATCGAAACTTGCGGAGGCGGTGCTTCTAATTCTTCCGTCGGACTTTCGAGGCTTGGATGTTCTGCGTGCCTCTGTGGTGTAATTGGATCTGACCAATGGGGGGAGAAGTTAATTGAAAATCTAAAGAAGGAAGGAGTGAATACAGATTGCATTACAATTGTGGATAATGAAGTATCCAGCTTTTCAATTATTCTGTCCGCTTCTGGAGGTGAGCGCGTTATCCTTTACACACCTGGAACCAATGTTCATCTTCATGATTCAAACTTTCATAAAGAAGAAGCAAAGAATGTTGATTGGGTTTATTTGAACCATATTCAAGAACAAAATTGCGTAATCCAAGATGATATTGTCGATGTGCTCGCTGACGATAATGGACCGAAATTCACTTGGAACCCAGGTGGGTGCCAATTGGACAAAGGAACTGATGAACCGAATAACAAGAGGCTTCTTGAGCACACGGACTTGTTGTTGGTAAACGCAACGGAAGCAAAGAAATTTACAAAAACTGAATCTAAGGAGGACGCCATGAAAGCTCTCATCGGGACCGGGGTCTCTAACGTTTTTATTACCGAAGGCAAGGAAGGTACTATCGCATCCGACGGCACAAATACATTCTACTGTCCATGCCTTTCGGAAATTGAGGTAATAGATACAACCGGAGCAGGAGATGCATTTGGAACAGGAATTACATGGGCACTTTTAAACGGGCTTTCCTTGCCAGAAGCCCTGAAAGCAGGTACTATTAATGCCGCAAGCGTCGTTTCAAAGATTGGCGCTCAGGCAGGACTGATCACAGACATAGAGATGAGAAAACGGCTAGCTGATACAAACCTGTCTGTTGTGGAAATTAGCAATTAACTCCCAATATACATCATGTCAGATGATAAATTAGTACAGATTCAAGAATTAGTCGACAGTGCCATGTCTTCACTTAAAACTGCATACGCTTTACTCAGGGATGCAACAGGTGTTTCTGATATTGAAAAAGAACGTATTATAACCAAAGCCGAAGAGATGCCTTCTTCAGGATCCGCAAATGGCAAAGTTGTTGAGGGAATTTTTGATGGACAAAATATGACAGACGGTGAAGGCCAAACATATCCGGTTCCAGCAAACTATGCTTCAAAGAGCAAACTTGTGGAAGGCGATGGAATGAAACTTACGATTTCAGATGAAGGGAAATTTATCTACAAACAAATCTCTCCTATCGAGAGGAAGGTTCTTGTAGGAGTGCTAATTCAGGAAGACGGCCAGTACAAAGTTCTTGCCGAAGGAAAGGCTTACAGAGTTCTCTTGGCTTCGGTAACTTTCTACAGAGCCGAAGTTGGAGACCAGGTAACAATCCTTCTGCCTGATGACGACAATGCTGTGTGGGGAGCTGTGGAGAATGTTTTGCCAAAGCAAATGGCAGAAGCCGCAGCTAAATCTACCATTGAAGACATGTCGACCGAGGAAGATGAAGATGGCGAGCTGTCTCCGTCAGTAGACTAAATGAATCATAAGAAAAATCATTGGAACAATTAGTAAAAGAATGAAAGAAAGAAAGGCAACAAGAGAAAAAGGAAGGTAAAAGATTTAAAGAGAAAAAGCTTTTTTTATTCTTTTAAATTTTTTCCTTAATGCTTTTAATTTGCTTTCGGTCTTGAATTCTTCCGATCTTTCGTTCTGTCCCCCAAACTACGCAATTCGGAGAACCGGAGCCCCTTGAATAGAACATTGAGCAACTCCCCTCTTTGCTGTACTCTCTCCATCCGATGGGGATTCCAGCCAGAATCGTAGTGCCAGTTGCTCTTGCCGCATTTCTTTCGGGGCTTTTGGTAGCGTTTGTATGGTGGCAAATAGGC
This sequence comes from Candidatus Peribacter sp. UBA2144, assembly GCA_002328295.1. Lineage (GTDB taxonomy): Bacteria > Patescibacteriota > Gracilibacteria > Peribacterales > Peribacteraceae > UBA2144. The sequence continues at coordinate 2,771 of DCXE01000048.1, read as the reverse complement.
AAGTCGACGAATATTTTGGAGGATCCTCTATCTTTCCTTAGGCCGACAATTGAATCGCCAACGACTATCATTCCGGATGCGCCGATTGATCCGCGCGACAAAGCTCTTCTTCATATGCGGCAGGGTGATTTGTTCTCGATTAGAGGTGAATGGAAAGAAGCCCAGGAAGAATATGCAAGAGCTGTTAAGGCCAAGGGAGGACTCCCCGCTCTTAGGAAACTTGCGCAAGCACAATTGCAACGTCGAGAGATACCAGGAGTTCGATCTACAATCACAAAGATGCGATCAGCCGGAGCGCGCAATGAAGATCTACTCTTGATTGAAAGCATTGTTGAACTTAGAGCTGGTGAGTTTGTTAAAGCTCAAAAGATTCTGGATGATGCTCTGGACTCGCCACAGAAACATTACGGCTTGGCACTTCTTTCTATCGTTCAAGGAAATCACAACAACGCGTTGCAAGAACTGGATCCTGTTATAAACGGCTGGGATCCCGTACTCAGATCTTACGCACGAACTCTCAAATCAGCCTACGATGAATACGCACTATTTCCAGAAGGGTCAAATCTTCATCTGATAACCCTTATAGCAAGAGCGCTAGCTCAGTCGCAAGAGTGTGAGCTGGCTCTTCCGCTTCTTGTGCAAGTAACAAATTCTATGCCCGATTATCGTGACGCGTGGATTGTTCAGGGATATTGCGAGCTTATTACAGAACGTTTTGAAGGCGCACTTTCATCACTTGAATCTGCTTACAATATCGATCCACAAAAACCGGAGATTCAATACTTCCTTGCTCGAGTTTATGCAGCTCTCGACCAACATTCAAACGCAATTACTTTCTTTGAGTATGCACTAACAAACGGCTTCAGCCCGGAAATAGAGATTCGCAGACTAATTGCAGAAGAAGCACTCGCGAGTAGCAATTTAGAGTTAGCTCTTAAGCAATATGAGGAACTGACAAGCCACAATGACGCCACATTCGAGACTTATGACGGCTATATCACAGCCAGTCTGGCTATTGGAAATGGCGAAGAGGCGTACATCAAGGCTAAGGAGGCTACCAAGCGATGGCCTCAACATGCTCGTGCCTGGGAACTGCTCGGATGGACAAGTATGGAAACGGATAGGGATGCCGAAGCAAGAGACGCATTCCAAAGAGCCTTGAGTATAAATCCGGATATGAAGAGTGTTGAAGAAAAACTAACCGAGCTTGAAGGATAAAATTGTGATTTACATCAAAATTCCAAATTCCAGAAACCAAATTCCAAATAAGTGCCTTTGGAATTTGTGAATTTGGAATTTGGTGTTTACTATGTTGCATGTGCGCCCTCTCCTTGCTCTCATCATATCAATAGCAGCTTCACTGATGCTTCTGGCAGTCTTAATCACGGCAACAAATATGGTTACAGAGATTGAAGGAGAAAACTTAAGCGAATCTGAAGTACAAATTGAAATTGAATCGGATGATAACTGCATACAATCAAAAAAAATATCTCTGTACTCCTTCTTACCAACGGGCACAGGATGCATTGTTGATTTAGATAACAATGCAATTCAAATTCGATTCAAAGAACCGTCTTCAATTCCGGACTTTTCACTTTCTCCTACTATCAAATCCTCTTTTTCCGGATCGTTCCTGACCCTCAGACTCGCAGATGGTGCAAGATCATGGAATTTCCTAATAAACAAAATGGATAATGAACAAAGAAGCTTTGCAGAAGGAAGACTTAATTATTTAGCCGAAGAAATATTCGGTACAGAAATGAGTCTGAACCAATCCATTACTTCTATGCTTAGTCGCCCATCGATTCTTTACATTGGAAGAAACTCGTCGGGTACTTTGATTGTGGCACTGAAAGGAATGATGGAGCGATCTAAAACTTTGGAAAATAAATTAGAAGACCTTCATAGCAAATTCATATCAAATGTTTCTAAAGCAGGTATTAAGGAAAGAGATCTGAAAGGAAGATTTAATTCTCGTGATGTGCGCGTTTCTTATGATAACTTTGTTGAAGAAGAATCTAACTACAAACAGTGGAAAATATTTCTGATTTCATCCGATTCAAGAACATTTGCAACCGCCCAACGCGGAGCAATGTTTGTAATGTCTAATGATGAGAATGCGCTTCGCGAAATTCTGGATCAAAACGTTTCAATCACTCCCCCATCGCTTTCGTCTATGACGACTTCTTTAAGGGTGGCGGATGGGATTTTTGATATGAACAAGCTCAATGAGATGCTTGATGAAACTCCGTTTGTACAAGTACTAAACTACTCTGATTATCAACCTAATCAGGTTCTTTGGTCATTAGAGAAGAGTGGGAATGTAGATACTCTCTCTATTGTTTCTGACTGATAAACTGAATCTGGATACACCCGCCCCCCAAGCCTGTCCTGAGCTTGCCGAAGGAGGGTGGGTTAAAGCTAAGGGTGGCGGGGCGGTAGTTATATATGGTGATTGTCAAAAAACCTAAGTCAATACCTCTTCACACGGCTACGCGAATGACATCAAAATTTACAGTTCTATTGTATTATTGATAGCGGCGTAGCCTACGCTTCGCCGTTGTAAGATTCGCAGTAGATTGAACAAATAAATTTGTAAATCAGCGAAGCCGTATCAAAAAAAACTTCCACGCATATCTACTTTTGAGCTTCCCATAGCCCCGTAAGACGTTCCAGCCTTCGCATAGCGAAGGCTGCCATCCGAAGCCGCGAAGCGCGTAGGATGGCGTCTCTAGCACAGCGACGCTATGGCTACGGCTGGCAGGCCTTTC
>DCXE01000071.1:1039-3691 GCA_002328295.1 Candidatus Peribacter sp. UBA2144 | reverse complement strand
TTAGTTCGCTTTATAATTTCCAATGTAGTTTGTATAACTGTCAGGTTCATAAGTCCCAAGAAGTCCATTTTAAGAAGTCCAAGTGCTTCCAAAGGCTTTGCATGCGATTGTGTAATGATAGTCTCGTCATCTTTAGGAGCTTTTTGAATCGCTGTGTACTTAACAGTCGGCTTCTCGGTAATAATCACTCCGCAAGCGTGCACAGAAACGTGGCGTGCCTTACCTTCGAGCTTCAGGGCCGTATCAATAATCTGTTTATAAGTTTCATTACTGTCATATGCGGTTTTTAGTTCGCTTGTTTCCAGAGCATCTTTCAATTTTGTTCCGGGACGCTCAGGAATCAACTTAGCAAGCGTATTCATTTCCATAAATGGAACTCCGTAAGCCCTGCCAACATCTTTAACAGCTGCGCGTGCAGCCAGAGTTCCAAAAGTGCAGATTTGAACCACATGGTCATTCCCATATTTTTCGCGTACATACTCCAATATTTCATCGCGCCTGTTATCCGCAAAGTCGATATCAAAATCCGGCATAGAGATCCTCTCCGGATTCAAAAAGCGTTCGAAAAACAGATCATGCTCCAGAGGATCTATTCCAGTTATATTCAAGCAATATGCAATTATCGAACTTGCAGCCGAACCTCGCCCCGGTCCAACAATAATCCCGCGATTTTTGGCTTCATTAACAAAATCTGCAACTATCAAAAAGTATCCGGAGAATTCAACTTGTTCGATTATCTTAAGTTCGTACTCAAGCCTTTCTTTATGTTCTTTGGTTGGTTTTCCATATCGCTTCTTCAGACCTTTTTCTGCCAAAATACGTAATTCCTCTTTTTCTGAACTACCCTTGGGCACCGGGAATCTTGGAATGTGATATTTACCAAATTCAAGTTTAGTTTTACAGCGGTCAGCTATAACTTTCGTATTCTCAAGCGCCTCGGGGACATGTTTGAAAGCAGTTTCGAGTTCCTCGAATGACCTCATGGAAAAATCAGAATCCTTCATGCTGAATCTGCTGGGATCATCTACCCTCGCATTCTTTTGAATGCACAAAACAACATCATGCGCTTCCGCGTCGGTTGATTTGCAGTAGTGGCTGTTGCAAGTTGCAACCAGAGGAACGTTCAATTCCTTTCCCCACTTAATTAACTGCTGATTAATCTCTGACTGGCCGCTTACATTCGGCAGATCCATCAATTCAAAATATAAATTATCTTCACCGAAGTATGATCTGTATTCCTCAACCAATTTCTTTATTGTTTCTCCATCCTCATTAAGAGCGGCCTTTGGAATCGCTCCACTAATCGGTCCGGTGAGAGCAATAAGTCCCTCTCCGTATTCCTTGAGGAGTTCACCATCGACCCTTGGCTTGTAATACATCCCCTCAAGCGCGGATGCGGTCGCTAGCTCCAGTAAATTCTCATATCCTTTTTGTGTTTCGGCCAGAAGCACAAGTGGAAAACGCTTTGAATCGATTCCACTCTCTTTGTCATGCCGTGATCTTGCAGCGACATAGGTTTCCAATCCTAATATTGGCTTAACGCCATGCTCCTTTGCAGACTTATAAAACTCAGTCAGACCGTATGTGTAGCCTTTGTCTGCAAGCCCAACTGCGCTTTGCCCAAGTTCCTTTGCGTGCAAAACGATCTCCTCCGGCCGCGGCAAAGCCTCCAGCAGGGAATAGGTGGAGTGGCAATGGAGGTGGACGAAATCTTCAGGCTTCATTGGGTTTTGAGTTTAGCAGATTTCTGAGCCAGTGAGCTGAATTGCCTGATTTTACTCAAAACCGCTTCTCAGTGCAAAATAAGCGAACATCTATCAAATGTTGCAGAGCATTCTATTCAAATTGGTATTCACGATTTGTTGAATTCCACACCAAGTCATTTGATTCACTGTCGATTAGCTCCATTATTTTGTCGGCTAATTCTTCGGCAGTACTCACTACACCCCAGTTAGCTATCGCCTGCTTGTCATACTCATCCTCAGATCGAAATCCTTTCATGGTCATTGGTGTTTTCACTGCGCCGGGATACACTCCTTTTACGTTCAAATCTGGGTAATCATCGCGTAATGCCTGAATCATTGCATGTAACAACTGCTTGGTTAGACTATAAGTTCGCAGTTTCGGAGCAGGATTCAGACCGACTGTTGAACACATTTGGATTACTGTTGCATCATCGGCCAACTTGCTTTGCTCCAAAGCTGTTTTTAGTGTTAGCCACGATCCTATTACGTTAACGCCCAACATGGTACGAAATTGCTCGACATCGGTTTCAAACAATCCTCCACGAACCAAGACACCGGCATTGTTGAACAAGATGTTCAATTTGTCGGGCACCGCATCCATTGCTTTAGTCAATTCAGCTTCCGAACAAAGATTCACAGGATGATGTATTAGACCATCCACGGATTCCAATGGTTCTTGTACATCGAAGGAATGTATGGTGCTTCCTTGTGCGGCCAGACGCTTGGCGAAGGCTAAGCCCATGCCACTGCTCGCTCCAGTGACCAATGATTGCGCATTTTCGAATTGCATAAAGGTCCGTCATTCTATCTTTGAATCGATTTAAGGCAAGTCTTTACTTCTGCTTTTCGTATACCAATAACCAAATAACGTAATACTAAAGCTATATTGCACAATAAACTGAATCCA
>DCXE01000071.1:0-723 GCA_002328295.1 Candidatus Peribacter sp. UBA2144 | reverse complement strand
AATAAACTGAATCCATTCAGGCTTGGAATACCAACCTAATAATACATACAACGGTACGCCAACAATTCCTTCTTTGTGATTGAGTAAGGTGCCAGACAGGTTAAACACTTTTATAAATATAGGATGGTCTGCTGTTATTAACTCTAAACTCTTTAATGCAGAGAGGCCTTCGTGAATACTGTATCCCAGCAAAAATCCTGCCTGGATAATGAGGTAAGCAAGAGTAATACCAAAGATCGTTTTAAGTGAAATGTTTACAATCGAATAGTGAATTAGTGCCACCAGTCCCAAAGATAAAGTTATTCCAATTACGATTGGTAATGCCGAGTATTTGCCGGCAAAAGCAAAAATTGCAATTTCTGCCCCTTCTCTGGCAACCATAAACATGGCTAGAAGAAAAATTCCTTTTCTAGATAAATTTAGTTTTGCTTTGCTTTTAACATGATTCTCAATTTTGCTTCCGTATTTAATCATCCATATTATGAATGTGGTGATTAAAATCACAGCAATAAAACTTGCGATACTCTCCCACAGCTTAGCAGTTGTATTTATTCCTCCAATCAGCGAGGATACCGCCATTAGAATTATCCCCAGAATTAGCGAAGCCAAGACTCCTGTAAACGCTCCATGCCATACGCTTTTTTTCAAAATCACATTATTGGTCTTACTCAAAAACTTTAGCAGGATCGCTATTATTATGAATGCTTCTAAACCTTCTCTAAA
>DCXE01000055.1 GCA_002328295.1 Candidatus Peribacter sp. UBA2144 | reverse complement strand
GGCTGGGCACTGAGCTAGGGCGGCTAGTTGACTCGAGAATGCTACAATACTGTCGTGCTTCGCTCAATCATTGCGGCAATATTTATTCAAACGTGCCTAGCAGGTGGGATTACTGTAAATCCTGTTCCCACTGACTTAAATCAGCTTAATCAAAAACTGTCTGAGGAGGTTTCACACGCATCTGTTGATTTGAACGGCAAAGGAGCAGATTTGCTCATCAACTACTCTTCACCCGCTCCTCTGTCTGTTTACATTCTGTTTTTAAATGAGGATGGATCCGTAAACCCGCGTGATATAGTTTCTGCCCAACTCCCTAAAGGAGAAGTTGAATCTGTAATTCCTCTTTCCCAAACACGCGGATGGTCACTCGGAGAAAGGAAATACAAATTGCATATGATCACCGAGAAAAATATCGAACCTTCAATCAGCAAATTAAAATTGGAAGGAAGCCCGTCCCTAGCGGATGGACTCAAACAATTTTTTGCATTGGAACCTTTCACACCATCTTCTTATCACCGACTAAGCGGATACAAGTTCTTTGGAATCTCATTCACACTCCTCCTAACCCTAACCCTAGCCCTAGCCCTAGCCCTAACCCTAATTTTCAGAAAAAAGAAACACGCAATGACCGCAATCATAATCCTAATCCTAATCTTCAACGCCCGCTTTTCATTAGACTTGCTTAGATACACCAAAGAAAATCTGACTGCAGAAACTTACTCGACTGCAGGCTCCGCATATCAGATTGCTGATTACTTCAAATCGAATGGAATCAAAGACGTTCAACTTTGTTCAGATGGAAACACTTACTTTCCAACGATCCTGAAATATGCCGGATACCCACTAAACATTCCTGATGAATCTGAACATGTATTGGTTCGAAACGCTTACGAGTGGTCATTTGAAAACGGAAACCTGACCTGTGGCGAGCTGAATGCGCCTGCCACTTCTCTGATGGAATTCCCCGATGGTTCAATTCTCTTTAAATTATCAAAATGATTTTTGCGCTGATCCTAATTGGCCTGATATTAGAAGGATGGCTTATCCTAGGGCTAATCGGACTATCTAAGGGATGGCTTCGATTCACACTTGCTCTGCCAATATCGGCACTTACATGCACTTTGATTATTTTCATTTTGACTATTTTCAAAATATCTCTGACTCCAATCAGCATCCTCGGACTTAATCTAATATTAATTATTGTACTTCTGTTGATTAGAAAACGAATTAACGAATTAACGAATAAACGAACTAATCAATTAACCAATAAACCAATCAACTTTCTATATCTTCTTCTAATCCCAACCCTAATCTACGCCTTCGCTCACTCGGTCGTACTCCCCACTTTCCACTACGACTCCGCAACCAACTGGAACCAACGATCTCAAATTTCATTTTATGAAAAACAAATTGTTTTTGAAACTCACAATGATCTGATCAAAAAACCTCACTATCCGTTCCTTTATCATTCGCTTCAAATAACAACGCATCAATTGCAACCTGAATGGAATGACCACTTTGCGAATACGATTCACTTCCTGTTTAACATAAGCGCTCTAATTGCTCTGCTTCTGATGACGAAGTCTTTGCTAGCGCTTGTGCTGATAGTTACAACTCCTTTATTCGCAATGCACTTAGGCGGTGGTTACGCAGATGTTACGCTGACTTTATTTGCACTTCTTTCATTTGCTTCGTATTTAGAATTCAAAAAATCTGATGAAAGATTATGGCTAATTCTTTCTGCAATATTTATAAGTGCATGCGTTTGGGCAAAGAGCGAAGGGCTCTTGCTCTGCTTACTCCCATGGCTATTGATGGTTGGAATAAAAAAACCAGCACTGATTGCCATCGGCTTGTCTCTGCTCTGGCCAATCTTCGCAGTTCTAAAAGGAATACCACTTTCCCCTCACGGGACTTCTGACTTATCCATTGGACTGCAAACAGGCGCAATCACCGAAGTTCTTAAAGTTATTTTCATATCCGGCTCCATCGGCCCAGTCCTCCCCGTAACCCTAGCAATAGCCTTATTCCGAATTCGAAATCCGAAATCCGAAATCCGAAACCTAATCTTCCCCTTAACTTCTCTAATCTTAATTCTCTGCATCTACACTCTGACACCAAATGCTGAATATCTGATAAATGGTCAGTCGTTTGACCGACAACTGCTTTTGCCGACTGCGCTTTTTGTTCTAAATTTTCTTGACCTTCTAAAGCCAAGCAAATAAGCTCTGCACGACGATTTCCTGATTTCCCTCTGATTTCAGGTTTTACCCGCGAATCGTATGACCACTTCCGATGACACCATAGTAACCGACGACCGCGTATACGAGTGCTGCGTGCTTTTGCCGTTTCCACTCTCCCAGAAGGAAGAACAGGATGCTATGAAGGAGATTGAGGGCTATTTTGAAGAAGCCGGAGCCAAGCAAATGGCAAAAGATTCGTGGGGACGTAGAGGACTTGCATACCCGATAGGAGACAGAGAAGAAGGAATATTTGTGGTTTATCATTACGAGATGGATCCTTCGAAGCTCAAGGAGATTGATCAGCAAATGCAAATTTCAACAACCATCCTTAGGCATATGCTTATTAAACCTCCAAAGGGATATCAGATCGCTAAATATTCCGAGGAGTACGAGACCTGGCTTAAGGAACGCAAAACTGTTTCCGAACAAAAGGAGGAAGAGAAGGAGGCAGAGATAAAGCGCAAAGTTGCAGAAAAAGCCAAGAGACAAGCCAAGAAAGTTGAGGAAGAGAAGAAGGCAAGACCACCAACCGTTCCAGAGAAATCTGTAATCGAAGAGGATAAACTTTCCGAAGAACTGGAGAAGCTTATTTCCGATGATGAAATCGACATTTAAATCGCTATGTTCCAACCATCTCAATCCCGGCGCGGTGATCCAAGGCAAAAAAAATGTCCGTTCTGCGACAAGGGTACCAAGTACATTGACTACAAAGATTATCCTACCCTTAAGCCCTTTACTGATTACTTTGGAAACATCCGACAGCGCTATTACACCGGCATCTGCTTAAAGCACCAAAAGATGCTAAGGACCGCAGTCCAAAGGGCACGATTTATGGGGATGTTAGCATATAGAAAATAGCCAATTTACTAACCACTCACTCCCATGTCCGGACACTCTAAATGGGCCAGCATTAAGCACAAAAAAGGAGCCGCTGATGCAAAGAGGGGCAAGATTTTCACACGCCATGCAAAACTAATCGAGATTGCAGCAAGAGAAGGAGGAAGTGGCGATCCCGGTATGAATCCAAGCCTGAAAGCTGCAATTGATAATGCAAAAGCCGAGAATGTTCCAAATATGAACATTGATCGTGCAGTTAAAAAAGGAAGCGGCGAACTTAAGGGAAATCTAACCGTTGCGGTAATTTACGAAGCTTACGGACCCGGCGGAGCAGCCGTGATTGTCGAGTGTTTGACTGATAATAAGAATCGAACTTTGAGCTCTGTAAAATCAACAATCGAAAAACGCGGAGGCAAATGGGCAGAAAGCGGATCTGTTATGTGGATGTTCGAAAAAAAAGGGATTGTAATTGCAAAATGTGAAGGTGAATTATCTGACGACGTACAACTTGAGCTGATTGATGCAGGCGCCGAAGACTTTGAAGTAT
>DCXE01000080.1 GCA_002328295.1 Candidatus Peribacter sp. UBA2144 | reverse complement strand
ACGCTGATCTGGAATCGTTCTATTGCAACTCAGATGGCTGTAGCTCAGTTAAAAAGAGTTGGTGCAGACATTGATGTAAAGAACTATCAGTTCCGCGCAACAGGACAAACTATTCTATTCGATGGATATCTTCGCGTGTATATGGAGGGCAAAGATGAATCGGAAGAATCAGACAGAAAAGATGAAGAACAAAATAGTGGTGAGAAGTTCCTTCCAGAGCTTAAAGAAGGTGATGAACTTGAGTGCGATGAAATCTCACCGGTACAACACTTCACCAAGCCACCGCCCAGATATACGGAAGCGAGCCTTGTTAAAAAGCTTGAAGAAGAAGGAATTGGACGACCAAGTACGTATGCTCCAACTATTAGCACTGTTCAGCAGAGAGGTTATATAAAGAAGGAGGGTAAACAGTTGATTCCGGAAGACGTGGCTTTCATGGTTACGGATTTACTTGTCGAGCACTTTGCGGACATCGTTAATCTTAAGTTCACAGCCAAGATGGAGCAGTCTTTGGATGATATTGCGGATGGCAAAGAAAAGCGCATTGAATTTATTAAAGGATTCTTTGGTCCTTTCGAAAAACTGATTGCTTCTAAGAAAGATGAAGTCAAAAAAGAAGATGTAATGAAAGAACGCGTACTTGGAAAAGATGCAAAGTCAGGTCTGGATGTGGTTGTTCGTATCGGACGCTTCGGACCTTACATTCAAATCGGAAGACCGGATGATTGCAAAAAAGGAGAGAAGCCAAAAAGTGCATCGGTTCCAAAGAAACTATCAATGGATTCGATTACGCTCGAGGAAGCTTTGGCACAGCTTAGTTTCCCGAAGGAGCTCGGAAAGAAAGGCGGCGAAGTCGCTACTGTAAACTTAGGACGCTACGGTCCCTACATCAGATGGGGCAAGGCAACCGGCACGCTTCCGGTTGATATGGAGCCCGGAGATGTGGATTTGGAAGGAGCTTTGAAAATAGTTTCTGAAGCTAAAGAGAAAAAGAAGAAGATGTCAGAACCTCTTAAAGTTCTGGGCAATGATCCGAATACGAAGGACGAAATTCAAGTCAAAGACGGACGTTACGGTCCATATGTAACTGATGGCACAACGAATGCTTCAATTCCAAAGACAATGGATCCTTACAAGGTAACTATTATGGATGCAGCTGAATGGTTAGAGAAGAAAAGGCATGCGCCTAAGAGGAAGTGGAAAAAACGTTAATTAGTTAACTCGTTAATTCGTAAATTTGTAAGTTTGTTGTCATACCTGCACGAATTAACCAATTAACGAATTAACGTTTTAATCGCCAAGCCGACCACCCTTCCCCTCTTTCCATGATCTGGAGCTCAGATTTTAGCCTGTTTAAATCCCACTCAGGATTGCTCTTTTCGTCCCAGACTACCAGATCAATTCCGTATTGAGTCAGAAACTTATTAGGCTCTTTATCAACTTGTGCGCATTCATTTCTGACCAATTCAAGTTCTTCTTCACGCACTTTAGGGTCAGGAAATGCCCCAAGTGCATCGGCGTAAACCAAGTTGCGGGAAGCTTCGAGATTTCTTAAGTTCGGGTCAAGTGGCAAATAGGTCAGACACACTCTTTGCGCATTCTCTTTATGAGAGAGAAGAATATTCTTCAAATAAATTGAATAAACAACATCATGATGTGTGTGTGATGTAATCAAACTCAGCGTATTCCGATCAGACAGAATCCTTGCGCGCGGGATTTCATCAAGAGTTGAAAGAAGATCTGACAAATGTTGCGATGAGAAGTTTCCCGGAGAGGGATTCCATTGTTTGATTAGCCACCTTCCATCATATGCAACTGCGGAGATGTAGAGGACTGCGGCAAGTGTGGGGATTATCAGAATCTTAGATTTAAATTTCCAAGCAAGAAGGATGACTATGATTGCAGCGAGAAGCAGTGAAAAGATACTGTGTGAAACAAAGTTAAAAACAGTTCCATGAATTGCCTGTTGGTGCATTACTCCAAATGCGGTGAATACAATCACGACAGCTGGGCGATGTACTTCAAGTTCTTTGTATTTTTTCTTGAGGAGAATAAGCAGTCCTACAATCATCGTCAGGAACAACGCGCTATATACCCAAGATTCAGGCAGTCTTCCGGGGCGCATGCCGCTTCGGAAAATGGCGATGTCGTAAAGAGGGTGGTTTGTTACAGTGAAGATTTGTAATATGAAGGGTAATGCAAAAATAATGCCAATAGCTAACGCTAAAAGTAATATTTGTAAGTCGCTTGTCTCTCGTCTCTCGTCGCTTGTCATTTGACGAGTGACAAGTGACCAGCGACCAGCGACTCTCTTTTTTTCAATAATTTGCCAAACCAACAATATTCCTAACCACAACCAAGCAAATGTCCAACTCCAAACATATACTCCGACTAAAGTGCCAAGGAGCATTCCTCCTATTGCAGCTGAACTTTGGCGTTTCTTTTTATATGCGATGCTCAGAGCAATGAGTGCAAGCATCATCAGCAAAAAGCTTGAGCGCAGATGAATCGGGCGGTTTAAATTATAAAGTTGCGTTACGATCAGTATCAGCGATCCCGTGTATGATTGAAGTTTCGTGAATCCACATATGCTCAGGAACCAAATCAGCACAAGGAATATCAGAACCGGAATTACAGAATCCATCACAGTCAGGACCACCCATGAATGATCGAAGACCGGACTCAAGGTCATTCCATACACAAGCTCAATCAGAGCAAACTGTGAACCGACCATTCCTTCTTCGCCTACGAAAGCTTCAGCTACTTGGGTCCAATTACCCGTCAACGCCTCCTGAACGCGTGCAAGATAAATCTCCTCATCAGAGTTCAAATGAACATAAACTCCTTCGTAAGCTGGATTTAAGATGTGGATCAGAAATGGGCCCTGCATTGCAAGAGCAATGAAGATTGCAGTAGCCGTTACTATAGATTTCCAGTATTTCATGATGTTTTGACCGGTCACTCGTCGCTAGTCTCTGGTCACTCGTCATATATTATTGGACCAGTGACAAGTGACAAGTGACTAGCGACAGTTTGTTGTTAATCTATTGAGATAAATCTCAGTTTTACGAAGACCCAAACCCACTTAAACCAATCCTTCCAGCAAATCTTTTTGCCTTCTTTGTAAGATCTTGGGTGGTAGGAAATAGGGGATTCGGCGATATGAATTTTTTTGCGTGCAAGAAGTGCTGTAATTTCAGGATCGTATCTGAAGTCGTTTTCTTTAAGCGGGAGAGTCTTAAGTACATCGTTTCTGACCATTTTGTAACAAGTAGGCTGATCAGAAAGTTTTTTGAAATACAGAATGTTGAATATATAAGTGAGAGCAGTACCTCCAAGAAACGTAAGTATATGAGTAAACTGCTTTTGTTTCTTAAGTCTTCTTGATCCATAAACTGCTCTGTGTCCGTTCTCTTCTGCAAACTTAACTAATTCAGGAATCTCCTCCGGATCGTATTCAAGATCCGCATCCTGAACTATCACATACTTTCCCTTTGCTTGCGCGTAACCCATTCTGACTGCGGAGCCTTTCCCTCCATTCTCTTTTGTCAGAACAGTATCTTGAGGGCGCGCGAGCTTCCTCATAATCTCCAACGAAGAATCCTTCGATCCATCATCTACAATAATCACTTCAGAAAAATCTCCGCATGATCTATGCACGCGAGTGATTATTTCTTCAAGAGTCTTTTCCTCGTTGTAAACGGGGATGACAATGGAGAGAAGTAGTGGTGGATTCGTGAGCATTGCGATGAGTCTAGCTTAAGTTCAAATAAGCTTCATTAGATTTGTGGTTAGTTTTGGCAGGCGCGGAAGGATTTGAACCTTCGACCCCTGGTTTTGGAGACCAGTGCTCTAGCCAACTGAGCTACGCGCCTAAGGTGTACTAATATTACACTACTCAATATTCTCCCAGAAGCATTTTTGGCAATATACCTTATAAGGAGCATCCTCTGGGTAAACAGAAAGCATATTCTCGCTACATTTGTCACAGACACGCTGGTACATCTTGCGTTCGCTTCTAAGCGCCATACGCTGCTTGTGGCGGCAGGCAGGGCAGAAATCAGGCAAAGGAAGCTTCTTGTCTTTATAGAACTGCACTTCCTGAACTATCACAAGAAATTCTTTACCGCATTCAGGATGCTTGCAGACACACTTTGTTTCGCTAGTAGTATTCATTGAAATAATTAGAAAAGAATAGAAATATTATTTAAGTACGGGTGGGTTAGATTGAATGACAGAATCGGTTTCGTTTTCCAGCCTCTTCTTCTCGTAATCAGAAACAAGATACAGACCCATATTGTATTTACCGGCATCCATAAGTTCTTTTTTAATTTTTGCTACTTCCTTTTCGTAATCCTCTGGGCTATATGGCTTATTCAAAATGTGGTACTCCTTATTTTCCATATACACACAACCAAAACAATTCTTTAAATTCCTACCATACGCACAAAACTCACTCATGTGCGTACTATCCATGTGAAACAGGAAGTTGCTTCCAAAGCACAAAGGGGATTGAACACAGCTATAACTTGCTTCTGTTTCGAAACACACTGTCAAGTCGCTGCAGCTAGTATTTGCATTTGCCTCGATAGTGTATAGGCACTCTTCTGATGCAAAAATGTCATAACACTGATGGCAGTCCTTGCTTTCGGAAATGTGATCACCTGAACAATCCTCAGTTTGGTATTGATGAGTTGCTATTTGTGGGATGGTCTTTCTAAGTTCCTCCACTCGCTGCTGAACTGCTGCTCTGTGATCTGGATTGCATAAGTCTAGTTCCAGAATGCGCTTTTCGTATTCTTCTTTTGTTAGTTGCTCATTAAAGAATCGATACTGCTTCTGATAAAGCCCTGCACAACCGAAACAGTTTTTGCATCCGAAACAATCTTTACAATATTGACTATCAATGCAGTTCTGGCAATCCTGGCAATAATCAGAATTATAACAATGCACGCAGTCAACGCATTCAGTGCACCACTCGCATTCCGCGCAAAAGGTTACTCCGCTGCAACTGGAACATTTTCGTGAGTAACGGCCAAAGTAAACGTCTTCACAGTAGAAAGCACCAAAGCAGTAGTAACATCTTTTTGATTTAACAGCTGTATCGCTGAAGTCACACCCCTCGCTCATTACATGTTTGAGGTTATAGCGGGGTTTTTCCAGAAGGAGCCGTTGGAACTCAGTTATAAAATCCATAAATAGGGAATAGTAAGTCTCGTGTCATATATTATTATCATTTCACCAAAATGTCAATAATAGACTTACATTTATACTAATGAGCGTCAAAAAATCATAATATTTCCTCTTTCATTAGCTAAAAATCTATAGTACAATATTTGTAGAATTAGCTTCTACATATATGGTTCATATTTCAAAAACTCAACTTGGCAAAGAAGAATTACAGCGAATCAATTACCTGTTTAAGCAGTTCGAATGTTCAGAGAGTGAAACGAAAATCTATATTCAGCTACTTAAATTGGGCCCTGTTTCTGTTCAAGAGCTGGCCAAATCTCTTAAGCGGAATCGTGTTACTGTTCACAGTTCAGTCGAGAGGCTTGTAGATAAGGGTTTTTTGTATGAAACAAGAGCGGGAAAAAAAAGGTTGATTGGCGCGGAAAATCCCAGTTCGCTTCATCACTTACTTCAAAAGAAAGAAAACGATTTGACTTTAATGAAAGCTAATATGGATTTTGTTACTCAGGCACTCTCTAGTCTTGTTGAGCAAAGCAGAAGTGTGCCGACGGTGAAGTTGTATGAGGGTGTTGATGGGTTTAAGCGCATGCTCGAGGATTCTCTTAATAATAAAAAAGGACGTGTGTATGTATTTACGTATGTAGATTTGTTTTCAAGTTTGATTGATCCAGATTATCTGGAAAATTATTTCGTCAGGCGAGCCAAGAAAAATATAACAACACGTTTAATATTTCCACCTTGCCCATTCGCTGAACGTGTAAATGCAAAAGCAAAGCAATACAAGATACAAGTGAGATTGTTACCTCCGGATCTAATATGGAAGTCCGGAATATTTTCGTGGGATAACACTATTGCAATCATGTCGTATACAGAAGGGAAGCTAACATGCACATTCATTGATAATGAAGATATAGCTCACTTTTATCAGGATGTCGTATTTGAACTTTGCTGGCAACAAGCCAAACCTATGGGTAATTTAAATACTTAAATCCTGGATCCTTCGCATCCCCTCATTCGCCTCTACAGAAAACTTATTCCACTCAAGCGCCTTTTCAAATTGCTCACGAGCAAGATCAGTTTGGTTCTTTTTAAGATAGAGATTTCCAAGCTTAGCTCTGGCAATTACATAAGAATCATCAAGTTCAACTGCTTTTTCGTAAAATGAAATTGCTTCATCAGATCTTCCAGTTTGATCAAATAGTGAACCAAGTGAAAAGTAAGGTTCGGGATTACTGGGATCCATATCTATTGCTGCGCGGAATCTTTCCTCCGCATCACCTACTTGCCCTGTTGCAGCGTAAACAAATCCTGCGTTCATATGGAGCAATGAATGGTCCATATATTTCACGCCTTCAGTTATAACTTCAAAAGCTTCTTCAAACTTATTCTGATGCCTAAGGATCGTTGCAAGTCCTACTCTGGCGCCTACTGACTCGGGATAAATAGATAGAGTTCGTCTGAATACTCCGTCAGGCGTTTCCCATGTATTTGTTTGATTGATTGAGAGAGCTATAAGAACAACAATTATTATTGATCCTGCGATTGGTCGAATGCTTTTATAAATATAAACAAGAACGATCAGAAGCCCGACCATTGGTAAATACGCATAACGATCAACTGCGAAGAAAACTAAGTTTGCCTTTCCGATATTTAGGAATGTTGGAGCTAAGCACACCAAGTACCATCCGATTCCAAATGTAATCCACGGATGCCTTTTTAAAGTTTTGATTGCGATCATGATCAGAACAATTGCAATGATCACGCTTGGCAATATCCTCATGTCTACGAGGCTAATGTCACCCTGAAGTGGATAAATGATTGTTAGATCAGTTGGGATCAGAAACTTATAAATATAAAAGACTGTGCTTTTGCAGGCGACGAGGATTTTATCAATGAATGAAACTGAAGCGATGACGCGGGCTTTGCCGCCCAAGGCGACGGCAATGAAAATTGCAGACAGGATTATGTAAGGCAAGAATCGGAGAGCAATTAGCAGATTAGCAGATTGGCTATTGGCTCTTTCCTCTTTATTTCTAATGATGAGTAGCCAATGCAGAATTAGAATTCCCAAAAGAGTCACCGCTATTACTTTAGATAACAATGCAAGTAGGAACATTGTGATGCTAAGCCAGTAAGCTTTGCGATTGCCTTTGATGAAGTCGAGATAAAAAGTCAGCGACGCAAAGAAGAATAATCCTGAAAGTAAGTCTTTTCTTCCGGCAAGCCAGACGACGGCTTCAGTGTTCAAAGGATGTACAGCATATATAAGGCCTGCGAAGACAATTAGCCAACTATCAACACGCTTCGCTCTCAACAATCCACCATCAACTTCCTTATCGTTGGTTGATTGTTGATTGTTGACTGTTGATAGTTGCGTTAGTATACGTACAACTAGCAGAGAGTTCATGATATGAATAATGATATTAGTCAGATGATAATTGAATGGAGCAAGTTCACCGATCAGATAATTGAACTGAAAACTTACGAAAACCAGAGGGATATAAAGCTCCGGATCGTATGTTGTGAAGAAATGTTTGAGGTTCTCCCAATTAATAGCACGTATCGCCAGATTCTCCACAATAAGAAATGAATCGTCCACGGGCGCAAAGCCATGGAATAGGGAAGCTCCAAAGGCCAAGAAAGGGAGAATGATAAAGAGGGGAATCTTCAGTTTTTGCATGGGGATATGATAGCTGATGGCTTAGGCTACACAAATTTGCCCTTTTCTGCTATAATTCTAGCTATGGAAACAATTCTCACTCGTACAAATACCTTGGTCAGGGAAGCCGCTATTCAGGCTTACGCGAAAATGATGGATATTCTCCCCGAAGCACTGCTTGCGATTTTAATAGTACTTGTAGGTTGGATAGTCGCATCAATCTTCTACAGGCTTTGCGTAAGGCTTCTTGCCTTCTTTGCAGTTGATAAGCTGGTTGCAAAGACTCCGCTCGATAAGATGCTTAAGGGCATTGGAATTCATAAGAGTGCGTCCGGAATACTAGGCCTTCTGGTTTTTTGGCTGACTATCTTGGTTACGCTGATCTTTGCATCAGAAATTTTGAGCTTGGAAAAAGTATCCAATGCACTCGAAGTCGTGACACGATATATTCCTCAGGTCATCGCAGCATTTTTGATTGTTGTATTTGGAATGCTTCTTGCTAAGTTTTTGCAGACGATTGTAGTCCAATCAATTTCCAAAACGGGTCTTGGATATGAAAGGTCAGTAGGGCGTGCAGTTCAAATGATTGTTTTGGTTTTTGTATTTCTTGCTGCAGTTGAACAGCTTGGATTAAATCTTTCCTTTATTACGACCAATGTACTTATATTCTTCGCAGCCATTTTATTGATCTGCGGGCTTGCGATCGTATTAAGTGCGCGCACTGTTTTGGAAAACATGCTTCTTTGCCAACACCTCAAGAGAAACATTGAAGTCGGAAGCAAAATATCCGTTGGTGACATTAATGGCGAAGTAAAATCGTTCACTCTTGCTGGGGTAATTGTTGAAACTTCAGATGGCGATACAGTTGTACCAGCGTCATTATTCTTTAAACAAACATATACGATAACCAATGATGATAGTGGAAGTCATTGATATTTATAATTTTGAGGCTGTTTTGTCTCAGGTCACATGTCACAAGACTTGCGACCTGTGACCCCTATCACTTTAATTAATAATCTAAATCATGACTCCTGATATCCGCCCAATCCTCGTCTCGATACCGCATGCCTCGAATAAAATTCCGGAAGAGGTTAAAGATTATATTCAGTTAAGTGAAGATGATCTTTTGGGTTATACAGATCTCTATACTGATCAGATTTTTTCGATAGGCAATGTGTATACGGTTAAATGCGATACTTCGCGGGTTGTTGTGGATGTAAACCGAGCACCGGATGACATTTCAACTGAGTACAAGCAAGCAGCAGAAGGAGTTACAGTCCATACAACTTGGGATGAAAAAAAAGTTTATACAGAAGAGCCTTCGCAGGAAATTGTTGATTCTCTTATCAAGAAATACCACGATCCGTATCATGAAAAGATTGATGAGGTAATTCCTCATGCGAAGTTTTTGATAGATGGCCACTCATTCTTATCAGTAGGCCCTAGCCTCAAAAAGGACAGTGGAAAAGATCGTCCGGATATCAATATTGGAAACGGTAATTACACATCATGTTCCAGAGACAGAACAGTATTCTTCCGCGACTTCTTCAAAGATCGTGGTTATGCAGTCGAGGTCAACTTCCCGTATTCAGGTAAATACATTCTGGGACACCATTGTCATCGTCGAAGGATTCCTCCGTTTTTGGTTCCCGGAATTCAGATTGAAATCAATCAGGGACTTTATATCAAAAACAATTCATTTGATCCGATTCCAGAAAGAGTGGATGAATTTCATGAGATATTTGAAAAACTGGTAGAGGAGTTTGTAGCAAAATTTTGTCCAGCAGGATAAATGGCTCAAAAGCCCGTTTTGTGATAGAATACTTTGATGCTTGAGATAAACATCCATATACATCGACCTCTTAGGATTCTTGCGATTTTAGGTGGGACAGTTAGCTTATTTTTAGGGCTGCAGTGGATTGTTGATTCAGGCGAGCTTCCGGTGGGAGGACCGCTGAGCGCATCAGTTCAAACTGCAGAGTCCACTATTCAGAGAGAGCGACAGGAGATTGCGGTTATTGAAAGACGTGAAGAAATTCTCAGGTACCAATTAAGCGTGCTCGAGAACGAAAAAAATAAGTATGGAAAGGACTGGTCAGAAAATCAAAAAAAAGAATGGCAAAATGCGCGCAATAAACTTCTTAGGCTTTTGGAAGATAGAAGAGTTTCCGAGGAGTACATAAGGACTGCGCTTTTTGAAATCAAGTCAGCAGAAATTAGAGCGCTTGCTGCGAGTGGAGATCCAAGCATACCCCTCAAGCTCAGCTGGCCCGTTGAACCTAAGGAAGGAATCTCGGCACTCTTCCATGATGAAGAATATAAAAAGAGATTCGGATTGGTTCACGAGGCGATTGATATTCCGGTTCTTCAAAATTCAGAAGTAAGATCTGCGGCAGAGGGAGTTGTGGAAGTTTTGTATAAAGGAGACAGCGGATACCAGTACATCATCATCGCGCATCCCGGAGGCGCAACACTTTACGGACATGTTAGTGAGTTCTTGGTTCGCGAAGGTCAGGTTGTACATCGAGGTGATGTAATTGCACTTTCAGGTGGACGTCCGGGATCTTTGGGTGCTGGTCCATTATCAACTGGGCCACATCTGCATTTCGAGGTAGTCAGAGGTGAGGCACAAATGGATCCGTTGGATTATTTACCTAAGTACTAAATTAGCATTGTCATCCTGAGCTATGTCGAAGGGTGACAATGCGTGTCATGGTTCGACAGGGCTCACCATGACACTTTTTGCTCAACTGCATATTGATCAGTC
Source organism: Candidatus Peribacter sp. UBA2144 (assembly GCA_002328295.1). Classification (GTDB taxonomy): domain Bacteria; phylum Patescibacteriota; class Gracilibacteria; order Peribacterales; family Peribacteraceae; genus UBA2144. Next base: position 19,367 of record DCXE01000080.1, on the reverse strand, counting down.
ATCCCTGCTACAAAATCCTTAATAGCTTCTTCTAAACTCGAGTCAGTCTTTTTTTGAATGGCTATGACTTTGTTAGATGGCTTCGACTTTAGCCCATTACAAAGCGCAATAATCAGGGCTTTACCATCTTCACTCTTGACTCGTACTTGTGGGCAGAAGTACATACGCTCAGACAAGAATCCCCTAAGCTCATCCAAGTCTTTGCGCATTGAATGTGTTAGGTGAACAAGGGGAGTAACAGCCTTACCAACATCCTCTAGTGTGTTAATACGTTGGGACGCAAGCTCCTCTGAAGTTGCTTTGTATAGATCCATTACGCTGACGTTGATTATTGAACCGCGCAAAGATGTTCCACGTTCAATCGTCAGATCATGTGCTTGCTTCGCCAGAGGTACTGCAAGTATCTCCTCAAGCGTAAAGAGCCCCGCCCTTATTCCATCTTCACAGTCGTGCCCTGTGTATGCAATCTCATCAGCTAAGTTTACGACTTGAGCTTCTAAGGAAGGACTCCGCATTGACCCTGCACCAGTCGCTGTCGCTCCGGTGCAGGGCACGTCATAAGGAGTCGTGTGCTTAAGCAATCCTTCCAAAATCTCCTGATTAAGGTTAAGCCCTGAGCTAAGCGAAGAATGTGACTCAAGCAAGGTCACAATCCTATGCGACTGTTCATTATGCTCAAATCTTCCTCCAAATTCTTTCATCCACTCATCCAAGCCCTCTTCACCTGCATGGCCGAATGGAGGGTGGCCCAGATCGTGTGCTATTGCTATGCATTCAGTCAGATCCTCATTAAGTTGAAGTGTACGTGCGATGTCTCGACTGATTTGCACCACTTCCATTGTATGCGTCAGTCTTGTCCTTACATGATCTCCATGTCCGGCAACAAAGACCTGAGTTTTCCCCTTCAGTCTACGAAAAGCTCTAGTGTGTATCAGTCGATCTCGGTCTCGTTGAAAAGGAAATCGTGTTTCATCATCAGGTTCCCCGTGAGCTCTTCCCAGTATTCCTTGATGCGGAATGGCATACGTCGCTAATAGTTGATTAGATGCCTGTAGTCGTTCTTGGAGTGATAGCAAGTGAATAGTGAATAGTTAATAGTGAATAGTTATCATGAGCTGTCATTGTACTCTGCCTGTCCATCCTGTCAGCTTCATTAGGGATTATTTATTGATATAATCACTTAGTCTCAGCGACTCGTCAGGGCAGTATACGTTTATCCTCAACGCGCATTACGGGAGGCTAACTCTCTCCGGGCCGTGGTCCGGGGATGCGGCCACCCACCTGGAAACAACCAGGAGTAAAGCGTCCCTGCTCAACGGTCGTTTGGACTTACCCCATCTTCCCTCACACTTGGGTAGTGTTTTTATAGATTGTATTATTCTACCTCACCCCCAGCCCCTCTCCTCTTAGGAGAGGGGAGCTACTTTTAATATGTGAATTGGTTTGTTCACTCAAAAAGTAGCTCCCTTCTTCCTTGGGAGAAGGGTTGGGGGTGAGGTTTATTATTTCAAATAACAGCTGAGTACATTCGTGTGTCCATCTTTAACAGCATCTCTGTCTCCGCCCCTGTAAGCCCAGTACTTATCCGGATTACAACTGGTACAGTCAGTCATTCTTTCAATGCGGTCAGCAGAAACTCCAAGGTCAACCAATTGCTTGTCGGCTGCTCCCATTAAATCCACGCAATTGTTTTCATCAAAAAACTTAGGATCCACATTAGGTAATTCATTATTAGGATCAGAAAAGATTGCACACTTCTGGCAGAGCGAGGGGCCGATGCAAACGTAAGACTTAAGTGGATCCATGACCTTGAAAAGCTCCGGTATTGCGCCTACAACAAGTCCTCTCCATCCGACGTGGACTAATCCAACTGTATTTGATTCGGGATCGTAGGCCAAAATTGGCTGGCAATCAGCCATTCTGATGCTGAGTATCAGATTTTTTTTGTTAGTCACTAATCCGTCAGCTTGCTCGGTCCGAGAAGTAGGTGAGTCAACTTCGATTATTTTGTTGCCATGAACTTGCCACAAGCTTGCAACATTGTCTCCGATTTGATCGTCGCTTGTTATATTGTCCTCCTTTGTATACAGAGTGACGGAGAGGTTGGCTTCGAAGGGCTTAAAGATAGTGAAGGGGTTTGTAAACATTGTTAAATTGTTAAATTGCTCGACAGAGCGTTGCGCATATTTGGTGCTTTTGTAGATTGTATCAAAGTTTTAATTCACTCTGTGAACAATTTAGCAATTTAACATTTCTGGAATTATTCCAATAACATCAGATGCTGTATATGCATAACTATTATCTTTTTTCAATTCTTCTCCAGCTTTCTTAATAATCTTGGTTGCCAATACACTTGCTTCAAAAGGATCCATCTTCTGTGCAATAAGTCCCCCAATCAGTCCTGCAAGCACGTCACCTGTTCCTCCAACTGTTAAGCCTGCATTTCCTCCTTTAATAGTTTCTGATTTTCCATCAGGCCCAACTACTTGATCCTCGGGTCCTTTAAGTACAATCACGGCGCCTGAATCTTTTGCAGCTTTCTCTAGTTCTTTTTCTTTAACTTCCATCCTTTCAAGTTCCCCCAAATGAGGAGTGAGGACTGCAGACTTTCCTTTAACTGCCTTAAGGGTTTCCGGCTGAAGAGCTGCTGCGTCCAAAACCAAAGCGCAGCTTGCGCCTTCAATAATTTGCATCAGTGCTTTTTTGCTATCTTCATTGGCATGATCAATTCCCGGTCCGAGAACTGCACAGTCCATAGTTGCAAGAAGTCCCAAAACCGGCCCAACGTCATGCGCCTGCAAGTCATCCATTTGGAAAGGATAAACTTGAAAATTGAGCGAAGTATCCTTCGCAACATTCTCGTGCCAGTCGGGGAGAGAAAGATAAACCAAGTCAGCCCCGCTTCTTTCAGCTGCAAGGGCGCAAAGCAATGGTGCGCCATGCATGTGGCGGGATCCGCCGATTATTGCAACTTTTCCATTTTCGCCTTTGTGGGAGTTAGGATCACGTTTCATAGGATTTAATGATAGGGCAAAAACCATTAACTGACTATATCTTCAATTCTCTTTCTAAACCTACCGGCTCGAAATTCCTCAGCCCTCTGCTTTATAGCGTCAGAATCAAAGCTCATATTCTCGAATCTATCAATTGCACCTTTAAGAGACTGCACTGTTTGTTGAGAAAAGAATACTCCGGACATATCCTCTGCAATCGTATCCAGAGCTCCTCCTTTCCTAAACGCGATGATAGGAGTTCCTTGAGATTGCGCTTCTAGCGGTGCAATTCCAGCGTCTTCCTCTTGCGGATAGAGAAGTGCTTTTGAATTTGCGTAAATCTCTGGCAACTTTTCATCAGGAACAAAGCTCAAGAATTCGACAGTCGGTCCTGCCAAGTTCTTCAGCCTCGATTCATCCGGACCTTTGCCTGCGATCTTGAGCGGGAGGTTGTATTTGTTTGCACATTCAATCAGAAGGTCAAAACGTTTGTAGGGGACGAGGCGGCCGAGAGCGAGGTAACAATTGACAATTGACAATTGACAATTGACCTCTTTATTAAAGAACCGATCAGCAACTGGCGGAAGGATCACAGTTGAGTCTCGATTATAAATTTTCTTAATACGGTCAGCGACTGTTGTCGAGTTGGCAATAAATAAATCAACTCTCTTTGCAGTCGTCATATCCCACCTTCTAATCTCATTTAATTTTCTTCTGATTCTTTTCCAAAAGAACTTCGGAATATTCGAATCTTCCAAATATTTTCTTTCCATCTCCCATGCATACCTCATTGGAGTATGACAGTAACAAATATGTTTGGCATTGCTTGGAGGAATAATCCCCTTTCCTATTGCGTGCGACGAACTGAGGATCACATCAAACTCATCCAGATCAAATAGTTCCATTTCGCTAGGCATCAGAGGGAGCAGAATTCTGTGGTGCTTCCCAAGTAATTTGTACCATTTCTGCAAATGACTAGTTCTAATATCAGCATCGTTCAAAGGTCCTAAATTCCCGTGATTGGCAATAGTGGTAAATATTGGGGCATCTGGCCAAAGTTTATGAAACTCGGCGATCACATGCTCAGCGCCTGCGTAAAGGGGAAGCCAGTCGGCAACTATACAAATATTCATGGATTTGGAGTATAGCTGACATTTCCGAGTTAAGTTAACTAGTTGCAAGTTAACTAGTTGCAAGTTTTTTATAGCTTTAGCTTGATTCTTCAAATAATAAGAAACTAGTAAACTTGAAACCAGTAAACTAGTTAACTAATAGGCTACACTATTACCATGTTAAAACCGCCGCGTCGTTTGCCGAAGAGATATAACCGCCCTGTTACTCCTATGACGAAGCGTTTGGTGAAGAAACACAAGAGGAGGCACAAGAAAAGCAGGTGGAAAGATTTCCTACACAAATTCGAACGTAAAGGTCAGAGAGCCATTAAGTCCTGGTGGCGATCTTGCATGTGGTGGATTTTGATAACCTTGTTCGGTCTTATACTTCTTGGATTCGGTTTATTAATATTTTCACCGCTTATTCAAGTAAGAGAAGTTAAAGTAGTACGCTTCGATTCCAGATTGGACATAGAAGAAGTCCAGAAAATTCTGACACCGTTTTTTGGGAAACATCTTTTCTTCCTGCCTACTCATGAAGTAGCAAGCACTCTCGAAGATGCTATAAAAGATCTGGAAGATATAAGTATTTCAAAACTTTATCCTTCTGAATTAAGTGTAAAGATAAAATTGGATCCTCTTATTTCACGAATAAAAATTATAGATCCTGATCAGGAATCAGATCTAACTTCGACCGGAGCAACGGTTGATTACTTAACTGACGAAGGAGTATATGTAATTGTTCCGTTGCCGGAAGATTCGAAATCATTACCTGTCATTGGCATTGTCGATTGGGGAGTTCGTCCCGTCGAAGGCGATGTGCTTGTTGTGCCCAGATTGCTTGAAAGAATGTCGGAAACCGAAAAGGCATTGTCAGAACAATTCGGTCATTCCATCGCAGGTAGGACAGTCTATATACGAGCACAGGAGTATCATCTTCATCTTGATAAGGGGATAGATATTTGGTTTGACATGGTATCGCCCTTGGACGAGCAATTACTGCGTTATCGAACATTCTTGAAAAGTGTCAATACAGAAGAGGTGAAGAAATATATTGATTTGAGAGTGTCGGATAGGGTGGTTTATAAATAAGGAAACAGAAGAAGCAAATGAATCAGAGGATATTATTTAGTATTTCTCTTCTGATTCATCTGTTTCCTCTGGTTCCTAACCTTTGTTGGTAAAATTCTTGACTAATGTGTTATTAGTTACACTAAAACTTAGAATAATCACTTCAACAACTCGTTCACTCCGCCTATTCTACGTCGGATGTATCGCTCAATTATCGCAGCGCTTTTGTTTGGGCTTGTTCCAGTTTCTTTGCCGTCGATGGATGAGGTAGTTCCTGTGATTGAAAATTTAGCTATTTCGCCTCCGTCTGAACCATTAGAAATCAAGAACAGACTTTCTGCTTCCGGAGTTTTGATATTGGATGCTAAAAGTGGGCAAAAATTATATGGGAAACAAATTGATGTACGCCGTCCCATGGCGAGCCTAACAAAATTAATGACGGCTATCATTATTCTGGAAAATCATGAACTGGATGAGCTTGTAACCATTCCATACAAAGCTGCTCGCATAGAAGGTAACACTGCTTATCTTCCGGTCGGTGAAGATTTCACCGTTAAAGATTTACTCTCGGCTGTTTTAATCGCGTCAGCCAACGATGCGGCGTACACGCTTGCAGTTTTTCATAGCGGAACTATCGAGGCTTTTGCCGAAGAGATGAACGCACGGACGGAAGCTTTGGGACTCAAAGACACGCGGTTTAGAAACCCAATTGGATTAGATAGCTTTGAACAATGGTCCACTCCACAGGACATGGCCTGGCTTGCAGCTTTTGTAATGAGCTACGAAGAACTATTCGAAAAACTTTCTAAGCGCGGCGCTCGCATAAGGAGTGTTCAGGGCAGTTACATAGATTTAGTCCATACTCATGCACTCATGCATGTTAATGGTTCTTCTTTGGATGAAATGGCGAAAGTGGTAGCCGGAAAAACGGGGACAACCAATGCTGCCAAAGAATGCCTATTCTCTTTGGTGGATTTCGATGGCAAGTCGTATCTTGTGGTTCTTCTTTATTCTTCACAAAGATATAAAGATATGAAGACAATATTGGATGCAATTGAATATAAAACTAGCACTAAGAATGATGATCTGGATAACATTAATGTATCATAACTATGATGGCGCCCTCGTCCACCGCCCGTTGGCTTTCTGTTCGTGTCCGATTGATTTGCGGACTTGTTTTTATATTAGGTTCGCTTTTTCCGCCATACGTACCCAAAGCGGCTCTTGCTCCTCAGGAAGTTTCGATTGCAACCTCGCAATTTCTTTTGGTTGAAGAAGGATTTTTGATGAAGTCTGGATCGATATCTCAGCAAGGCTCCAGACGTGCATATGCGGAAGGCATTTTTCATACAGTCAAAGAAGGGGACAGCGTAGAGAAGCTTGCTGACCGTTATGGCATAGCGGCGAACACAGTTCGTTGGGCTAACGACTTAGGAGGTTCAGATGTAATGCAACCCGGAGATGAACTCCTAATACTTCCAGTCGACGGCGTGCTTCACACAGTAAGCAGAGGACAAACTCTTATAGGAATTTCTGAGCTTTATGGAGTTGAACAAAAAGAAATAGTTGCCCAAAATAAAGTCAAAGGAGGATTCATCCTTGCAGGACAAGAGCTAATAATTCCCGGTGCAACTCCAATCATCGGAAAGCCTGTGCTTATTGCAACTGCAGATCCCCCGCCTGCTTCGGATGAGCCGATTCCTGCACCATCAGCTGAACCGTCAGTTCCAACTCCGTCTGACCAACCCCCCGAAAAACTTCCAGTAAAACCTTCCAAGCCAACGCGTGATGAAGCACCAAAGAAGTACACTCCAACTCCTACTTCAGGTGTTCTGCAAAAACCATGCTCAGATAAGTGTTTTATAACCCAATATTACAGAGCAGGACACTACGCACTTGATATGCAGGAAAAAGGAGCGGGTCCGATCTATGCGGCGGAAGCAGGTACAGTCATTCGCTCAGACTATGGATGGAATGGAGGATTTGGAAATGTAATCGAGGTCGATCATGGTAATGATCTGATTACTCTTTATGCACACAACAAAGAGCTTTATGTAGAAAAGGGAGACATTGTTAAGCGCGGACAAATGATTGCATGGATGGGGCGAACAGGACTTGTGTATGGTGCAACCGGAATCCACCTTCACTTCGAGGTTAGGTTGCGGGGGATCAAAAAGAATCCGCTTCTGTATGTACAGTAGATTTAATAATGTGTATCTTCATCGGCCTAGGTGACTAAAGTTCTTTAACATTATTTAACCCCTCATGCCTTCCTCCTGTTTGTGGCTGTGCGTTGCAGCTAATGGGAGGAGCGCTATGGGGGGCGCAGATAAAACCCCCGATTAAGAAGGAGTCATGAAATGCAGAAGTCAGATATGGAAACAGGTTCCCTTATCGAAAAAGGCGACCTGTGGGTGTTTATGGAATTGTTTGGCCTCAAGGGAGTCAAACATCACTGCGGTCTGTCGCGTCGAGCACTGTTGCCGCTCTTTGGGTTCGGAGTGCAGGTTCATTACACTGAATTCACCAACGACACAAAAGAGCATGCACATCCAGTAGCGACAGAAGTGTACATCGTGCTGGAAGCAGGGGCCGACGCGAGAATCAAAGTCGACGGCGTGGAGAAGCCAGTGAAGGCATGGCAGGGCATGGGCATCAAGCCCGGTTGCATGCATCAGGGTCTCGGCCACATGAAAGTGCTCATCTTGATCCTGCCGTTTCAGCACGAACATGACGAAGTATTGCCAGAGAAAAAGAGCTGATACTCCACATCGGGGAAATCGCGCTCAACATATAATCGGTTCGCCTAGGCGGACCGATTTTCTATAAAAAAATCTACTTCTTTATATTCAGTAATTGCGTTTCGTATGGCGGGGCTGACGAGACTCGAACTCGCAACCTTCCGCGTGACAGGCGGATGCTCTAACCAATTGAGCTACAACCCCGTAAGGCAGGGACAAACTTACTTAAAATTAGCTCAAATGGCAACAAAAAGACAATAGATTGTTTTCTGTCTCTAAACCATCTTATTACTGATACCATGGTGACATGTCTGATATCTACTCATTCCTCGAACAGCACCAAATAGAATTCGAGAAGTTTGAGCATCCTGCGGTGTTTACTTGCGAAGAGGCAGAAGAGCTCACGCCGGATATGGCTGGTGCTCATACGAAGAATTTATTGCTTAGGAACAAAAAAGGCGACAAGCACTTTTTGGTGGTTGTCGGGTATGACAAAAGCGTGGATTTAAAAGCTTTAAGCTCAGTTCTTGGGGAGAGTAAATTAAGTTTTGCCTCGCCGGAGCGTCTGATGGATCGGTTGGGATTGGAACCAGGTGCCGTCACGGTACTTGGGCTTATAAATGATTTGGACCACCGGGTTAGTTTGATATTTGACGAAGCCATTTGGAATGCGGATGCTCTGCAATGTCATCCACTTGTGAATACGGCTACATTGGTTATAAAACACGAAGGATTAGAGAAATTCTTAAAAGCCACAGGACATGAGCCTAATGTGATAGAAGTGCCTGAGCGGTCATCAATGTAAAAACCTGCTATCCTAACTACGATGAACTTAAAGAAGCTCCATTTGGGTTTCGTTGCGATATTCACAGTTTTTCTGTGCATTTTCTTCTGGTTCCTAAACTTCAACGGAATTCTTGGTCATGATTTTGTTTACTTCTTCGCACGTCTTCACGCTGGGCAATGGCATTTTGCTCGACAGGGGTTAAACATCTTCTACTTCACTCCGCATTTCTGTGGAGGAGTTCCGCAATTTGGGAACCCTCAAGACTTGTTCTACTCACTTCCGCAGTTTCTTGTAATTGCGGGCATGGATATTTGGAGAGCATCGCAACTTAGCATGTTGCTTACAATGTCAGTTGGATATTTTGGGTGGTACTTGTTTGGAAAAGATATCATCAAACTAAACAAACAATGGTCGCATGTATTCGCGCTGATAATTATTGCTCAGGGATTTTATTTGATGCACATGATTGCGGGGCACTTGGTATTTTTTGGAATGCCGCTTATCGGACTTCTTCTTTGGATAATTTTTGACCGACGAGAATGTTCAGTTATATCTTTAATTACTAAAGCATCAATATTCGCTTTAGTATCAGCTTTCATAATGTACAGCGGAGGATACAGCGTAGCATTGATGGCGATTGCAGCGTTTGTAATCTTCTTGCCGTTCGAATTAATCCTAAATTCATCGAAAGGTCGACTAAAAGCGCTCGCAATAAGATTAGCCGCATGCGGACTTGGGGCTATCCTCATTAACTTAAGCAAGCTTATGGCCGTTTGGAGCTTTATGCGTTTTATTCCGCGTACGATGCCATTCGAAAGATTTACAGACGGCTGTCCGCTCGAATACATGGCTAAGGCTTTTTGGGCGATTCCTCAGATGCCTGAACTCTTTAGCTTCATTGGAATGCCGGATAGAGCAACGCATGAGCACAGTCTTTATCTTTCTCCAATTGTCTTAATTGGAATCGTAATTGGGCTTTATCTTCTTTGGAAAAATAAAAGTAAATTCAAGTCACAGGCTTCAATGCTAGTGCTAAGTGCAATCATTGCATTGTTTTTCATAAACTTCTTTGCACAATTAGCACGGGGCTTTGGGATTCTTGTAACACCATTAGAAGGACTTCCGATTTTCAAGTCGCTTCACATCAATGTTAGATTCTTGTATCCGTTTTCATTTATTCTTACTGCGGTTGGAGTTTATGCGTTAATGCAGTGGTCAAGTATAAAAAAGAATGAATTAATTATTTCAATTAGTGCCGGACTAATTACAGTTATTGCGTTTGCGATTGCGTATTATCCATTAATGAAAACAGAAGAACTCCCGCGCGTAATGCCGGTCAAGACACACCGTGAACTTGTGGGTCAGTATCAAGACTTTAAGGACAAAGATGTTACGCAAATGTTGATGCTAAAGGGAGGACTGGAAGAACTGATTCCAATTTTTTCTGGTAGCAACCACATACATTGTTACGAGTCACTTTTCTGGCAAACAGATATTTTCAAAAGCAATCCCATAACAGGAGGCGCACCTGCAGTTCAGGCTGATGGGAAATTCAATATCTACAATCCCGCGTGCCTCCAGTATCCGGAAGCAAATGAATGCAAACCAGGCGATCGTATACTTTCTGAGGACGGAGAGAATGCCAGCCTATTCCTCAGCGGTCAAAAAACGACATGGAAGATTCCGGCTTGGCAAAGAGCAGGGAACTGGATTAGTGTTGTCACTCTTTTTGTTGCGGTTATTGTAATAATTGTTGAAGGAAACAGAAGAAACAGAAGAAACAGAAGAAGCAGAAGAGACAAATAAATAAATCCTCTGATTCCTCTGAATCATCTGCATCTTCTGATTCCTCTTTATGGTGACAAGAATATTAAACAAAGCGTGTCATCAATACTTTGTTTGAGGCTAATGTAAGCCAAAAAGATAGTTAGATATAGTTTCTCTTCCTTATCAAGTGCCACTTAATTATATGGTGGGTAGGATCATTACAAATGATTGCCAAGAAACCAGGAGCTGGCAGTATATTGGATACAGAGCCTCCACTTAATCTGCGGACCGCAGGTGGAACTAGATATGAGGTTATATTAAAACCACTTAGGGAGTTACTCGAAGAGCAACGTGCGATGCTTGCAGACTTTGAAAGGAATCCAAATCCTTACGCAGAACATACTTACATTATTAGCAGAGGTAATGTTAGTGGATTTAGAAATTCGAAATTTGGAATAAATCATCCGTGGTTAAATAGTGTACATTCAAACCTGATAACAGATCCAAACTATGATTACATGTCCGATTTAAAAGCAGAAATTAAAAAGGAAATTGAAACAGTATTAAGAAGAATGATTGAAGTGTGTCCTTTGGAAGTGGACATAACCTCTCTTGAAGCGCGGGCGAAAAACTTAATAGATTCAGTCCATTCTGCTGAATTGTGCGATGAAATAATCGAAAATGTTTTTGCTGCAAGAGTAGAAGCAAGTCAGATGATGGCTGTGACTTAAGTTAAAGCTTCGGCTTATCGTTCAAGCCTACAGCTTTTTCAAACGCGTCTCCTGCTTTGAATATCACTTCTTCTCCCCACTGTGGTCCAAGTATCTGGAGTCCAATTGGAAGTTTCGACTTGGTAAATCCGCAAGTTACATTTAATCCGCAGATGCCAGCGAGTGAAGCCGGAACTGTAAAGACATCAGCAAGATACATTTGTACTGGATCATCCATTTTTTCTCCTGTTTTAAATGCTGGATATGGTGAAGTTGGAGTAAGTAGGGCATCGACTTCCTCGAAAGCTTTTGCGAAATCATCTTTAACAAGAGTCCTTACTTTTTGGGCTTGCCTGTAATAAGCATCATAATAGCCTGCAGAGAGAGCGTAAGTTCCAATCATGATTCTCCTTTTAACTTCATCTCCAAATCCTGCTGATCGCACATTGAAGTAATATTCAATAAGGTCATTGGCTTCTTCTGTATGTCCGTATCTAATTCCATCGTAACGAGCCATGTTGGAGCTGACTTCTGATGGGCAAATAATGTAATAAGTTGCTACTGCGTATTTGGTGTGTGGAAGAGAAATTTCTTTGATGGTTGCGCCTAAGCCTTCCAAGATTTTTGCAGCTTCACGGATTGATGTCTCGACCTCTCCGTCCATACCATCAATGAAATACTCTTTCGGAAGACCGAAAGTCATACCTTTCACATCGCCTGTAAGAGCCTTGGTATAGTCAGGAACGTCAGTTTCTGATGTTGTTGCATCAAAATCATCTTTTCCTGCGACGGTTCCTAGATAAATTGCTGCATCTTCAACAGTTTTTGTGCAGACCCCCATTGTATCCAGCGAGCTTGTCATTGCCATCACACCGTAACGGCTTACTCTGCCGTAAGAAGGCTTGATACCAACACACCCGCAAAGAGAAGCAGGTTGTCTTATTGATCCTCCCGTATCCGTTCCATTTGCAAAAATACATTCATCGGCAGCTGTTGCGGCAGCTGATCCTCCGGATGTTCCACCTGGAACGAAATCTGTATTCCAAGGATTAAGAGCTGGTCCATAACATGAGGTTTCATTGCTACTTCCTTGAGCGAACTGATCACAGTTAGCTTTACCCATACTGATAGCTCCAACCGATTTAAGTTTAGAAGTTACAGTTGAATCAAATGGAGGTGAATAATCCTTCTCCCTCAAAATATTACTACTAGCTGTAGTTGGTACTCCTTCTTCGCAGTAAATATCTTTTGCAAGATAGGGGATTCCCGTTAAAGGATGAGAGAACTTTCCTTCCTTATCAATCTTTTTGGCAGACTCTAGGGCTCGATCGAAATTCCTGTAAATAACTGAATTTAATTTATCATCAACCTTCTCTATTCTTTCTATACAAGCGCGTGTTAATTCCTCGGAACTAAGCTTCTTTGCCTTAAGTTTCTTGTGTGCCTGAGCAATGGTGAGGGAATTAGGGATAGGGTTAGAGTTAGGGCTAAAGTAAGAACAAAAATTTAAGTCAGTTAACCGTGTGCAGATGGAGTTTCGATCTGGTGTTCTACCTTTGGAAGCGGGCTTGTATCCAATAACGCGTCAGCGTCTGCTTGCGAAGGCTTAATCTCATCAGCTCTGAATGAGTTATGAAGTCCTGTTACTTGCGCTGTAGGCACGACATTCTTTGTATCTACTTCTTGCAATTGATCTACATACTCAAGTATCGAGGAAAGTTCCTTTGTAAATTTCTCCACTTCCTCATCAGAAAGGTTTAAGCGTGCAAGCTTTGCGATATGCCGTACATCGTCAGAACTTAGTGATGCCATACTAGAATCATAGCAAGGAAACAGATGAAACAGAAGAAACAGAAGAACCAGAAGAGAATTATCTAAAAATCCTCTGAAACCTCTGGTTCCTCTGGTTCCTCTGTTTCTTTATAATAGTTTTATGAAACTATCTCGCCTTAAAGGCAGAAAAACATCCGAGCGCTTGCTAAGGGATGGAAAGGTATGGAAGGGGAGGACTTTGGTGGTCAGATATGAGATGGGCTTACCCAAAAACCAGCGTGTTAATACAGTAACACAAGGTTTGTTTGTTGGTGCTCTAATATCTGCTAAGACCGAAAAATCTGCAGTTAAAAGAAATCGCATGAGGCGAAGATGCAAGGAGGCACTCAGAAGAGAAGTTAAGATCAAGTCGAAGCTTCCTACAATGCAGTTGTTACTTATGCCTAGACGAAGTAGTCTAACCTGCGACTTTGCGGAGATCGAAGAAGATGTCCGCGCATTCCTTTCCCATGTATCTTGATTCAGCTATACACCAGCTCATTCGTAGCTCAGACTTCCCCCTCACCCTACCCTCTCCCCCCTATGGGTGGAGAGGTGAGTAGGAAAAGTGAAATGGTTGATGCTAGTATTCATGTGATGTGTTTATCCCAATTCTGTTAATTATTTGATATGGCTAAGAGTAAACTTCGAGACTTTGCAGAATTCTTCCTAATCTTCCTGGTTCTGTACTTTCTGGTGCAGTTCTCGCTAAAGCTCTTTTTCCCGCAATATTTTGGAGGAGAAAAGAATGGAGTAACCGGTGTAACTATTTCAATGCAGGATGCAACGGTTAAGAATGGGCACCACCCAGTTGTTATCATAAAGAACGGTACCGAGGAGGCGTTGGTTTTGGAAGATAAGTGCCCGATGCCACCATTTGATGTTTATAAGGATGAGAAAAAATTGGAAACCACAGAGACTGCTATGCCGTGTGTAGCTCTGACTGGTGTTGAACCTGGGGGAAGAGAGGTCTACGAACTTTCTCCGTGGAAGTATTCATTATTCTCTGAGTTAGGCGAGTACAAGTTGGTGATACCGGATATTAATGGGGCGGAGGTAGAAACTTCTGTTGATTTTAAAATTCACGAAGCAGGTCCTATTACTCGCGCATTTCGCGCATTTATTACCAAGCCGTTCCTAAACCTTTTGGTTTTAATTGCCTCGGTTATGCCGGGATACAGCTTAGGAATTGCAATTATTATTCTGACAATACTTGTGAAGCTGGTCCTCTTTATCCCAACACAGCATGGGCTGGAGGGGCAAAAGAAATTGCAGGCCGTACAACCTCAATTAGATGCGCTCAAAAGGAAATACAAAGGTGATCCACAAAAGTTGCAACAAGAGACAATGAGAATTTGGAAGGAGAATAAAGTAAATCCTTTGCAGTCATGTCTTCCTATATTAATCCAGTTCCCCATCTTAATTGGACTCTTCTTTGTGATCAGAGACGGATCGGTCCTGGAACTTTCGCGCCATCTTCTTTATGGACCTCATCAAGATTTAAGCTGGACCTTTGGTACAAATTTCTTTGGTCTAAATTTATTGGAACCAAGCAAAATACTAATGCCTCCTTTGCTTGCTGGGTCGCAGTTTGCACAAATGAAACTTAGCTTCGCTATTGCAAAGAAGAAAAAGGACAAGTCGGGCAAAAAGGAAACGCAATCAGCGCAAGAGATGCAACAGAAGATGATGATGTATGGATTACCTCTGATGATTGGATTCTTTGCACTCCAGTTCCCAGCGGCAGTTAGTCTTTACTGGGGTGTTTCCACATTCTTTGCAATTGGACAGCAGGTTGTTGTGAATAGGAGAGATCTTAGGTAGGGCTAGGACTAGGATTAGGGCTAGGGTTAGGGTGAGGGATGCAGGAGATGCTCCGTCCATATTGTTATTGACCGAAAAGATATTGAGAATATGCTTTAGGCGATCCCGTGTTCTAATGAGATTGCTTTCCTATTGGCCTGGCGGGCGCGGGAAGGGTGGCTGTGATGCTTTTGCTGATCAGCCACCCGACCTATTGTTATTGACTGAGAATATGCAAGTAGATCAAGATACATTTGATGCAATTTTCTAGGCTGGTCTCTCTGCAACCCTATTTTGAGGCTCCCATTAGATTATTGTGTCAGGAACCAGGGGGGGGCGTCGACTCGTCGTCGGCGCCCCATTTTTAATCACAGATTACGCAGATTAAACACAGATTACACAGATAATTGATCTATGAAATCAGCGTAATCTGCGGTTCAGACTATGCGACAGTCACCCTTCGGCGGGCTCAGGATGACAATCGCTAGGCGATTGTCACCTCTCCACACAGATAAACATCCTGTATTGCATTAAGAAGTTCAATTCCTTCTTCCTTGGGCCTCTGGAATGCTTTTCTTCCGGAGATAAGCCCGCAACCTCCTGCGCGCTTGTTGATCACTGCAGTCTTAACAGCTTGCTGTAGGTCATTATCACCTGAAGATCCGCCTGAATTAATCAGTCCCACTCTTCCCATGTAACAGTTGGCAACTTGGTACCTCGTCAAATCAATCGGATGATCGGAGCTTAGTTCCGTGTACATCTTTTCATCTATCTTTCCGTAACTACTCTCGAGTCCCAACGCCTTATATCCTCCGTTATTCACAGGAAGTTTCTGCTTAATAATATCAGCTTGAATAGTTACGCCCAGATGGTTTGCCTGCCCCGTAAGATCAGCTGATCCGTGGTAATCCTTGTCTTTCTTGAATGCGGGATTCCTCAGGTAACACCAAAGAACTGTAAACATCCCAAGGTCATGCGCCTTCTCGAAAGCCTGGGCAACTTCAACGATCTGTCTCCCGGATTCATCAGACCCAAAATATACAGTTGCTCCAACCCCTTTAGCTCCCATGTTGTATGCGCGTTCAACGGAGCCGAACATAATTTGATCAAAAGTATTTGGATAACTAAGCAGCTCATTGTGATTAATTTTTACAAGGAAAGGGATCTTGTCCGCGTATTTCTTGCTGACCATTCCAAGTACTCCAAATGTGGAAGCAACAGCATTGCATCCGCCTTCTACCGCAAGCTCGACAATCTTTTCCGGATCGAAGTAATCGGGATTCTTGGCAAACGAAGCTCCTGCAGAATGCTCAATGCCCTGGTCAACAGGAAGTATGCTTACATAACCCGTGCCTGCCAGTCGTCCATGGCCGTAAAGTGCATCAAGGTTCTTTAGAACCTTAGGCGATCTATCAGAAATGGAAAACATATCCTTTACATTAGTCGGACTTGGGAGGTGAAGTCGGGCTTTATCGATTGTTTTACATTCGTGATTTAACAATGACTCAGCATCGGAGCCGAGGGTGGATTGAATTTCGGAGTAATCCATAAGAATAATTGAGAATTGATAATTGAGAATTGAGAGTTAATTCGATTAGAAGATTAGCACTTAGAAGAAGATGCTTCTAGGGGTTGCTTGGTATGTAAATAATGTTAGACTCTTCTTTGGTCTCGACGTCCGGTTGTAGGTGCTAGAAAGTACCACGCATTCCCCCTTGGAGTGCATATAGGACACTGGAATGGTGTTTCGAGGCCAAGCTCCTTTTTACACATGGAGGAAAGTGCGTATGTTGGTCTTTAGTCGAAAAGAAAATGAATGGATCTGCATCGGGGACAACATCAGGATTTATGTTGTGGGTATCAGAGGGGATAAGGTGCGACTAGGAATAGAAGCGCCTAAAGAAATCCCTGTTCATCGACACGAAGTCGTAGAACGAATTGCGGCAGCAGCGCGAGCAAGCAATCCTGATGTCTCTGACTAAGAAGGAATCGCAAACTACGCCTGCCAAGAAGCGTAGAAGACAGAGAGGCAGGAGGTAGTAGTGTTCGATTCCAGATCTGAAGAGGAGCACAAGTTGCCGTCACTCGGCGGTGACGAATGGCGCGGATTTCCCGAGAGGGAAGTCCGTGCCGGTTTTGACCTCACCCCCAAACCCCCTCTCCTCCCATCCCACTTGCCTGCAAGGAGAGGGGGCTTTCTGCTATGCTTACCGCATGCCCATTAACGGCGATTAGGAATCGCCGCTACGGTGCCTCTGTTGCATTCTGATATGATATCCTATGTCGAACACGTTGCACTTGTACAACACGCTTACGAAGAAAGAGGAAGAATTTAAACCGATCAAAGAAGGTCAGGCAACCATGTACACGTGCGGCCCTACAGTTTATGGACGTCCTCATATTGGGAATTACTCTTCGTTTCTGATGGCTGATCTTTTAGCCAGATGGCTTGAGGTCAGCGGCTACAAAGTCACACACGTCAAAAACATTACGGATGTAGGACACTTAGTCGCAGATCAGGATGAGGGAGAAGATAAAATCGAGAAACAGGCAAAACAGGAGAAGTCAGATCCATTGAAAATTGCAAAGAAATACGAAGCCCAGTACCTCGAAGACGAGAAGGCACTTAACATGCGGGAGCCAGAGCACAGACCCCGTGCTACTGAAACTATCAAGGAAATGATTTCGATCACAGAAGACTTAGTTAAGAAAGAGAACGCATACGAAACTGAAGATGGGATCTACTTTAGTGTTCAAACTTTTGCCCCATACGGAGCGCTTTCTGGCAATACACTTGATAATTTAGATGCAGGCGCTCGCATCGATGTCAGCGAAGGTAAAAAGCATCCTGCAGACTTTGCTTTGTGGAAAAAGTGCGTTGGAGAGAACGCGGAGCACATACTCAGATGGGAATCGCCATGGGGAGAGGGCTTTCCGGGTTGGCACATTGAATGCAGTGCGATGAGCACGAAGTTCCTTGGTGAACAAATAGATATTCACACCGGAGGTGAAGATAATATTTTTCCGCATCACGAGTGCGAGATTGCTCAGTCCGAATGCGCGTCAGGTAAAAAGCCTTTTGTCCGAATGTGGGTGCATCGAAGGATGATTGATATGGGCAAAGAAAAAATGTCGAAGAGTTTGGGAAATATTCTCACATTACCTGACATTGTTGAGATGGGATTTTCACCTTTGGATCTTCGTTACTATTTTTTGTCGGTTCATTACAGAACTAATTTGAAGTTTACGAAAAAAGGACTTGAAGATTCGCATAAGGCGCGGCGGAAAGTGGTGGAGTGGATTGGGGAGGTGGAAAGATCGAAAGAGGAAAAAGAGTTAAAAGAGAAAAAAGAGTTTTTAGATAGATTTGATAATGCGATGAACTCAGACTTGAATGCGCCGGAGGCTTTGGCAGTTGTGTTTGATGCAATGAGTTGGTCTAGGTCAGAAGGGTCACCTGGAGCGCTCAAAGAATTTGCCTCAAAGGTCAGAAACACCTTCGGATGCTTTGAGCTGGAGGAAGCTGAGGACGTTCCAGCTGAGGTCAGCAAGCTTCTGGATCAGCGCCAGAAGGCTCGGGATAGCAAAGACTTCGAAACCTCGGACAAACTCCGCGACCAAATAGGGAAACTGGGGTGGGAAGTTAGGGACTCCGGAGAGGCACAAGAGGCAAAAAAACTGTAAAAATGTCCATTTTGGCTCAAATTGCTAAAATTTTTAAAAAGTGCTGGAATAGACGTGTAATACAAAATTAGTAATTATGACTGAAGATGCAGACTCATTAAAGCGTGATGAATCTCCAGATGACGAATCTGATAGTACGATTTCAGGCATGCTTGATATTTTTGAAAATACTGTAAACCAATGGGTTGCCGGTCTGAATACTGAAACTGAAGCAAAGCGGGAAGGGCTTCTTGAAGTAGTGCATCGTTTGAAGTCAATTTTTGAGAAAGAAGGCGATTTGTTTGTGTTGGACGGGGAAGTAAAGAGGGTTGTATATCAAGTTATACTTGCGTGTGTAAGTATCAGGAAACGTACCGAGGCAGAATTAAGATCTGAGCAAGCAAAGGGGGTTAGCAAAGCAGGAGCTGCTGATTTAAGAGCGTATACTTACGCTGTAGATTATAAAAAAGTTCTAGATCTTGTCACTCAAATACAGCGCTTGTCTGTGCCACTCGAATCCTCAGATGGCAGGACTCCCAGTGGAGAGGATGACATCGGTGGACAAGTACGTGGTGTGTTAAGTGCTGAAGATGCGTAGATATGGGACAAAATGTGAAGAAATTGTAAGTAAAATGACCATAAAACTTGAATTATGCAACTCCTTTTCAAATACCCTATTCTAATCAAATATAAGTCTAAAATGACATATTAGAACAGAAATTTTGCAGGTATTCAGCGACATGATCCAAATATGCCAACTTTGGCTTACACAAGAGCGTAACAAAGGAAACAAAATATCGTTTGTTGATGTGACGCGGAACGGTATGGGAGTCTTGATTCTCTGCCGCCATTCTCCTAGGATTTCCTGTAAAGATTCGCACTCCGGAGCCTAGGGGGGCGTGTCTGTG
>DCXE01000029.1 GCA_002328295.1 Candidatus Peribacter sp. UBA2144 | reverse complement strand
GTGGGTGCTTCTAGAGAAAGATTTCAGGGCTACCTTGATACTGGAAGATTCGATACGCTTCTCAATAATCAAGAAGGATTTACTTATACAGAGCATGATTTAGTAATCGATCCATATACTGTACAAGCAATCAACGAGCAATTTGGCTCTCGATATCGTCAATTATGCAATGAAAGCAATGCATTCTTCTTGAAAACATAAATTGAATCTAAAATTTCCAGCACATTGTTCCAACTCACCCCAATCTGTTCCACCAACCTAAGCCTTAGATTAACCTTCATAGAATGAACTTATTAAGGAAGAGGCGCCCCTTGCTATCGTTGGGTCTCATTTTTACATACTCTTCATATAAAGCTCGAGCCTCACTTTTTTTGCCAAGAAGGCCTTTAAGTTGAATCAGGTTATATAGTATTTTTGACGACTTACGTATCTGAAGTGCCTCCTCATATAATTTCTCAGCCTTATTATAATCCTCAGCATGAGCTGCATATCCTGCAAGATTCAAATATGCAATATACGCTGGCTGTTTTACTTCAATAACGCGCTGAAATAGCGTACTACTTGATTGCCATGTCTGAGTTTGTCTAATAGTCAGAAGAGCAAGAACAACCAGAGGTATTATAGTCCAGTCCCATCGAATTCGTTTTAGTAGAAAAGCTATAAGAACAACCGGCCCTAAAATCGCAATATATGCATAGCGATCAGATGTTAGATACACATCTGGAATACCCAGCTCACCACCTTTTTGCACATTAAGCAATGAAGGTGTCAACAATAAAATAAACCAAAGAATTGAAAAAGTTATTACACGCACTCTATTTCGAAAGTAACACGCTGTGCCTGCAAGAATACTAACAATCAATATGCCAATTAGTACTCTTGGGTGAAGTAAGTGAACTGATTCAATGAACGGATAAAAAATAGTAAGAAATAATGGAAACACAATATGAAAAATTGTGAGAGGAATGGATATAAATGCAGTCAGGACAAGAGAGACAATATCTGCCGATGCCTGTACTTGTTTACCGGAAAAGGCAATGAGCAGGAACACTCCAGCAAGAAGAAAGTATAGCCACTTCTCCGTTATTCTCCGCTTTGTTATCCGTTCTCCTTTTAGATAATCTAGGAGAAGAAGACAAAATGGTAGCGGAAATATGGATATTTTCGAGAGAAGGCCAAGAAGAAAAAGTGTAATGCTACATCTTCCACATTTACCGCTGTCCTTCCATAAAAGATACGTGTACGTGCTCGCAAGGAAGAACATTGAAGCAAGAAGATCTTTTCTACCGCTAACCCAAGCAACTGCCTCAACCTGAATTGGATGTAACGAAAAAAGCAAAGCACCAATAATACTTACTGGATTTGAGAAGAATCTCCTAAGGATTTTGAAAACGAAGAATGTGGAAAGTAGATGGATCACAAGATTTGTGATGTGATAAAGTAGCGGACTGTCGCCAACTAAAGACCACTCGATTTGATACGTCAGCAAAGTGAATGGAACATAAAGCTCCGGATCATACGTTGTGAATGCCTGGATTATGTTCTCAAGGGTCAGGCCATGAACTTTTGCATTGTCCAAAATGAGAAGTTCATCATCAAATGCCAAAAAATCCCCCGACAGTGCCGAAAAGTACACTGCGGCGGTTATGCACAATACGAGAAGTGCACTTCGGGATAGCTTCATTGTGCTAAAGTGTAGCAGACCGCAATTTTATGGGCTACACGGAGCCTTAACATTACCTGAATTATCCCGCCACATCACATCACCTGAGCTTCTGTCATATAAAAAGTTCTGATAGCGTTCACGATGGGCCACCAAATTACTTAACCAAATCCCTCAAATTCTCCAAATGCTTCTCGGTCTGCTCGTATCCTGGATGAAGCCTTTGTACCCGCTTAAGAGCATCAAGAGCTTCCTCCAGCTTCCCAAGCTCCGCACTTACTGCAGCTAACCTGTAATGAGCATCCACGTGCCTTTTATCAATTTCAGAAGCTTCTTTGAATTCTTTATATGCACCTTCCTTATCCCCTATCTGTTGGTACTTGATGCCAAGATAATAATGGGATGATGCGAATGTATCTCCGGCTTTTGCCGCATCCTCAAGCACTCTGATTGCTTCATGCAATTGCCCTTGTTCATCCAATATCTTTGCAAGCTGATAATATGCCAACAGATCATCCTCTATATACATCCGATTCTTAGGAGTATTTTCAATGCCGGCAATAAACTCCCGCTTAGCCTCTTCCACTTTCTTTTGCTTGATAAGAAGTAAACCTTTATTTGTATGTACTTGAGGGATATAGGAATTAATTTCAATCGCTTGATCGTAAGCAGCAATCGCCTCATCCATCTTATCTAAATCGTATAATGAAGTACCCAGATTATTAAGAGCATGAACCGAAGTTGGATTGTATTTAAGAGCATTTCTGAATAATGCTTCACTGTCTTTCCAAACATCCAATTGCTTCATCGTCAGAAAAGAAACAAAAACCGTCAGCGCTATGCCCGCACAAGCTACAACATTGAGCCTTTTATCATTTTTAATGGCCCAAGATCTGATTCTAGGCACCAATGCAAAAGCTAGGATCAGAATTAATCCGAATTGTGCCGCGTATGGATATCTGTCTGTTGCGTAATAAACAAATCCGTTCTTCCAAAATGTTGCAAACGTAGGAATCAGCATCAGCAGATAAAATGCCAGCCCGAAGAATAACACTCGATTCTTCCTTAAAGAGACTATTGCTAGCGAAGCTGCGATAACGAGTATTGCCGCATAGAAAGCCAACTCAGCTGTATAAACCTCGAATGGAAACTCCTGAGGATAGAAAATATTTAGCTTGCTGGGCCATATTAGCTTTTCTACATAAAACACACTGCCCTTCGCAGATAGAAATAGTTTCTGAGCTAAAGAAAGACCAACCAACTGCATCTGCTTTCCAAGCATCGCAACAATTCCAAAGATGACACTGAGCGCCGCAAACGGAATTTTATCTATTACCATTTCTATTCTAATTTTTCTTTTGTACCAAAGATCAACAAGTACGAGTATCAATGGAAGCATGATCACAGATGCTTTCGCTCCGAGAGCCAGAAGAAACATCACAAGACTCCATATAAAAGGATGCTTCCCCTCCCCTTCCAAGTATCTAATGTAAAAGGCGAATGACGCGAAGAAGAAAAAGGACGAGAGAATATCTTTGCGCGCCGCAGCCCATGCG
Source organism: Candidatus Peribacter sp. UBA2144 (assembly GCA_002328295.1). Lineage (GTDB taxonomy): Bacteria > Patescibacteriota > Gracilibacteria > Peribacterales > Peribacteraceae > UBA2144. The sequence continues at coordinate 11,135 of DCXE01000029.1, read as the reverse complement.
ACCGCCTCTGCATTCAATGGATGAATAGCAAATATTATTGAGCAGACCAATCCAACCCAAAAAGCGTCTGAATATTCTATTTTCTTCCAGGCCAGTTTCAACGCACAATAGAAGACCAAAAGCACCGATCCGAGGTGCAATAACAGATTGGTCAGATGAAAAATGAATGGATTTAAGCCAAATAATGCTCTCTCAACCTGGTAGCTGAGAATAGTCAGAGGAACGTACAACTCAGGATCATAAGTTGTGAATGCCCTCCACAAAGTTGAAACATTGAACTCAAGGACAATTGGATTTTCATATATTAAAAGGTCGTCATCGAACGCTACAAAATCATTTGAAAGTGAAAATGAAAATATGCCCAAAGTTATTATTGAAAGCGTTATAACCGCTTTCTCTAGCCGAAGTTCTTTCATATATCGAACTTTATACAAATATTTGGTACTCAACAACATTTCTTAATACTTGCAATATTCTGTATATATAGTATAATAACACAAAGAAAACAGACTTTTGACAACAACATGAACATGACAAGACGAGAACGCCACCTTTCACACGCTACAGCCATATGTTTAAGTATATTGACAATAACTGTAGCAATTCCGGATTCCAGTCCGTCATATTCAGTCTACAAAGCCTCAGTATCTCCTGAATTTGCCGTAAAAGCTCAAAAGAGAGTGTCAAAAATTCAATGGGAGAAAAGAATGGATCTATCTAGCAATTTTAGTGCAAAGATTATGTCATCATTTAATGATAGAGCTGTGTATCCCGATAAAATGAATTACAGGATTGCAAAGAGGCTAAAAAAGAGGCTTAAGAAAAATAGGGCACCTGCCCCGAATGTTCACACTCTTGCTTACGCAATAGAAAAGCGTCAAAAGGTCTTGAGAAGCAAAACAGAAGTTAAATTTAAGTCAGAAGAGAATGAACTCGATGAAGTTTGGGATGTTAGCCTTCAGAAGTATCCACTTTGGCTTGCATCAAAGTTTTCATTGACCGAAGCAAGATACAAAGTGAGCTCGAAGAGAATTGCCAAGCAACTGGAAGCAGATCCCCTCCCCTTTCTGGTGTTTCCTAATGACATCACTCTGACTGAGACTTCGCTAAGTGGATCAGTTCTCCGAGCCCATACCGATGGGCTTGCAATGCCGGGATATGATCTTGATATTAAGAAGGCTTCCAAAAAAATCGCCAAATCCCTTGAAAATGGAGATGAGGAAGTTTCATTTGATCTTGAATGGAGAGAAGGAGAGGTTACATACGACAACGGTGATGACGATGAAAAACTGACACTTCTAGGAGCAGGGCGCTCTAATTTTACAGGATCAACGTGGTCGAGAATGAGAAACGTAAGAAAAGCAATCAGACAGCATGTACATAACGTCGTGGTTCAACCAGGTGAAACATATTCATTTAATGAAACATTAAACGGTCCTGTGAGCCTTGGTAACGGCTGGAGTATGGCTAAGGTAATATATGAAGGAGACCAACTTCGCCCGGCGCCCGGGGGAGGTATTTGCCAGGCATCTACTACGACTTATAGAGCAATCGTAAATTCCGGACTTCCGGTTGTTGATCGCAGAAGCCATAGCCTTTACGTTTATTATTACAAGAAATATGGAGTGGGGATCGATGCTACTATTTATCCGGGCAATCAGGATCTAACATTTATTAATGACACAGAAGGTCCGATACTTATTCAGGCATATGACACAGAGGACAAGGATGCATTCGTAAAGCTCTATGGAATTGATGACGGAAGAGAAGTTGCACTAAAAGGACCTTATTTTAAATCAACAGCTCCGGATGGAATGCAAGTTAAAGGCAGATCAATGTACAGCAATGAAATAGTTTGGATTCAAAGCGTCAAATATCCAGATGGTAATACAGAAGAAAATCAAATTGTTTCAAGATATAAAACAGTCCCCAGAAGCCTTTCAACAGAATTTGTTCTGAAGGAGGAAAAAGATGAAATAGTTCAGGAAACACATGCAGCAGCAATCGACTAATCGACACGGTGACTAAATCGCCTCTCAACACGTCACGCTACGCGTGACTTTCAACAATCGACTCTCGACTATCATGTAATATAATAATAGTTGAAAGGCGCCGCAGGCGCCGTGTTGATTGTTGACAACAAAGCGTGTTGAGAGCCCGCTTAGGGCGTGTTGTGCAATTTTAGGCAATTCCCTATTGTAAACCTCTAAACAAGTTATAATACTCCCATCAATTCCTTTTGAATTATGAAAAAATACTTTTTAGGCATAGTTTCTATAGCTCTTGTTGCTACCGCATGTGCCAAGGCACCTCAGAAAAAAGAAGAATCTACTACCCCATTGGTATCCAGTACAAGTGAAGAGGAAAAGGCTGAAGTGCGTGAAACAAAGAACGTCATTTACCAGGGAGTTGTTAAACCAGCGGGCATCAGCATTTATCAACAAGGAAGCCACAGGCTCCAGTTGGAAACTGGTAAGTTTATTTTGCTTGAAAGCGACACTGTGGATTTAAATGGATACGTTGGTGAACATGTAGAAATGGTCGGCGCTATCAGACCTACTGTTGAGGAAGGAGGGATGATAATGAGGGTGGAAAGTGCGAAGCTAATTATTGATGAAAAAGAGACTGATGTTGTTAATGATAAACCAGAGGAAGAAACAGAAGAAGCAGAAGAAGCAGAAGAAGCAGAGGATGATGATAATTCAGAATCTGACGATGATGACGCAAGCGATCATGACAACTCCTCTGATTCTTCTGATTCCTCTGAATCCTCTGATTCCTCACAAGAAATTCAACCTATTACTCCGGAACTCGCAGAAAGAATTAGAAATATGGCCAACGAAAGCTACACACCTGATCAATGGACTCAGGAGTACTGTACGGCTCATATCGGTTTCTGCGTACCAATCCACCGCAACTGGTGGTTCAAATCCTTTGGCACAACATCTTCACTTCTTTGGCATATAGAATTGAGTTCAGAAGAATTAGGCGACTTGTACTCAGGTCCGATACATGTGAATCTTGTATCTGGCAACATAAGTTCTCTTGGTGTTTCGGACAAACAGCTTAAGCAGAAAGGCCCAAATGTTGTTGGATACAGGGCCTGGACCGATGGGCGTCATTTTGAAATTAGCGCACCGGTCACATTAGAGGGAGCTGTGAGATATATTATGGAAAACTTGGATAAGAGTGAGTAAACTAGACACATGCCTTTATTTTCATATACAGCGCTGGATAAAGATGGAAAAACTGTTCGCGGAACAATAGACGCAGAGAACTTGCAAGCAGCGAGCTCGGCTCTCGAAAATATTCAACTGGTTCCGGAAGAAATCCACGAACAAACATTGAACGAAAATAAAGATAATTCGTCAAAGACGATTAAATCTGTACCGCCTCAATGGCAAGCAACTCCAAAGATTCCAGTTGATGATGAAGTAAAATCCACAAAAGACGAACTTCTATCCAACGACAAAGGTCATAGAGTTTATTTCCATTTACTGGATACACTTAGGCTTTATGCAGGTTGGCTTCTTGTAGGTTACTTCACAGCTTATGTTCTTGGTCTTTATAAACTCACAAAACCTTTATCATTTGATATCCCTTACGTATTAGCATTTCTTTATTCTCCTCTGATTCTAAGCTTCACTCTTGCCTGTTTCTTGTTCCTTCTTGCCACAAGCATATATAAAAGAATCAAGGGAGGAACTATTAGCGGAGTTGTGCTGACTGTTCTCTCTGTTGGAGTATTCGTCTTTTATAGAGCTAATACATGATGACAATTGACACGGGCGCTACGCGCCCTTTTGACAATTAACAATTAACTTTTTTATAAACAGAAGTTAATAGTCAACTGTCAACAGTGAACCCCGCAAAGCGGGGTGAGCGTGTCAACTGTCGATTAAAGTCCAAGCTGTTTGCGAATCTCATCCGCCTGCTCATCTTCTTCCTGCTTAGCTCCTTCTTGTACTGTAACTGATTGAAGGTCCTTCCAGTCCTCCGTATGCTTTTGCTCGAGCTTCATAAGCTGTAGCAAATGCTTTGGACTGAGTTCAGAAAACTTCTTTTTTTCTTCCTGTAAAATTTTCTGAAGCTCATCAATCTGGAATTGACTAAGATTAGGTATTGCTTGAACAATTCTCCACTTCTCATCCCGAGTAAGGGAGATTGATCCACTAAGCAATGTCAGGAACAACTGTTCATCAAACTTTGTTTCAGGATGCTCCGGTACAACAATGTTTTCGTTAGTCAGGGCCGCAGCAATCGATCCAAATCTGTAATCGCCAACCTCTCCCAAAATCTTAATATCTTCATCGTCATAACCCATTTCCTTGGTAGCCGCAGTTCCCGGAGGAGGAGGTGGAGGACCTGTGTCCTGTGGAGGAGGTGGAGGTGGTGCTCCTGCGCCAGGTTGCGCGCCTGCTTGAGCTCCTCCTGCCTGTCCGGCAGGTGGCTGAGCTCCAGCTTGTGCTCCCGGAGGTGGTTGTGGAGGCGAAGAAAATACTTGTGTTGGGTCCAATCCGCCATCAGGCACCTTATCTCCGGGTTTTGGAGGTGGAGGGCCATCCTTTGCTGGCGGCTGCTGCCCGCCTGGAGGGGGCGGGGGGGGAGGGGGAGGCGGTGGAGTTGGGTCGTCTGCCATAATCAAATTTAGTAGTGAATACGGTAGAGCAGTTTACCAGAGTATATTTATGAAACAATCTGATTTTTCATTATTTTCAAGGTTTTAAGCTGCGACTCTGCTTGTCAATTCCAGGTTCCCTGAAGTGGTACCATCCGGAAATCCAACAACTAATCCATTAACAAGCTCTCTGGGCTCTTTGAATAAGCGGGCTTCATATACTTTGTTTTTTTGGAGTCAAGATTTTTTCAGCTGCTCTTCTCGCCCTTACTACCAACTCTGGCTGAAACAGTCTTCTAAGTTCAATATCCGGAATACCACTTTGCCTAATGCCAAATAGCTCGCCTGGTCCACGGATTTGCAGATCAATCTCCGCCAACTTGAATCCCGAGTCATTCTCTTCCATAGCCTTTAGCCTAGGAGAATTAGCCTGAGCCGGAGTTGTTGTAAACAGGAAACAATTGCTCTTGTAATCCCCTCTTCCTACCCTTCCTCTGAATTGATGAAGCTGGGCAAGACCAAATCTTTCGGCTCCTTCTATGCAGATAATCGCCGCATTCGGAATATCAATTCCAACTTCTATGACCGAGGTTGAAACTAAAATATCTGAATTCATTTCTTTGAAGTTCTTCATAACTTCATCTTTTTCCTTAGTCGTCATCTTGCCGTGCAGAAACTCAATGTTCCTGCTAGGGAACTCTAATCTGAGCCGGGCGACTTCTGCTTCAACACTCTTTAGTTCAGCCATATCTTCGTTATCGGAAATCTGTATAAGAGGGCAAATGACAAATACCTGTCTGCCTTCGTCAATCTCATGATTAATAAACTTCTCTACAGTCTGACGATCTTTAGGCGCAACTACTTTTGTATGAACTGGCTGGCGTTTACCAGGTTTTTCCAAAAGTACGGAAAGGTCATGATGACCGTGTGCAGTAAGTGCAAGAGTTCTAGGGATAGGAGTTGCAGTCATCGCAAGAAAATGCGGATTGCCTTTATCTTTAAGTCTCTCGCGTTGCTCAACCCCAAACCTGTGCTGTTCATCAACAATAACAAGCCTCAGATCTTTAAACTGAACATTATCAACTATTAATGCATGGGTTCCGATCACCAGATCAACGGTTCCGTTTAATATTCTTTGCTTAACTTTCTTTGAGTCTGAATCTGTCAGAGATCCTGTAAGGAGCTCTACAGTCGGAAGTTTCATCTTCATTTTATCTCCTGCAAACTTATGGAAGTTTATGAGTGTCTTTGCAATCGATACAACATGCTGTTTTGCCAGAACTTCTGTCGGAACCATTAGCGCGCATTGCCCTCCATCCTTAATCGCATTTGCAATCACCGCAATAGCTACAAGAGTTTTACCGGAACCTACATCTCCTTCAAGGAGTCTCGACATCGGATGCAAGTCTTCCATATCTTTAAGAATTTCATAAATGGCAACACGCTGGCCTTCTGTTGGAGTAAAGTTTAATGATTTAAAGAAAGCTTTTATAAGCTCAACATCCATAGGAGTTTTGATTCTCTCCTCAGAAATCCCCTGCCATTCCCTCTTCCTCTCCAAAACTTCCAACTGCATATTGAACATCTTTTCAAATGCCATGCGCTCTTTTGCTCTCTCTACTTCCTCCGGAAAGTTAGGAAAATGCAAAGCTCTAACCGCATCACTCAAGCACATCAGTTTTTCTTCCTTTATTATGTCTTCTGGAAGAGTCTCCGGAATGAAATCTATTGCATCCTTAACCTGAACCATCTTTTCCCTTATCCACTTTGTGTTAATGATGTCATGTTGAGGATATACGGGAACCAGTCTGCCGGAGTGAACCAGAGGCTTGTCATCTGCTACTTCGAATATCGGACTTTGGAAATTTAGTTTGTTTCCCTTCTCTACAATCTTTCCTGTCATCACAACTTCGTCGCCTTCTTTAAGCATCCTCATTATGTGAGGTTGGTTAAACCATATTACTTCCACAACCCCTCCTTCATGATCAATAAATTTTCCGGTAATTAAACTCTTTCCCTTTCTTGTCCTAACGCTTTTAAGCCCTTCAACACTTCCTCTTATTGTAACTTTTTCATCAAGCGGCGCAGTTGTAATTGTACTCATCTGGTTCAAATCTTCGTGTGAACGCGGAAGGTACATCAGAAACTCCCCTACCGTACTTATGCCCATCCTTTGCAAGGCTTCTATGTGATCCTTGGTCGTCCGAAGTACTGACGATAATGGAGTCTTCAAGTTCATATTTTTATTATAAAGGATATAAATGAATTAAAAGATATAAAGGATTCAATCCTTTAAATCCTTTATATCCTCTACATCGTTTTAAAATATGTCACTCTGCTTTTCTTGGCTTAAATACAACAAAAGAGGAAAATAGCATACCACTATGAAGAACTTCATTCTAAAACTGACCTCAGCGGCAGTCGCCCTGTCTATCCCCCTCTCTGCCTCCGCTTATTCCATTCATCATTTCTCCTCTTTCAAGAGATCAGCTTCAACATCTGTTGTCGATGTTCCGGTAGAACAAGACACAATATCCGCAGAAGACCAATATCAACTATGGGATACAAAGTGCAGAGATGAACTTGGAATTCCAGGAGGCGATGTCTTGGGAGCACTCAGGTTTAATCTGAATCGATGCATCAATACCAAACAAAGGCAGGTAAATCTTTCCAAGCGCCAACGCAGAGGGGCAAGGCGTGCTGTCAAAAGAACGCAAGCACAAGTAAATGCAAGCGTAGATAATAGGAAATCATCCGAAAACCAAGTTAATAGATCGATCGTTAACAAGCAACGCATACGCAGAAGATTCACATCTGGAATTCCTAAAACGCAACGCGAAAAGGCACGCCAATTCCAGTCATTCCGCTCTAATGAACGTGCGCAAATTCGAAAGAAGGAGAGGTACCGAGTCGTTAGCGCAAGAGCAAAACGCGCCGCAATGATTAAAGCACGAAAAGCATGTGTAAAGAAAATTAGCTTGGAGCGTGCTGTATGTATTAAAGAAAAGAAAGAGGAATTCCTTAAAGCTGAATAGATCTGTCCCAATTCATATTTGCACTATTAACCCTCATCCCCTTCCCTTCTCCCAAGGGAGAAGGGAGCTACTTCTGCGATTCATCAAACTAATTCCTCATCGTAGAAGTAGCTCCCCTCTCCTGTAAGGAGAGGGGTTGGGGGTGAGGTCGAATATTGCTATCAATACCTTAAAGAATATTTGACACAACCCATGCTTAGGAATATAACCTTCGCCAATGTCACACAGGAATCAAGTCGGCGGCGCTCATGGAGCTTCCAGAAGAATGCGTCATAGAAGTACTGAGTCTGAGCGGACAAAGCCAGAACAACCTGCTCAGCCCAATTGCAGTCCCGCAACAGCTTTTTTGGGTGTTAAAATGCTTGAAGGAGAACGCGCCAAACTTGCAGATGTTTGCGGTGAAATTGCCTTTAAATTGGACGGAGTAAGGATTAGAGTTTCCAATGATATTGCCGGAACTCTGGGAAAAGAGAGATTCCCAAAGAATGTTGCAATCCCGCCCATGTGTGATACCGCACTTCAAATTGAAGTTACCCCGACTTTTCAGGAATCAGGAAAGACTCCAGGGACTATGATAGCTGAAGCGAATAGACTTTTGTGGCTTGCACTTAAACCAAATGACCTAAAGATTGCAGCTCCTCTTGCTAACCTAAGTGTTGGTGAGCTAACCGAGAGTTACATATATCACACTAGAGCAAGAACAGAAAATTTAACTCAAATACCTCCAGATAAATTCTTGGGTGTATTGGGGAGCCTTTTATATCAACATGAAAGACCAGACCGCGAAGATGACTTTAATTTTGACGCCGGAACCATCTTCAGGGATGGCAGTGGCTTTGCAATCAATTTAGCTAATGACAGCACTAGCAAAAAATTCTCTCTTGGCGCACATCACGCAATGTACAAAGTTAATCAGGCTGATCCTAGTATTCCATTCTTGAGGTTTCAAGATGAAGAACATGAAAATAATTGGGAATAAAATCAACTCAGTGTAAACGGATTAAAATCAGTCCCTTTATCATAATAATCCTCACTTTCAGCCTTTTTAAGGAATCCAACTACCTTGTAAGTCGCCGGAGTAAGAATAACTTCTATGCCAACTTTGAATATGTAATTTGCGACAATCAAGCTCAGTGCAATTGCCCATGGAAAAACCCCAAGCGCACATGCAATCAAAATGAACACAGTTGTGTCCAGAGCCTGACCTATTAGAGTTGATCCAATCGTTCTTGCCCAAAGCTTTTTTCCAGACATGGCAATCTTCATCTTTGCCAAAACGTAAGAGTTTGAAAACTCTCCAACAAAGTAAGCACACAAGCTTGCGACAATAATTCCTCCGGTACTTACGCCACCAAGAATACTTGCGTAAGCTTCATTGCCTGCGTACCCAATCCACTCGCTTTCCCCAGGCATCTTTTGAATTACAAAGAAGACTCCCGCCATTATTGCTGACCAGAGGAAACCCGTCCAAATCACTTTTCTTGCACGCGCGTATCCGTAAACCTCAGTCAAGATATCTCCAAAGATATAACTTAGAGGAAAGAGTAACGTCCCTGCATCAAATGCGAGTCTGAGCCCCAAGATCGACGTATTCCAATCTATAATCTTTGCGGAAGATGCGATGTTGCTCAGTAACAAAACGGCTACAAAAGAGGACATTACGAAGTCGTAGTATTTGAAGGTTCTCATAGGGAAATGAAGGATGGTCGGGGCGACTGGACTCGAACCAGCGACCCCCTGCTCCCAAAGCAGGTACTCTAGCCAACTGAGCTACGCCCCGATCTCATCCTATTCTACGTCAAAATCATGCATATGGCTAGAGTGCAGGATATTAATTTACTCACCACCTGTCTGAACCATGATTCACATGATTTTAGGATTAACTTGATTACAGGGAATTATCTTTAATCCTGTCCATCTGTTAATCCTTTTAATCAAGGTTCAGACAATTGCAGGCTTAAGCTATGATACTCACCTCATGCTCTGCAGAGTCCTTACACGATCGCGCTCACCCGGCATTGGAAACGGCCTCACGTACGATTGTGGGGATTTTAAGCTACGCGAAGGCTCGCATGTTTCAATCCCGCTCAGAAAGGAAATTGTTGAAGGTGTTGTATTTGAAGTTATGAAACAACGCAAAGAACAGGATTTCGATATCAAGAATGTTGAGGAGATTCTAGCAAAGTCCCCTCTTCTAAACTCTGCTCAGTTAAAGACTCTAGAATGGATGAGCAATTACTATTGCTGTTCCCTCAGGCAAGCGCTTCGAGTTTGGCTTCCAACCCCGAGTTGGACGAAACTGAAACCAATAAAAGAACTTTACTTCAAATTAATTGATCCAACTATTCCTAAGCGCGGAGCAAATCAACAGATGATTGTTGAGTATCTGCGAGATAAAGATTGGGCACCTCTTTCGCAGATTAAAGATGAGATAAACGTATCAGGTTCAAGTTTAAAGAAGCTGGCACAAAAAGACAGACTGAAGATGGAGGAACGCGAAGAGATTTACGATTCAAAAATTCCTGAGATTAATGAGCCTAAACTTACGAAAACTCAAAGTGAGGCTTATAAGTTAATTAATAAATCAACTAAGCCTTCTTTGCTCTTTGGAATTACATCTAGCGGAAAGACAGAGATATACGCTCAGATGATTTCAGATGCTGTTCATTCAGGTAAACAAGCAATACTGCTTGTGCCTGAAATTTTATTAACTGAACACTGCATACATCGTTTTGATGAGCTTCTTGGGCCCAAGCACATAGCAGTAGTCCACAGCAGGCTCACAATCGCTCAGCGAAGGAGAACGTGGACAAAGATTCATAATGGCGGAGTGTCGCTTGTAATCGGCTCCAGGAGTGCATTATTCGCACCCGTACCTGACTTGGGCTTAATCATAATTGACGAAGAACATGAGTGGACCTACAAGAATGAACAAAGCCCGCGTTATCACGCACGAGAGACGGCAGTTAAGCTTTGCGAATTTGCAGGAGCTAAGCTGGTACTTGGAACAGCTACACCATCACTTGAGTCTTGGTCTCGGGCAAAGTCAGGCGAGTATCAGCTCGTCAAACTCTCTGAGCGGTATATGGAACAACCTCTTCCAAAAGTCAGAATTATTGATTTGGCTGACTCCAATTTCGGAAGCCTTTACCCATTCACTCCCCCATTGCTTGATGCAATCTCGGACAGAATTAAAAAGCACGAGCAATCAGTTTTGTTTATTAACAGAAGAGGAGTTTCTTCTGCACTCATGTGTCTGGACTGCAAAAGAAGAATTGTATCTCCCGAATCCAATCTGCCATTCACAGTACACAAAGATTATCAGGGAAATCCTTACTTGCTCGATCATACAACCGGCACACGCGGAGAAGTTCCTGCGACTTGTCCATCATGTAGCTCAGTCAGACTTCATGCAATCGGAGCCGGTACTCAACGAATTGAAGAAATACTGAACTCAGAGTTTCCTAATGCAAGACTTCTTA
>DCXE01000013.1 GCA_002328295.1 Candidatus Peribacter sp. UBA2144 | reverse complement strand
TCCATAGCCCTCAGTCTCATCAGGTCTCCGGGGATTCTATCTCTATTTGTCCTCCAATAACGCTGAAACATATTCAGGTTCCCCATGAAACCGCTGTAAGCAGGTACTCCTCTGAACTGATCGTAATAACCTGAACTTAGCTTATCCGACAGCTCTTCGCTGCGAATCTGTCCTGATACATTTCGCGCTCTTTCTGAACTTGCCTTGTACTTGTCCAACCAACTACCACCCTGATATCTCTTTGGTCCACCTGTTCTATCGATATACGTAGACATTGGCCTTGTGGGCCCACCGTACTTCCAGTCTGACCTTGAGCCTGTTAAATAATCAACTGCTCTATTGCGTTCAAATGCCCTGCGCCTCTCCGTACGCGCTGCATACAAGCCTGCTGCATCCCCACCGTAAGCAACAACCTCCGCTGCATCCAATCCCCTGCTTCCATCCCAGGCAGAAGCCTCCCTACTCGAGGAACTTCTCGAGGAACGAGAAGCGCTAGCTCTTTGTGCCAGAAGCATCTCCCTTACTTCCTGGGCAGTTCTGCCTCGCGCGTCGCGTACTGGACCTCTGGTTACACCATTTCGCTTGTCCTCTGCCCTCTTGCGTATTCTAAGATCAGATTGATGTCTTCTTAAAGTAACTGCACCATACATCACTCCTGTTTCCTCATGGAACTGTCTAACAAGTTTTACCCTATGGTGTCTTAGTTGTTCTTTTCTCATGTTGCATTGATACATTCGTCTGCGAGCAAACGCCGATCTTCCCCTCTGTCTTTTTCCTAACCTTTCGACTTGTCTTAACTCAAGGTCAATATTTCTGATCTGTTTTACAAGACAGTGATTTTTGTACTTCTCATAATTTGTAGGACCCGGCTTTTTTTTGGGTATTTTACGTTCTCTAGGCTTATCCCACTTCCATTCACCTCCCCAGTAATCTTTTGAATTTGGAGTTGGAGTATGTGATTTTTGTTGATGACCCCGTTGCCTTACAAGCTCCATTCGAACAAGAGCATCAATACTTGTAAGACCGGTTGCAACAGCAAGTTCTTTCACATGCTTTGGCTCGGTCGGCAGATGCCTGCGGATTGTCTCGAAAGCAGACGCTCCCGTTACTTTTCCTCCACTCGCAGCCTCTGCAATTATCGCATTTGCAAACTCCTCCACTTCTTCTTTTCTAATTTCGTTATCAGCTCTTATTTTTTCCCAAGCATTTCTCAAAGATTTCCCGTCAGTACCTTTAAGAATCTCTCTGATGAATTTCTCTGTTTTTTCTTTTTCCGTGAATTTTATATCTTCCCTTTCATGTTTTTCCGGACCGCTTCTCGGTCTCATGCTATATATAAGTCTTCTCTCTGCCGAACATCTGAATTTTTTATTATTCATCATTGTCCTGCGGTAGATCCTTTTTCAAAACTTCAAGATCGATATTCGACTTGCCCTTGACAAGTTCTTTATGCCAAAGATCCATAAGCTGTTCATACCGTTCGGTAAATACTTCGAAAGCCATGCGGTATCTTTCTAATCTGACTTCTTTTTCATCCTCCGTCTCACCCTCATAAGCTGCATCCAAATACGGCATGTTCCCCGTAACAAGATCAGGCTCAATATCCGTCATCAGCAAGTCGTAGATGTACTTGAAATCTACTTCTATGGTTGGTGGAGTTGTGTTATCTGTTTGCATTTATTATTACTATTATACTATATTTTTGGTGATCTCACAAGTCTCTTGTCTCTCGTCGCTCGTCGCTTGTCATGCATATTTTCTTGATGAATACACTATTTCATGTACAATTAGGAACTTATGACGTTTGCAAAATTCGAAGATATCAGGGCATGGCAGGAAGCTCGAGAACTAAATCGGTTGATACATCAAATCTGTGAACGAGCACATGTCCAAAGAGACAAAAAATGGATTGAACAAATTACAAGTGCCAGCCTATCGATAATGTCCAATATTGCAGAAGGGAATGACGCCATTTCTGACGTCGAATTTGCCAGATTTCTTGGATTTTCCAAGCGATCCGCTTCAGAAGTCAGATCACAACTTTATTATGCTCTTGATAAAAAATACATTAATCAAAATGAATTCGATGATCTATCAGAACGAACGCTGAAGATATCTGCACAAATCGCAAACTTAATAAACTACCTTTACAAAAGCAAAAGAAGAACTCGCTCGAATAATAATAAAGGACGAGTGACGAGTGACAAGTGACAAGTGACGAGCGACTCTCTAAGTTTGTTTTAGACTTGAAGCTCTGGCGAAATACTTATCATGAAATCCATCACCTTCATATTGCTCCTCATTGCAGCATTTATCCCTTGTTCCTGTACCGCTCTATACTTGTGCCTGTCTGAGGAATTACTGACAATGCTGTCAAAATTGGCAATTTCTGCCAACCGATTTTCTGCATCTAAACTTGTTCCTCCAAGTTTTTTTGTTAGATCCATGTAAATTTCCTTATTAGCTTCCCTCTCAGCTTTGGAAAGTCCTTCTCTGCCTTTAACACCATATACAAAGAATATATGTGCCAAGAAGTCTCCGCATTCAGGCCCATTCATAGTCCCCATTATTGTTTTAGCCTTTTTCTCTGTCATACCTTCATACTTCATTAATTCATTTTCAAGCCCACGCTTCAGATCACCTTCAATGGACAATTTTCCGCCCCTCCCCTCGTTTATTGGTATGAATTTTGAGGCAATTAAATTTATTGGCATAGCTCCCAATGCCGCCTTTCCTTGAAACTTCTGTCTTTCTGGATCCTCACCATTTCGAGCAGCAAATTTTGCACAGGCATCTAAATAATCCATTACAGCTTTGACATTTGTATCCTCCGCCATGCTCTCTGATGTACTCTTCCCCTTTTTGTTTCGCATGGCCATCCTGTCTCCAATTCCATGAATAATTTTATCTCCTCCAATAAAGTAACCACCAAGACACAAAGTTGTTAAAGCGCCAAGCTTGTATGCGCGGCTAGCATCCTTATCGAACAATTTCTTAAGGAACATCACCGCAATTGCAATTGCAGCAAAACCAAGTAGTGCCTTTTGACCTGTGCCAAGTTTGTTATATTCCTCCCACACAACATCTGAATACCGTTCAGGGTTTTCCAATACATCCGAAGATCCCAAACTAGATTCAATTTGTTTCTTTAGTCCTAATTCATTCTTGCGTGCGTGTCTTGAAACGAAAGCTCTATCAAGTTCTTTAGCCTGATATTTTGCTACAAGCTGTTGTGCATCTTCATTGTTTATTATTCCAAGTTGGAGTGCGCTCTTTAATCTTGAATCCGGCAGTTGCGCAATTAAATCTCCAGCTGTAACAGTTGATGGATTTAATACCCTCGCCTTATTCCGAAGCCCCGGTTCCTGATCTGCCATGTGAAAATAATCCTGCTTCGCAAAATTGGTAAGTTCGCCACGTGGCTTGTACCTATTCACCAAGCTTTCCCTGACTTCTGGATTTGTTGTATTTCCTTTCATCTGCTCATCTCTGAGCTTGACCATCAGCTCATACTCAGCCTGACTGTTTACATCCGTGTATCCTCGAGCTTCGATAGATTGAAATCTTGAACCTAAGTCAACTTCAGGGAAGTACTCTTTCATGTACTTCTTAAAGAGTTCGTGTTTTTCTGCTCTAGAAAGCTTGTTCCAAAGAACATGTACAGCATGATCCCTGGCAATCATTTCCTCAACAGGCACAAGTGCCAAAGGTGTCACTGGTACAAACGCAGGCCTGATAACTCCAACCGTTTTCACAATCTTTTCACCCTGATACTTTGCCCATTCTATTGGATCATAAAATTCCTTGAATGCCTGTCTCCACTCTGCGTCGTCTGTAAGCTGTATATAGGTTTTTCTTGGCATTTCATTTCCCATTTTTGCTACTAATTGTCTCCTTACGTTTAGTAGAAACTTATTGTGCTCAAGAAGAGCTTCTTTCTGAATCTGAACATCCAATTCAACACTTTCCTCCGGCTCTTTTACTTCCGGAGTATCATCGCCTCCAAA
>DCXE01000016.1 GCA_002328295.1 Candidatus Peribacter sp. UBA2144 | reverse complement strand
TGGAGCATCTATTTGAAGCTCTGCATGGAATTTATTTAACAAGAATAGAAAGATTTTGGAGAGGCCAACCATTTTTCTCGGTTGAGTATGCAGCTCTGGCGGGAGAGATTTTGCTTTACGTAGTTGCACCAAGAAAATTCGCACCGCTAATAGAAAAACAAATAACCGCATTCTATCCGGACACGATTATAGACGTTGTCGAAGATTACAATATTTTTACAGAGAAGTCTGTTGTGTCGGTCCAACCACTTGTACCAAAGAAGAAGTTCACTTCTGTATTCAGAACTTATCAACAACTTAAAAGTGACCCGTTCAATAACATTACTAATGCATTTTCAAAACTTAAAACGACCGAGGGTGCTGCAGTACAAATTGTACTTAAGCCTGTAAAATCCGGTTGGCAGAAAAAACTCCAAAAAGAAGCAACTCAGTTAATCAATCCAAAGAAGCAACACGCAAAATGGTGGAATCCAATTTCATGGTTAAGTGCCGCCTTTAGTATAATTACAGGAGGAGATGATCTTGCAGAATTTAAGGAGGCCGAACATTCAACCGGAGAACGCGTATCACAAATGGTAGAGGAATACAGCAAATCCATGGACGAGAAGGCTGGGCAAGCCGGATTTACATGTGCCCTCAGGCTTCTTGTATCTACTGATTCTGAAACAAGATCAAAAACTATTCTGGAAACTCTTATCGCTGCTTTCAGACAATTTGATTCTGTCCGGGGTAACAGTTTTAAAAGGCCAAGGATAGTTCAAACTACCGAGATAGTTAATAAATTCGTACGCAGATCTCCCAAACGCACCAAGAAACAATTTTTCATGAGCCCAAAGATGCTCTTGGGGACAAGTGAGCTTACTGGTTTTTTCCATCTTCCAAATATCAAATATAACAAAGTCGAAACCATTAAGTGGCAGAACTTCAAAATAGCACCTGCACCAAAGGACATTCCAGAGGAAGGCTTGCTCCTTGGGAACAACACACATCGTGGTGAAAAGACTAAAATTTATCAAAATAATGAAGACCGCTTCCGTCACTTCTACATCATAGGACAAACGGGTACTGGTAAATCATCCATTATGCAATTAATGGCACGTCAGGACTTTCATAATGGAAAAGGCCTTTGCGTGGTTGATCCTCATGGTTCGCTTGTAGAAGACCTGATGCCATATATTCCACGCGAAAGAGCTGATGATGTAATTTACTTTAACCCTGCCGATGTCGAACGTCCGATGGGACTAAACCTTTTGGAAGGCAAGAGTGCAGAAGAGAGAGACCTGATTGCTTTGGATGCAATGAACATGATGGTGAAAATGTTCGGTAATGAAATTTTTGGACCTCGAATTCAGGATTACTTCCGAAATGGTTGTCTGACTTTGATGGAAGATGAAGAGGAGGGCGGAGCTATAACTGATCTTGTTAAGCTGTTTACAGACGAAGAGTGGCAAAAATACAAAGTATCTAAAGTAAGCAATCCGATTGTTAAATCATTCTGGGAAAAACAGATGGCGCAGACTGGACAAAGAGAAAAACAAGAGCTGATCCCCTACTTCGCCGCTAAGTTCGGACAGTTCTACACCAATACGTTGATCAGAAATATTGTAGGACAAACAAAGAGCGCCTTTGATATTGCGGATTGCATGAATTCGGGAAAGATCCTGCTTGTGAACTTAAGTAAAGGACTTGTTGGAGACATTAACTCTCAGCTGCTTGGAATGATATTTGTTAACAAAATCCAGGTTGCAGCTATGCGCAGACAGCAACAAAGCAAAGAGGAACGAAAAGATTTCTTCCTGTACATCGACGAATTCCAAAACTTTGTTACAGACTCGATTGAATCAATTCTTTCCGAAGCCAGAAAATATCGACTTGGCTTGGTACTTGCTCACCAGTACATCGACCAATTGGAGAAAGATGACAGGATGTCGGGTAAGACAAACCTTAAGGGAGCAATTTTTGGAAACGTTGGAACAATGATGTTTTATAAGATTGGACCGCAAGATGCCGAAGTATGTGCGAAGGAAATGGCTCCTGTATTCTCGGAGCAAGATTTGATAAATATGGATGCATTCAAAGGATCCATGAAGCTTTGCATTGAGGGTAAGCCATCCAGGCCATTCTCGATTGATGTTCCACGTCCATGGCTCGACACTACTTATCCAAAAGATCCCCAGGCTGCCGAAGCATTTAAGCAGTTGAGTCGACTGACTTATGGTAGGCAGAAAGATTTCGTCGATCGTGAGATTCTCAGACGAATAGGATAAAAAGAGGAAACAGAAGATGCAGAAGAATCAGAAGATTCAGAGGAGTGGATGTAAACAAACCTGTGGAAAGTTATATTTGAATATCTTCTGATTCCTCTGATTCCTCTGTTTCTTCTGATTCTTTGCCATTTATTGGCATATTGTCCTCCGCTCCATTGCATGCTATAATATAGATAGTTCCAAACAAACACTATGAAACACAGAATTCACACAAAAGGCTTAAGTCTAGGAATAGTTGCTGGAATTGCGGTGGGAGCTCTCTCTGTGGTCGGATCCATTAATTCTTCGACTACTGCTTTCGTTGGAATCGATCCCAACTTCGCGAGAACAGGTGATCCTGTAAACCAAAATATTGATATTAATGATGAAAATCACAAAAAGAGGGATTTAATTAAGGGTTGGCCTCGTATTCAAGATAGGTTGCAGGAGCAAGGAAGCTATTACTGGAGAAATGGCAGAGGCAAAAACAGTATTCCAAAACACTGCTGGGAACTCAGCCACGCACGTCTTGCAAAATGCGTTGTGGAAGCAAGAGAGGGAAATATATATAGGAAACAGCAAACTCCAAGAAACTAAAACCTATCATTTAACAAACTTTATCATGTCCTTCGATCAGCAAACCAAAGTCGCCCTTCTGGCTGGGATCATGGCTGGAGTCGTGATAGGAGCTATGTCAGTACGAATGAGTACTACCTCTGCATTTATGGGTGTAAGACCCGACGAAGCAATTGGAATGGATAGCCTTAGATGGATTGATGAAGAGAATCCAAAGTTTAAGTCCTCAGCAATGGCTCCACGCGAGAATTTTGTTGAGCTGCAACCTTCCTCAATCTGGTTTGGACCTGCAAGATGCAGGCAATTTCATCTTGGACCCAGATACACAAAGTGTCTTTTGAGAGAAGAAAAAGTGGAACCAACTAAGCTTCCTTATCCTGACAAGAGTCAGTAGATAGTTGCTCTGACAGCACATTTGTGCTATTATAAACCTAACAAACATTTACTTCCTAACTGTCCCAGTCATGAAATGCAAGAACAAGCATAACGTCGTGGTAGCATCGCTAGTCGGTGTCATCATTGGTGCTCTTATCGGCGCCGGAACCATGCAGTACGCTCAACTAGTCGCCTTTAAAGGCGCAGATCCTAACTTTATGAAGGATTCTGTTAATGTACGTTCAGCAGACGGAATCTTTCGCGAGCGTAGCGACGCAGGCGTATTCCAAGTACCTGGCAAAGAAATTTCTGAGAGAGAAGCAAGGCTCAGGAGAGCAGCAAATGCCGGACACAGCGCTCCACTCAATTTAGAAGATGAGAATGAGGGCTGTAATCGGTTTACTTTTGGCAGCCCTCGATATGCAAAATGCACGGTCGAGAAGCGCGAAAACGACATTGATTATCAGCAGTGGCCAAGCGTGCCTCATTAAGAAGAAACAGAAGAATCAGATAAGTAAGAAGAATCAGAGGATTATCCTCTGACTCCTCTGCTTCCTCTGATTCTTTTCATATATTTATATACTTGCCATTTATCTTAATTTATGGTATTATATAATAAATACAAATATTTATTTCCTTTCCCCAAAACAGCAATGAAATGCAATAGTAATGTTTCAATCGCTGTGCTCGCAGGCATCGTTGTCGGTACCCTTCTGGGAGCCGGAACAAGCCAGTACGCATATGTTGTCGCCAGCAGCTATCATCCTAATGATGCTAAAGCTGGTGCAGTGGAATCCTACCATGCTGCTCCCAGTGGAGCGGTAAAGTACTCCAATACACGTGCACTTCGCTTGAACCTCGACCAGGGTATTAATGACGGAGCATTCCATTACAGGAGTCATGATGTCACCGGTCGCGAACGACCTGCCTTCGACGATTCCAAGTACTCGGAAGTACGTGGTTGCGTCGGAACAAGCGGCAAGCGCCGAGCAAGCTGCGAATCGGGTAATTATGTAAATTAATCCCGTGCTTAAGCACTAGCGAAAAGACGTCAATAAAAACCTTACGAGGAAAACCTCGTAAGGTTTTTAACAATTGACAGTTGACACGCTCATCCCGCATTTGCGAGTCTTCGCTTTTAACAATTGACAACTTCATTATTCTGGATAACGAGGTGTTAATTGTTAATTATCAAAAGTCCGCCGAAGGCGGACGTGTCAATTGTTATCTTAATGCGACCGAGCTTACCGGCAATGCATGAATCAGATACCTCTGTGCAATCGAATCTCTGGGCCAACAGGTATATAGAATCAGCTCCTCCCCTCCTCCCTGATCTTGAAATGGTGTTGTATCGCTAGCCTGAATTGTCTGGTGCCTTGTTACTTCGTATGTGTGTAGCTTTCCGTCATAAGTCACAAATATTCTCGACCCAACCTCCAAGGTATTTACCGTTCTGAAGATTTTGGTGAATTTGGAAACATCCCAATGGTAGCTGGAAGAATGTCCGTATATCATAATCTTGCCTCCCGCTCCCGGATAACTAAACAGATGACCAAGTCCATGCTGAAGAGGCTGAAGTATACCATCAGGCGTAAAAGGATCGGCCGGATGAGTTACTGTCAGATCTTTTATTCCAAGAGAAGGAATAGAGACCGCAAAATGCTTCTCGGAAGAATGCTCGGGTAAGGCAGTTATCGAAGACTGGCCCGAAGATATTACTCGAACCTGAGGATTGACTCTTTGTGGCACGTTTACTCTCTGCTGCGGAGCAATAGGACCTTGCGGTTCAGGGCCTGAGTAGGCAACTGCACTTTCCGATTGAATCTTATCTAAACGATAAACCAAGTCGAAAAATCTTCCACGAGTAATAATTTGTCCAAGCTCCATTCTTCCCTGATGCATAATCAGATTCTTTGCAATTGCATCATTTATATATGGAGTGAACCACTCACCGTCGCGATTCTGCATATAAGGAGAAAGTTGCGCACCTCCAGCTACACCCTCAAGCCCATACGCTCGAAGAACCATCACAACCGCTTCCTCAAATTTTAAATTATTGGCAGGCCTGAATGTTCTGTCTGGATAACCTGTGAGTATGTTTGATTCAAATCCTGCTTCAACATAGGGCGTATACCACTCACCTGATGGAACATCGTAGAATAGTGGAAGTGGCATTACGTTCTGTTTGTACCAATCCACTCGATCGGGAACTCTTAATCCTGCAATTACCTTCAAAGCCTCGGCCCTGTTAAGAGCACTATTAGGCTTTCCCTCTCCTGTTGCATAACCTTGAATAACTCCCTTCGATTTTAGGTATGTAAATGCGGTGTCATAAGGAGTGCCAACTGTATCCGAAAATCCAGCGGCATATGCAATATGCGCAAATCCCAAGATCGCGAAAAGGCCAGCAAATAATTGAATCTTCCTATTCATAAGTTAGTGCAATATTTTACCTTGTTAAGTGGAGTTGTCAATGGGGTTGGAACCGTGAATTTGGCGTTAAATAGGCGGTTTCAAGTAACTTGAAGTGATAACTGCAATTAGCTTATTAGCAGATTAGCAGATTAGCTAATCTGCTAATTGCCAATCTGCTAATTGCCTTTAAGTTGCCAATACCTCAAACTCCCCCCAATGGCCCTCAAAGTTGGCATCATCGGTCTGCCCAATGTGGGAAAATCCACACTTTTTAATGCTCTTACCAAGACGCGCGGAGCCAATGCTTCAAACTTCCCTTTTTGTACCATTGATCCAAACGTCGGAATAGTTGAAGTTCCGGATGAAAGGCTCAAAAAGATTGCCGATATCGTCAGTCCCGAAAAAGTAGTTCCTGCCGCAGTTGAATTTGTGGATATTGCAGGACTTGTAAAAGGTGCGCATAAAGGAGAGGGATTGGGCAACCAATTTCTCGCCGCGATAAGAGAAGTACACGCGCTCTGCCACATCGTCAGATTTTTTGAAAGTTCTGATATCACGCACGTGGAAGGAAGCATAGATCCCAAGCGTGACCGTGAGACTATCGAAACTGAGTTATGCTTAAAGGATCTGCAGACTGTAACTGACCGAATAGATAAAATGGGCAGTGCAGGGAAAGTAGGAAATAAAGAAGTTCAGAAAGAATTTGAACTTCTGGAAAGACTCAAAGAATGCTTAAACAACAGCTTGTTCGCATCAACTTTGAATTTTACTGACGAGGAGGCGTTGATTGTTAAATCATTCTTTTTGCTGACTGATAAACCGCTTATTTATGCGGCTAACGTTTCCGAGGAACAGATGCATACTCTAAGTATTGCTGACGCTAGAGAACAATTAGGAGTTCCTGAGGATACTGAGGTGATTACAGTTTCAGCAAAGATCGAAGAAGACCTTCAAGATCTATCTGATGAAGAGGCAAAAGAATTTCTCGATGATCTTTCCGTAACTTCATCCGGACTTGATCGTCTGATACACGCTGCATACGCCGCGCTCGGTTACATCACATACTTCACAGCTGGTCCTAAAGAAGCGCGTGCTTGGACGATTCCAAAAGGCGCACTGGCCCCGCAAGCCGCAGGCGTAATTCATACTGACTTTGAAAAGGGATTCATAAGAGCAGAAACTATTGCTTACGATGACTTTGTTGAGCTTGGAGGCGAGAGTAGAGCTAAAGAAAAGGGTAAGATGCGATCGGAGGGGAAGGATTACGTGGTAAAGGATGGGGATGTGATTTTGTTTAAATTTAATGTCTAGGAAAAGGGTACAAAAGAGACAAAAGAGAAAAAGGAGACAAAGGGACGCAAACATGATACGATCACCCGCTTTAATATGAGAAAACGTCCCCATCAAGATTTGGTTGTATGGAAAGAAGCAGATAAACTTTGTCTGCAGGCCTATGAACTACTTCCACACTTTCCAACCGAAGAGAGGTTTGCACTTTGTTCTCAGATAAGAAGAGCAGCCACTAGCATTCCCACAAATATTGTTGAAGGGAATTACAGAAGATCCAATAAAGAACGTCTTCGTTTCTTCGAAATCGCTGAAGGGTCTTTAGAAGAACTCTCATATCAATTGTCACTAAGTATGAGATTGGGATATATCACAAATGAACAATTCGAATTACTTGATAATCAGATTGGCAAAGTGGGATATCTTCTGACAAAATTGAGAAAAGTATTATCAAATAAATGATAATATCCCTTTGAACCCTTTACACCTTTTGTGCCCTTTGTCTCCTTTTATCGCCCGTCAAGAACCGTTCAGCTGCGAACACTGCCAAGCGGAAGTTAAGCCTCTTGAAAAAGGAAGCTACAGAAATCATTGCCCTTACTGTTTATTTTCTAAGCATGTTGATCTGGAAGGCCCGGGAGATCGCAAGTCCCCTTGCGGGGGCTTAATGAGGCCTGCTTCTTTGGATCAGTCTGGCAAGAAAGGCTGGGTAATAATTCATGAATGCACTATCTGCGGGAAGAAGATTAATAACAAAGCCGCACAGGATGATCAGATTGATAAGTTTGATTCGGAGCTGATTTAGTAAGTGTATGTACAATGTACATACACTCGTGGTTCGATGCCTCGACTGTGCTCAGCACTAGCTCGCTCACCACGACATTAATTTTGTCACCCTGAGCTAGTCGAAGGGTGATTCATTTATTTATACACCTTCTTGCCCTTCCGCAAGCTAAATAAGTTGATCATCGTTGATACCAAGGAGTACTCTTCCAGTCCCTTCCCCCGACATTATGAGAGCATTCCTCTTAGTCGCCGTGTTTGGCGTCCTTATGATCAGTTTTTAAGATCCCTCTGAGCCATTCGAGAACTGAGCAATGTACTGCTCAGAATATGCAGGCTTTATAACAATCTTTTCACTTACATTACCCTCCGGTGCAACAACTAACTGATCTTCGTGTGTATCCGGATTTTCTTCGATTGAAACATCAAAATCCCCTTCTATATTCCCTTCCAACACTTCCTCAACTCCAGCTGACTCAATATCTTCCTTTATCTTTTCCTTAAGTTTCTCTTTAACACGAGGTTCCGACTCCATGTTGAACTGCAAGTTGGCAAGATGCTCCATGTGGCCAAGCTCCTTTTCCAAATCCTCCGGACCCTTCACGCGCTCTCTGAGTTTCTCGTATGCTGCGGGGGACATTTTCTTTTTTGCCTTCTTCATTCTTTCTCTCAGGCCCGGTGGTAATTCGAACGCCATCGACATGTATAAATAGTAGCATATTTCTTACTCATTTTTATTCCTTATATTGATGATGTTTAGTTGACTAGTTTACTAGTTAACTAGTTGCAAGTTTTTTAACAGTACGTTTTTGCTTTTGATCTAATCCTTGCAAATAACAGATTAACTTTGTCAGCATTCGTCCAATATATCTTGTTTGTTCAGTCAGTGATTCAAATTCTTGATCTGAAACATATTCCTCATCACGTGCATCGTATAAATGAGCTCTGACTTCAGAAGCAGACTTTCTTGCATGACCCAGATATTGTATGAAATCTGGATACGTAAGAGCCTCACTCCCTTCAGCAATGTTTGCAGATATTGACCTCGCTGACCTTGTGATCTGATCAACAAATGCAAAATCCCTTTTTACATTATCTAGTTTGCATATGACGCGAATCGATTTAACAAGCTTACGACTCTCCTGCCATGCTTCAATATCCTCGAAAGATTTAAACGTACTCATAGGATGAACTAGTTAACTAGTCAACTTGTAACTTGTCAACTACAACCAGAGGTCGCCCCACAATCCAAACATACTTCACATGATCCGTTTCGTTTAACTCTGACCGAACCACAACCTGTGCATATGGATCCTGTGAAACCTTGAAGCTTTGCAATTTCCATTTTGGTAGGAGCGGCTTCTACTTCCATAATCTGTTCTTCTATCTCCGCTGAAGTTTTTTCCTCAACAATTGTTCCCCTATCTTCTATCTGAACTGTTGCACCTTCATCTAATATCGGAAGTCTCATTGCAAATGCATCTTTGCTTTTTGTTCCTTCCTCATATGCTTTTTGCACAAGTTCTTTATTATGGAACTGCATAGCCTGTTCCTTCGGCAGGAACTTGAGTGCCAGCCAGCGCCCAAGATAATCCATGATGCTTGTTACCATTGGGATCTCTTTGTTGGTAGTCATTCCCATCGGTTCAAACCGTGTGTGAACAAGCTTGGAACATAAGACTTCAATCGGAACTCCATACTGCAAATTCATAGAAATACTGAGTGCAAGAGTATCCATCACGCCCGAGAGTGTAGACCCTTCTTTACTCATTTTTATAAAGAGCTCCCCTGCAGATCCATCCTCATACAAACCTACGTGAATGTAAGCCTCGTGTCCTGCAACCGAAAGTTTGTGAGTGATAGACCTCCTCTCATCAGGAAGTTTTCTTCTGCGTGGAACCTCTTTATACACAACCCTTTCTACTATCTCCTTCTTCTCCTTTGTATCCTTTGTCTCCTTCTTCGAAGAAGCAGACAGCGGCTGGCTCAACTTACACCCATCCCTATACAAAGCATTGGCTTTGAGTCCTTTCTTCCAGCCAAGCATGTACGCTTCCTTTACGTCTTCAACAGTAGCCTCATTTGGCAGATTAATCGTTTTTGAAATGGAACCTGTTATGAAGGGCTGAACAACTGCCATCATATTTATATGCCCTTCAGCTGATATTAAGCGAATGCCATCTTTACCGCATTTGCTTGCACAATCAAATACAGGCAGATCCTCCTCCTTCATATGAGGAGCTCCTTCAAGCGTCATGTGCCCGCATATAACGATATTTGCTTCCTCAATCTCTTCCTCGCTGAATCCAAGCTCTTTAAGAATATTAAGATTCGGAGACTCTATCTGTTCCTGAGTTAGTCCTAGCTTTTCTAGCACCTCGTCCCCAAGTACAAAACGATTGAAAGCGAATTGCAATTCAAAGACCGTGGGCAAAGCTTGTTCTATTTTCGCAATGCACTCATCTGTGCATCCTTTTTCTTTGAGTGACTGACGATTTATGTGAGGAGCTCCTTCAAGTGAAAGTGTTCCCAAAACATACTTCATAATTTCTTGATTTTCCTGTTCGGTGTATTGCAAAGCTTTAAGAGCAACTGCAACAGATTGATTCACAATCTTCATGTAACCGCCTCCCGCCAGTTTTTTAAATTTCACAATTGCGAAGTCTGGCTCGACTCCGGTTGTATCACAATCCATAAGGAGGCCGATAGTTCCCGTCGGCGCAATAACAGTTGTCTGCGCGTTGCGATAACCGTATTTTTCTCCTGAAGAGAGAGCACGATCCCAACACTCTTTCGCTGATTCCAGTAATTCCGGAAGACAAACATGCTGGTTGATGCTTACCGGAAGCACAGAGAGTCCTTCGTACTCGGATGCTGGTGCATCGTAAGCCGCACGCCTGTGGTTGCGTATAACTTTAAGCATATGATCGCGATTGAGAGGATATTCTTTAAAGACACCCAAATGCTTAGCCATTTCTGCAGAAGCCGCATAAGACTCGCCAGTTAAAATCGCAGTAAGAGCTCCGGCAATCGCGCGACCGCGCGCCGAGTCGTACGGAATACCCATTCGCATAAGTAAAGCTCCGAGGTTTGCGTAACCTAGACCAAGAGTGCGAAACCTGTAACTTAAGTCTGCTATTTCTTCACTTGGAAACTGCGCCATCAAAACCGATATCTCTAGAACGATCGTCCAAATCCTAACTGCGTGTTTAAACTTTTCAATCTCGAATGTTTTATGCTCCTGATCGTAGAACTTCATCAGATTGAGTGAGGCTAAATTGCATGCCGTATTATCCAAAAACATATATTCGCTGCATGGATTACTGGCATTTATTTGCCCACTTGCCGGACATGTATGCCACTCATTAATCGTAGTGTCGTACTGCACTCCGGGGTCCGCACATGCCCATGCTGCATATCCGATCTTGTCCCAAAGCTCACGCGCCTTCATCGTCTTGCATGGCTCCGGTTCAGACCCTTGTTTTTTGGCTTGTTTAAGCGCAGTTCTCCATATCAGATCCCACTTCCCATCTTTTTCCACTCGCTCGAAGAAACTATGCGGAATGCGGACAGAGTTGTTGGAATTTTGGCCGGAGACGGTTTGATAAGCTTCGGAGTTGAAGTCGGTCGAGTATCCTGCATCCGACATGGCAGCAACTTTTTTTTCTTCGTTGGCTTTCCAGTCTATAAATTTCTCGATATCCGGATGGTCAAGATCTAGACAAACCATTTTCGCAGCACGCCTTGTTGTTCCACCTGACTTTATTGCACCCGCGGCGCGGTCTCCAATTTTCAGAAAACTCATTAAGCCAGAACTAAATCCTCCGCCTGAAAGCGGTTCACCCTCTCCTCTAATTTTTGAAAAGTTTGTACCGGTACCTGATCCGTATTTAAAGAGACGTGCTTCGCGGACCCAGAGATCCATGATACCGCCGGAGTTAACCATGTCATCATTTACCGATTGTATAAAACAAGCATGAGGTTGTGGATGCGTGTAAGCGTCTGTACTTTTTTTCACTGCACCCGTGACCGGATCACAGTAGAAATGTCCTTGGGCAGGACCAGTTATTCCATAAGAATGATTTAAACCCGTGTTAAACCATTGCGGACTGTTCGGCGCTGCCATTTGGTGAACTAGCATGTACTTAAGCTCGTCTTCGAACGCCTGAGCATCCTGCAAAGTTTCAAAGTAACCGTATTTCTCTCCCCAATCGCGCCAGCATCCGGCCAAGCGCCTAACTACTTGCTTCACGCTTTGTTCCGGACCTGTAACAACTTGCCCCTTGTCGTCTAGCATAATATTTCCATTCTCATCGACCTGAGGAACCTCGGCTTTTCTAAAGTACTTGCTGACTACGATGTCGGTTGCAACCTGGCTCCAATCCATAGGAATCTCGGCTCCATCCATCTCGAATACTGTTGAACCATCTGGATTTTTAATCGAACTTAGTCTCTTTTCATATTTCACCTCTTCCAGTGGGTCGCTTCCGGGTGTGGTGAATCTCCTTCCGATTGCCATGCCCTGTTTTACAGGAGCACCATCTTTTGAAGCAACTTTAACTTCTGAAGCAAACGATTTTGGGGGTGTTTTTGCGGTAGGTTCCATTGTCAACATGTCAAGTAAGAAACACAATATGCTGTGCTAATGACAGCAATCGCACACGATATATAGTTGATACTTGTTAATCAAACTATTTGGATTGACGTAAATTAATTGCAGTGTCAGTTGGAGACGCGGCAACTTTCTCGCTTACTGGAGGTACGCTGACTCTTAATGGAAATAATGGAAATCAGACTATAGACCTCGATGGACAGAGGTTCGAAAACCTAACGATTAACAATACAACCACATCTGGAACATCAACCGGCACCATAACAGTAGCCGGAGGACCGCTTGCCGTATCTGGAACGCTAACTATCACAAGAGGTAACCTCGATATGGCCACGAACAGCTTGAACCTTCAGGTAGGAACTGCGCTTACGCTGGCTAGCGATGCTAACGCGATACTTACAACCGATTCGAATGTTAGCAACTCTGGATCTGTTACTGTCGGAGATAGTGCCTTCCTTAATGTTACAGGTGGAACATGGACGCTTAATGGTGTCTTGGATCAGGCAATTGACTTCGATAGTGAGGCGATAAATAACCTAACCATCAATAACACAGGAGGAGGTACAGACGATGACATTACGGTTAATGGAACAGCTCTTACACTAACCGGTCTTCTTACAGTCACTCTTGGTAATTTGAACCTTCAGGTAAATGATATTCCTCTAACAGTTTCAGGAGGTATTACTGTTGCAAGCGCAGCACAAGCCGGTATGGAGGTCGATTCCAACGTAACCGTATCCGGTGCTATCTCTGTTGGTGACGCAGCAATCTTTAATGCATCCGGAGGTGGAACATGGCAGATTCAGGATGATACGACATGGATCGACTTTGCCAGCAACGTTATTTATGCACTTCAGATCTCTACGATTGCAGCCGGTAGCGGAACTGAGCTCAGTGGAACGGCTAGCGTTGCCACAACATTGACTATAGATTCAGGATCAATCCTCTCACTTAGCGGATACAATCTATATGCAACAGGTGCCACGATTTCTAACCTTGGATACATTGATGAAGAAGGAACTATCACAGATGGATACAGTTCCTGGCTTGTTTACAAAGGATCAGCTCAATCGGCAAAATTGGCTGGTGGAGATGTAAACTCATACGGTGTTAGTGAAAATCTCAGATTCATACTAACTGACCCTTCAGAGAATATTAGAGCTTTGACAGCAGATTCTCTTACGGGATCAATAAAGATTGGAACAGATACCGAAACCGGTGTTCTGCTAGAAAGTGGCTTAGCAGCAGGTGTATTTGAAATATCTATCCCAACCGCTAATTCTGCTGTTACCGCATATAACGGTACTTTGGAAGCTACTGCAACAAGCACTGCAACATTCTGGTACACAGACCCTCATGACGGTTTGCAGTCCTCAGGAACAACAACACTAGTGTTTGGAGGAGGATCAGATGCCGCTGATCGTGCAGCACGTGCAGCCACTCTGCGCGCAGCTTGGGAAGCACAACAGGCTGCTCAAAACGCCGGTGGTGGTGGTGGTGGTGGTGGCGGAGGAGGCGGCGGCGGAGGTGGTGGAGGTGGTGGTGGAGATACTGGTACGACAACTACTCCAACTGACAGTACAACGGATGCTGGAGAAGGAGATGGCACAGCTGGTGAAGGTGAAGGAGCAACCGAGTCCCAAGGCGCCCTGTCCCTATCTCTTTCACAACAGGATGGTCGTGCACTTAAAGTAACGATTGACGGAAAAGGTGTAACAATGAGAGACGTTTCTTCCGCAGCTTGGTACGCACCGTTCGTGTTCTCGTTGATAGACAAGGGAGTCGTTTCCGGATACAGAGATGGCAGAGGACGACCTACAGGAGAATTCGGTCCAGGAAACTCAGTTACTTATGCAGAAGTAGCCAAGATGGCTCTGGGAGCCGCTGGCAAGAATCCACTGTCCGGCAAATCTCCTGATCTTAGGTCTGCAAGAGGACAATGGTCTGCAGGATACGTCGCAAAGCTAGAAAGCCTTGGTGTATCTATCTTCAAGAACGATCGTTTGAACGTAAATGATCCTGCCCCAAGAGGAGCAGTTGTCCAAACTATATTGGAAGTATTTGGACGTAATGTAGGATCAGCAAGCGGAGGCCAATACTCAGATGTTTCAACCGGTACTCCAAACGCAGCTGCTATCGAAACAGCTACTTCCGACGGTCTTGTATCCGGTGATGATAATGCTAGCACCTTCCGCCCACGCTCTCCGATTAACAGAGCAGAGGTTTCCAAGGTGATTCTGAACGCGATTCAGATGTATAAATAGAACAGAATAGAAGTGTTGGTGAGAAAGACCCCGTGAGTAAAGCGGGGTTTTTCTTTGGTTAATAGGTCAATAGGTTACAGGTCCATAGGTGAATAGGTTTAATAGGAACCTCTCAACCTATTCACCTCCAAACCTATCAACCTATTAATATTACTTCTTCATCAATCATTCCAACATCCTTAAACGATTTCCAAGTCCTCTCCCCTCCTTCAACTAAGATACTTGTAATATCAAGAGCTTTCCAAAGCTTATCTAGATCAAACGATCCGTTCTTAAAGGGGATCTGAATTCTCTCTATTCCATTCTCTTTTGATTCTTTTGTCTCCTTTGTACCCTTTGTCTCTTTTGTTACAACTATCATCCTCCCACCGACCGCATTCGCTTCCTTCGGCATCCTCCCATTTGGATCAAGAACTATTCTGGCTGGCTGGAAGCTTATGTCCCCGTATCTGACTGTAAGCTTTGGATCATCACTAATAATGGTCTGAACTCCAACAAGTATCGCATCATGTCTGGCTCTGAGCCTTGTGTGTGACCATTCATCTTGAATCTGATCTGTAATCTTAAGAGGGGATCCATTTTTGTTTGAAATCTGACCTGAGCGGGTTTGAGCTTTTTTGAGAGTTATCCATGGTCTTCCACTTTTCTGAACCGAAACAAATCCCCTATTAAACCTTTCGCAAACCTCAGGCAACACAGGACCTACCACCTCAACTCCAGCTTCTCTGAGTATAGCAATCCCCTTTCCGCTTACTTGCGCGTTAGGATCAAGCATTCCAAATACTAATCGTTTAATCCCCTTCTCGATTATTATGTCTGTACACGGCGGAGTTTTGCCTCGGTGGCAACAAGGCTCCAGATTTACATATAAAACATCATCTGACTCTATAGCACCCTCGAAACGCTCTAATAACGCCCTCTCCGCGTGTGCCTGACCGAAACTTAAGTGGAACGCCTCAGCCACAATCTTATCGCCTCTCACAAGTACTGAGCCGACCATTGGATTAGCTCTGACCTTTCCACGGCCTTGTGAGGCTAGGAGCAAGCAGTAGTTGATGAAGTGAGCGTGGTTCACATCCTAATTCTACACTCCAAAATCAAAGCTCAACTAAAAAAGCCCCGAAACCGTCTAGCGGTCTCGGGGTAATATCTACGCACAGGGCGCAGACGTCGTGGTCAGTCCTTAACCAATCGTTCAATCAGCACGCTGAGTTCGGGAAAATCCCGATTAGACATCTCATACTTGCTGACAACACACGGTCGGCTTTCGAAAAGGTTATCCCCACCAGATACGATGGCCAGAGGTCTTTTGGGTTTTTCCCTCAGACTTCTTCCGGTCACCGTTGGTACAACAATGGCCCGACATAATCCGTCATGGATCACGCACTCTTCGTCACCCTCGATTCGAACGATTCTGTAACCGCTCCAATCTGCCAGGTTCGGCATTACGATATCGGCAAATGTGGGCATTTCGCACCCGGTTGGTACTATGCCACACGGCTTAAAACCTTCCGGTGCCGCAAGAACCCATTTGGTAACAGGCGACGGCAACAATCCTTGAATGCACACGCCGTTGCCTTGTTCCATGCAGATGTCCTTCCCTGTTATGCCCGCATGGAAATTGCCGACCTTAACGAGCGGGTGAATCATCCGCCTATCCCTCTTGTGGAGGGATATCGAAGTGCCAAACTCGCCGCAGAGTCCATCCCTGCCTTCAGCGTCGTACATGCGGCAACCGGCTGACTTAAGCTGTTCCATCACGGGAGCCTCCAAGCTTCCGCGGGGAACTGCAAAACGCATCCAACGCTCGCCCTCAAACGGTTCTCTTCTTTCTGGAAAATGCATGTCAGCTCTCCTTCCTCATTTCGTGGGTTATGAGCATCCCACTCGTAAAAGTGAGATCATAAAACAATTTCGCAACACTACTTGTCGGCAAGACGACTTTGTAAGTACGTGAATCGTCGTTCTCGCCAATCGTCTCCAGCTCGCTCCACTCATCTTCAATGGGAAATGCTCCTTTCGTGTCCCAGCATCTGAAGATGATCGGAGTTCCTTGCGGAAATAACACATACTCAGCAAGGTCGAACAACATCTGATACGAGCTATATCTATCAATGCTCAGCAAGCTATGCATGAGCATTGGACAGGTTTTTGACTTGAACAAAACTGGATTTAGGCTTCTCCAATTTGGTTCCTTTCCATTCTCCCAAAACCGATGTCCAATTCGAAGCTCTCTCTTTGGAAACGAAAGCCACCTTTTTGCCCGCTTCCGCTTTCCCCTCAGCGAATCCAACATTCCCTGGATTTCGAACTTCGGCCAGTTTTCCGGAACGATTGCTGCCCACAGACTGTCGTCGGTTCCGCATGCTGCAAGCCTCTTCGCCAACTCGAGATCATCATCGACTCTCTCTACCTCAAGCCCAAACCAGTTCTTTTTGCCGACAGTCCACCCGTAGTACCACATGATCGTGAGCACTTTAAGTCCTGCCACTGTCCCGCTGATACCCAGAGTCTCTCGTCGTTTCTTTCTCTCGATCGCCATCTCGTTTCTCCTAATTCAAGAACAAAGATTCACAAACCAAGCAACTGTAACCAGCGTCCAACTCAACTCGTTGGCTATTTCGCTCATGGCAGTCGCAATCCGATTTCTGTCCCAACTCGCTTCCTTAAGCGAATATAGAACCTGACCAAGTCGCGACAGAACTGTTACATGTCCTGTGATCAGAATCGCACCGGCGATTCCATCACCACCAACAGTCCAGATCTTGTACGCCATGATAAATTGGGGAGCAGTTCTTAAGCTTACTGCGATCCATCCCTTCACCATGGCATCGGTGATCTTGAGATTGCATCGTCTCGCAACAATAACAATCATTATGATCAACATTCCGCTCAGAAATGCTGTGCACGAGTCGTTTCCATCCCACACATAGCCCATCCACAGTATCACCGTCACATGAACGGCTACAACGATCGTCAGAAAAGCATAGCTGACAATTACCTGACGAGTCGTCCTGCTTGATTTCACTTGATTAGCTCTGAACATAAGAAGTAGGTTCAAAAGCAAGAACCCACCAAAAGTCAGGTACCAAGTGATACTAACTCCTTGCGTAGTCCAAAGCATGCGACAGAACTGGGCGTACCCGAAGACTGCTATGCACACAAACTGGATTACAAACAGACAGTCAGCAATCAATTGATCCATCTTGGACATTTAGGCTCTCCTTTACAAAATATTATCCGATAAACTGTTCTGATGCATTTGTTCGCTCAGATCATCCATCTTGAGCAATGCCTCAGGTACTACGACGCCTTGCCGTACTCCCTTGCGATCCAAAGATCGAAAGAAGCACGACCTGAAACCAACGTGGCACGCAAATCCATGCTGATCAACAAACAACACTACTGAATCAAGGTCGCAATCAACCCTGATTTCCTTGACGCACTGAGTGTGCCCAGATGTTTCCCCTTTCTTCCAAAGTTGATTTCTTGACCTGGAAAAGTAGGTCGCGTAACCGCTACGCAAAGTTTCCTTCCAAGATTCGCGGTTCATTGATGCCACCATCAGAACCTCCTTTGTGTAAACACAGACTGCTACTGCGGTGATAAAGCCACCGCCCTTCTCGAAGTTCAGTTCCACAGCTTTCTCCTTTTCTCCTGTGTTGTAAAAAGACCGACCACACTAAAAACTCTTCCCCGCAACGAGCAGAGAAGAGACGAGATCGGATTTTTACTTTTACTTCTGGGCTTTATCTAAATAACCTTGCAACACCGATGCCGTCTTCTCCCTGCTCGGGGAAGAGGCATGATGATTTTTATCAGTCTTCAAATATCTAGAATATCCTCCAGTTCCATCCTCCATATATTTAGCAACTCTTGTTACTGTAGTAGTACTTGCACCGGTCATTTCTGCAACCTTTCTGTAACTTAACTTCTTAGCAAGAAGTTTTGCCACTTCCAGCCTTTCACTCCACGCCTGAAGCTCAGAGAGAGTTCCAATGTCCCTAAGTAGCTCTGCAATTTCATCCTCGTTCTTGCATGACGCAAGTGCAGAACATAGTGCTCTGAACCAAGGGTCCTTTCGCCAGCCTGCATCTGTAAATCTGCGTTTAGCCATAGCTGCAAGAAGTAATGAGTGAGAATATGTGCCTGCCTGTCGGCCGTAGCCCCGCCTAGCGGGGCGAAGGCTGACACGCCGTAGCGCGTCTTATGGCCGATAACTATTGAATATAAACTAAAAGCTGAGCAAAGATTACATTAAGCGCGAAGGCGTGTCAATGTTTTAATTCGTTAAAACACTCCATATTTGAGAAGAGCCCCGCCAATTAGAGGTGGCGGGGCCGTGGAGTGAAAGGAGCGAACGCGCTGCAGGTCTTCAGAACATCCGACCAAGCAGCACACAGATCCCAAGAGCGGACGTTAAGCCTGCAGCTATAGACAAGCCGTTGATCAGGCGCGAGCCCTTCCTTAGGTTGAGAATAATCGCGGCAATCGCTAAGACGATACCGAAAACGACGGTTTCGACGGTTGCAAAAGCCATGTAGTTCAATCTTATCCATTCTCGGATAGGATGGCCTTCGATTATCACCACGACAAGCGTGGCATGAGTAATCGAAAGCACCAACAAACAGGAAAGAAGTTTTTGAGCCATTTTATTGGCCTCCATTGAAAGGATCGGTTCGTCGTCAGTTCACAATAATTATATTATTATATAATGATCTATTTGTCAATTACCCCTTTAGCCCTTATGCTAGGTTAATAGGTTACGGGTTTATAGGTTAATAGGTTAATAGGAACTAACGACCTATTCACCTCTTCACCTCTTCACCTCCTCACCTCTTAACATCCCAACCTCCCAACCTCCTAACCTCCTAACCTCCTCACCTCCCAACCTCCCAACCTCCTAACCTATTATTTCCCTCCTCCTCTCTTCGTAATAATATCTTCTGCAACCCTTCGACTCGCCCTTCGGGCTCGCTCAGGATCTATCGTAGATAAGCGAACTATTTTCCTCCACCCCGCTTTGTGATGATTTCGTCCGCGACATTGCGTGGCACCTTATCGTAATGCGCAAATTCCATAGAATAACTTGCTCGACCCTGTGTCATCGACCTCAGATCCGTTGCATAACCGAACATTGTAGCAAGAGGAACATTGCATTCAATTGTCTTTGCATTTCCTCTCTCACCTGTCCCTTGAATCAATCCGCGACGTGAGTTTAGATCTCCCATTACGTCTCCCAAGAATTCTTCTGGAGTTACTGCTTCCACTTTCATAACTGGCTCAAGCAATGTTGGATCTGCTTTTCTTGCAGCTGCCTGCAGGCCTACTGATGAACATGTTTTGAATGCTATTTCGGATGAATCCACATCATGATAAGAACCATCGATTAGATCAACCATAATATCTACAAGAGGATAACCAGCCATTACTCCTCTGTTCATTCCCTCCTGGAATCCCTTGTTACAAGGATTAATATATTCTTTTGGAATCTTTCCTCCAACAATGTGATTAACAAACTCGTAACCTTTGCCTGGCTCCTGCGGAATAAGCTTGAATACAACATGTCCATATTGTCCGCGGCCACCAGTTTGCTTTACGTATTTCTCATCATGCTCAACTTCTTTTTGAATTGTTTCACGATAAGCCACTTGCGGCTTACCAACATTTGTTTCTACTTTGAATTCGCGCTTCATACGATCAACAATAATTTCCAGATGAAGTTCTCCCATTCCCGATATAATAACCTGACCGGTTTCTTCATCGGACTCTACCCTGAATGTCGGATCCTCCTCTGATAATTTCTGAAGCGCAACGCCCATCTTCTCCTGATCAACCTTCGTCTTTGGCTCAACTGCGATCGAGATGACAGGTTCTGCGAATGTTATTGATTCCAATTGAATAGGTTTAGAATCGTCGCAAAGAGTATCGCCGGTTCTGCAGTCCTTTAGTCCTATTACAGCAGCGATGTCTCCGGCTTCTACCTGATCTACTTCTGACCTTGAGTTAGCATGCATTTTAACCAAGCGCCCAATGCGCTCCTTCTTTGTTGTCCTGCTGTTTAGAACTGATTCGCCTGATTTAAGGATGCCTGAGTACACTCGAACGAACGTGAGTTTTCCTACAAACGGATCAGTTGCAATCTTGAAAGCAATAGCCGCCAATGGTTCATCATTATTCGGCTTACGCTCTTCTTCTTCATCGGTTTTTGGATTGATGCCTTTTGCCGCCGAGATATCAAGCGGAGAAGGAAGATATGCAACAACTGCGTTAAGCATAAGCTGAGCTCCCATATTTTTTAGAGCCGAACCGCAAAGAACAGGGTAAATCTGATTAGTAATTGTGCCAATTCTGATGCCTTTAATGATCTGTTCATCTGTCAAAGCTCCATTTTCCAGATAAGCGTCCAAAAGTTCTTCATCGCACTCCGCTACTTTTTCCATAAGCTGAGATCTATACTCAGTTACTTTATCTACCATGTCAGATGGCATTTCTATCTCTTCGACCTTCTCTCCCATCTTTCCTGTGAATGTGTAAGCTTGTTTCTTGATCAGATCTATTACTCCAGAGAATGTGTCCTCTTCTCCTATAGGAAGCTGGATTGCAACCGCACTCTTACTTAGGCGATCATGGATACTTCCCATGGACATATAAAAGTCCCCTCCTGTCTTATCCATCTTGTTTACAAAAGCTATGCGAGGAACATTGTATTTATCCGCCTGTCTCCAAACAGTTTCACTCTGGGGCTCCACTCCCTGCGAACCATCGAAAACAATTATTCCGCCATCCAGAACTCTGAGCGAGCGCTCAACTTCTGCAGTAAAGTCCACGTGGCCCGGTGTGTCGATAATATTTATTGTACAATCAATTTCTTTACCAGTTACGTCCGGAGCTTTCCAATGACACTGGGTTGCAGCTGAAGTGATTGTGATTCCGCGCTCCTGTTCCTGCTCCATCCAGTCCATTGTCGCCTCTCCTTCGTGGACTTCTCCTATTTTGTAGTTAATTCCTGTATAGAAGAGTACGCGCTCGGTAACGGTTGTCTTACCTGCGTCTATATGGGCAATGATTCCAATGTTTCGTAAGTCTTTAAGGTTCATGATTAAAACGGGAGAAATTCCGAGAGAATATAGTGAAATAACAGGGTTTTGGCAATGGATTAATCGAGAAAAGATTATTGATATACTCTGAGTAATTTTCAATTTAAAATTTTCAATTATCATTCAAGGTCCAATGAACAATTTTCAATGCACAAAAAATGGAAATTTGGAAATTAATCATTAAAAATTGGGCTTTGAATTAAAATTCCAAATTGAAAATTGAAAATTACCCTGAGACTCAATCAATTGCACAAAGACCAACCCCACCTATTACATTTAATTACTTCGCCAAGTGAGCAAACGCCTTATTCGCTTGTGCCATTTTAAGAACATCCTGTTTCTTTTTAACCGCATTACCCTGATCAGCTGAAGCATCCAAAAGTTCCATCGCCAGCTTCTGGGCCATGGGCATTCCTTTTCTATCACGAGCGGCGTTAACAACCCACCTGATGCTTAGAGCTTGCTGTCGCTTTGGTGGAACTTCGGTCGGAACTTGATAGACCGAACCTCCAACGCGCTTCGGCCTAACCTCGATCAGGGGAGTTACATTTAGCAAAGCTTTATTGAAAATATCCAAAGGATTCTCGTTCGTCCTTGTCTTTATAATTCCCATAGCATTTTCAAATATTCCTCTGGCAATGCTTTTCTTTCCACCAATCATCATACAGCTGATGAACTTCTCGATCAGAAGATCAGAATCTTTGGGAATATACTTTTTGACTGGCTTTGCCATGGTATCGAGTAATTAATAGAATGAAATATTGAAAGTTGTACTGCGCTACTGCGCTACTGC
>DCXE01000027.1 GCA_002328295.1 Candidatus Peribacter sp. UBA2144 | reverse complement strand
ATCAGCTTCAATATCAGTTCCACTGGGGCACTTCTCTTCTGGCTTTTGTTCGCACTTGAAACACTTTCCACCAGCTTCATTGGTGTAAGAGTAAATACAATCACCCTTTGTGCACTCCTTTCTGCAGTTGTGTTCAAGTAGCGATGGTTTTTTGCATTCATTCTTGGAAGGTGGTTGATCGTCGTCATCTACGTCATCATCATCATCATCGTCATCATCATCCATTTCATCGTCATCGTCAGTAACAGGATCTCCGATAAGTATCAGCTCTCCACCCTGTTCAATACATTTCTTAATACAGTCTTCGAATTCAGCCAGTAACTTATTAAATTCCGCAATCATATCAGCCAACTTCTTTCGCATGTCATTAACTTCATCGCTCAACTTCTTTACAACATCAGAAAGACGATCTGCTTCCTTCTGCTTCTTCTCAACTTCTTTCTCCAATTTCTCTTTCATCTTCTTCTTCAGCTTATCACGTTCTTTGTCGCTTAATCCTTCTTCCCACTCCTGTTCCAGTTCTTCGGCACTCAGATCGCCATTTCTGTACTGTCCCCAAAGATTGCGATTGTGCTCGCGCATAACCTCCAGATCAGTTGTATCAATTCTTCTTTCTCCGGATTCTGCCCACCCGCTTGGATTATTGAATCTATCAAGTGCATCTTTGGCTCTCTGTAAGTCTTTTTCGGCTTGAGTTAGTTTGTTCTTCTCATTCTCGAGCTTATTAATCTTCCCTGCGACATCGTCTTCCATGTTATCAATCTCTGCTTCCAGAGCATCCAATTTCTTCGCAAGCTCTTCACATGCGGCACAAACGGGCTGTGGAGGAATAGGTGGAAGTTCAGGAAGATCAATTTCAAAGAAAACATCAAAGAAACTATCTGCCGGTAAGTCCAGATCAGAAATATCAGGCGGAGAAATTGTCATTGTTCCAGTAGAAGGAGAAGTAGGCAGAGAAACATCTATTGGCGGAAGAGTAATAGAGCCAAGTGGGGATGTTCCTTGCAAATCTAATTGGATAATTTCTGTTTCAATAGGATCTGGAGTGTCTGCTCCAACAAGTTTTACGAAGAAATCTTTAAGCCAGCCAAAAAGACCTCCGTCATCTTCGGGTGCGAATCCATAATCATCTATCAGATTCACTTTCTTTTTTTCTGCACATCGCTTTAGGCAGTCCAGGTATTGCTCCCAAAGTTTTGCAAGTTCTTCCTTAAGCTTAGCAATCTTTCCATCTAGATCTTTCAACTTGCCTCCCAGAATTTTCTCTCTTGCCTCCAATCCTTTCAATTTATTTTCAGCTTCTTTGACTTCCTTTTCCAATTGCTTCTGGATCTTCCTCTTAAGCCTTTCTTTCTCCTTGTCAGTAAGTCCCTGTTCCCATGCGTCAGACAGTTCCTGCGCAGTCAGTGCACCGTTTTGGTACTGTTCCCATAGAGCGCGGTTGTATGCACGACCCACTTCAAGGTCAGTTGAAGTAACTCTTCTGTCACCTGACTCTGCCCAGCTTTTTGGATTATTGAAGTCATCCAGTCTCTTCTTTGCGGCCTCAAGGTCAGATTTAGTTTTATTTATATCATTTCGCAAATCTTTTGCTTCCCGCAATACTCCTTCGGCCTCTTCGACCAAATCGCCAAGCTCAGCTTCTTTTTCACGAATTAATTTTAGAAGCGCTTCACAGTCCATACATTCCTCCGTTAGCGGAGGATCTGGAAGCTCCGGAAAATCAATTTCGTATGTAATGTCGAAAAAGCTATCAACATTAAAATTGCCGTCCTGCGCCAAGGCAGTTCCCAGGCCAGAGGCGGCAATCACAGTTGTAATAAGAGTTAAATAGAGTTTTCTCATGAGATAAAGGGGGGAAGTACTCAGAGGACATAGTACTCTATACACTCATACACGAGAAAAATAGTCCTCAAGTAACAACGTTGGGATATGTCAATGTTAGTTCTCAGACACTTATAACCCCAATGCCTCCATCAGATCTCTCTCATGCTCCTCCTCATCCGCAAGTATCTGCTTGAGGACGGTTTCAAGCGCGTAAAGCTCCAATTCTTGCGCCTGCTTAATGCGCTCCTTGTATCTGCGTATTGCAAGCCTTTCGCCTTCCAGATCCTGCTCAAGCATCTTTCTTGAGTTTGAATCCGTTTGCCTTTCTGCTACGTCCATAGTTGGTACTCCTCCAAGATAATCAATTTGTTCGGATAATAAGTTGGCATGGCCAATTTCTTCATTAACATGAACCAAGAGTTCAGCATTAATTGATTGAAATTCTCCTCCTGTAAGGGTTGCTGCATGTTGTACGTATTGAATGGCAGCTGCAAATTCATAGGCGATATCGCCGTTCAGATCAGATATTAGCTCGTCTTTGGTCATAATTAGTTAGGTAAAGAAAGTCAGGCAAGTAAGGTACGTAAGGTAGGCTCATTAATGCAAGCAAAAACCTAATTCAATATCTTCTTAAACTTCTTTTCATCAACAACCTCAACTCCTAGCTCTTTTGCCTTATCAAATTTACTCCCCGGATCATCTCCGGCTAATACGAAGCTAGTCTTGGAACTTACAGAAGAACTTACTTTACCCCCTCTTTCTTTGATCATCTTCTTTGCATCCTCACGACTTAAGCTTGGAAGAGTTCCCGTTAAAACAAAAATCTTGTCCTTGAATATCTGCGGAGCATGGCTCCCCTTTGGCATGATTGCGATCACTCCTCCATTTTCCATTTTATGAATCAACGCTCGATTATCTTCATCATCAACCCATTCCTTTAAAGACTCTGCCACAACAGGTCCTATACCATCAATCTCGGAAAGTTCTTCCAATTCAATTTTCTGGAGGGTTGTAAGCAAGTCGGCAAGATAAATGCTATTCACTTTGATTTTCTTTTTAGATTCAAAAAGTGAAGATTGTGCCCCCAGATTCTCATCAACCTCGATAGTATTTTTCTGATTTGGCCACTTGATTCGCTTGGCAATAATTTCCGCGGTTTCTCTGCCAATGTGTCTGATGCCAAGTGCGAATAAAAAACGATCAAGTTCAATAATTTTGGAATTTTCGATCGAGCTAAGTGCATTTTCAGTTTTCTTTTCCTTGAATAACGGAAGAGATATCAAGTCTTCACTTGTTAAGAAGAAGATGTCGGCCGGATCAGAAATTATCTCATTTTCAATTAATGCTTCGATTGTCTCTTTCCCAAGGCCCTCCATATTAAATGCATAACGGGAAACCAAATGCTCAATGCGTTCCTGCCTAACTCCTCCGCATTTAGAATTGGGACATCTGTGCACCACTTCACCTTCCGGTCTTTCCAGTTCTTTGGAACAACTTGGACAATGCAGAGGGAAATGAAAGGGGATTGATTTCTTTGGCCTAAGATTCTTCATGACTTCAACGACCTCCGGAATAATATCACCGGCTTTCTGAAGTATCACAGTATCTCCGATTCTTGCATCAAGCCTCTCAATCTCGTCAGCATTATGAAGTGTTGCTCTAGTCACAGTAGTTCCAGCAAGCTGGGTCGGAGTCAGAATTGCTACTGGCGTAATAGCTCCTGTTCTTCCTACCTGGAGCTGAATATCCAGTATCTGAGCGGTTTTCTGTTCGGCAGGGAACTTGTATGCCCTTGCCCAGCGCGGTGCCTTGGCAGTCGATCCAAGGTCATGCTGTGTTCTCCTATTATTAACTTTAAGAACTAAGCCATCGATATCGTAAGGAAGCTTATCTCTATTTTTTTCAAACGTACTTAGCAAATCTTCTGCTTTCTTTATGTCATTAACTACTTTGTGTTCCTTGTTGGCTGGCATTCCGATTTCTTTAAAGAAATCGAGAACTCCTTCCTGGTTTTTAATACCGAACTCGTCGCAAGCACTAGTAGATAAGTGATAGCAAAACATCTCGAGATTCCTATCCGCTGCAATCTTTGGATCCAATTGCCTGACTGATCCTGCCGCCGCATTTCTTGGATTGGCGAATTGCTCAGATTCAGATAACTTTTTGTTAATCTTCTTCAAAGTATCTTTTGATATAAATACTTCTCCGGAAATTTCTAGGATCTTGGGTGTATTATTAAACTTAGACAGATCCAGTGAGAGAGGAAGCGATTTAATAGTCCTAATTGTGTGTGTCGCGTCTTCTCCCTCAATTCCATTTCCTCTCGTTAGTCCTCGAATTAACTGATGACGGCCTTCATTATCTTTTTCGTAAATCAGCGTGATATTCAGCCCGTCAATCTTTAGCTCGCAAAGGAACTCGAAGTCAATTTTATCCTTACCAAGAGCTCTTTTCATCTGATCGATCCAGTCCTTCAATTCCTCATGAGCAAAAACATCAGACAATGATTCCTTTGGAGTTAAATGTTTTCTTTTTGGCAATCTGCCATCCAATGGAGCTCCGACTCTTTGAGTAGGGGAATCGGGGGTTATTAGTTCCGGAAATTCTTCTTCAATCTTAATAAGTTCCTGTTTAAGTGCATCCCGGATGTCTTCAGAAACGTCTGATTTATCGTCGATAAAATAGGCTTTATTAAGCCTCCAGATTTCAGATTTCAGCTTATTGATTCGTTGCTTTGCTTCTGGTTTATCCATACATATAGATTATATTACCTTCTTTCTTTTGTCTTGATACAAAAGAAAGAAGCAAAGAAAAAATCAACGCCCGCCAATCCCCACCCTCTAGCCTCTTCACCCCCCGTGGCGGGCGACCTCCCATTTTCTAATAAATATTAAAATTAAATTTTCGCAACTTCTAATATTTGCATTATTTAAAATGTTGAGGAAGATACGCCCGAATTCCCTCTTATTTTCATATGCTTACAATGACCGATACACGATCTAAAGTTCAGAAGATCGACCAACAGCTTATAAAATTACTCTCCGATAGGAAGCAGATTTGTGAGGATGCAAGAAGGCTAGGAGAAGGAGTTTTGATAAGGGAGCTCGAAATAGAGCAGATTTCGAATATTATTGAGGAAGGCGTTGAGCAGGAAATGGATGAAACTCAGTTAGATAGACTTGCTAGTGTAGTGATCAGGCTTTGCAAAGGAGGGGAGGAATAGAGTTTAGAACTTAGAATATAGAACTTAGAGTTTAGGGTTTTTATATAATTGAGCGAAATGCGAAAATAGGCTATAATATTAGTAATGACACAAAATCCAGACAAAGTGTTCTCCTCAGCCGCGCAGGCCCAAGCTTCGGATGTGCATATTGCTGTGGACCATCCTGTAATATTCAGGATTGATGGTGTTTTGGTGGAACAGGGTCAGGAAAAGCTAACCAAGCAAGAATCTCAAAGTTTCGTTGAAGCGGCTTTGGATCCTAAGGACTATAAAAAACTTCAGGAAGATTTGGAAATAGATGTGTCTTATCAGGTCAAAGATGGTCTTAGACTTCGTGTTAATTGCCACTACGAGAAGGGGAATTTGAGTCTTGTGGCTAGAATAATTCCCACAAAGATTCCTACTCTGGAAGAAATCGGGTTCGATGAGCAAATGAAAGGAATGTGTTCTCTTAATGAAGGTCTTGTACTCTTCACGGGTCCAACCGGCGCAGGAAAATCAACATCCCTTGCTGCTATGATTCAGCACATTAACGAGAGTCATTCAAAAAACATTGTAACAATGGAAGATCCAATTGAATTTTTGTTTCCTGCAGGCAAATCAATTATCAGGCAGCGCCAATTGGGTGAAGATTTTCATTCATTCCCGGAAGCTCTAAAGCGTGTACTCAGGCAGGATCCAAACATCATAATGGTTGGAGAAATGAGAGATATAGAAACTGTCAGTGCCGCCCTAACGCTCGCAGAAACCGGTCATCTGATTTTTGCAACATTGCATACTCCAAACTCGGTTCAGGCAATAAACAGAATTATCGATATGTTTCCTTCTCATCAACAGCCTCAGATCAGGTCTCAATTATCATTGTCACTCAAAGCAGTTGTTGCCCAGAGGCTTCTTCCAAAAGAAGGAGGCGGAAGGATTGCTCTCAGGGAATGTCTGGTCAACACACCTGCAACAGCAAATATTATCAGATAAAATCGATTGCAGGAGCTTGGCTCGGTTCTTCAATCAGGCAAGAAGGATGGAATGTGTACGTTTGCCCAGGCCGCCGAGAAATTGCATGATGAGGGGCATATTAGTAAAGATGTTGTTGAGACGATAGAATAGACTAGGACTAATATTTGAATCTTAGGATATACTTAAAAGGCTAATTTAAAGGGTAAAACCTGAATAAATAAGTAGATCGGATATTTTCATGTGCTGTTCTATAAGTATATTGGAGAAAATACTTTACAAACTGTCAAAAGCGAGTATCGTCAGGGTTTGTCTGGATAAGTTCCCCTCAACAGTACAGGCATATCTACAAGAAAGTGGCTTCTCGGTCGCTGAGATATTAATTATCACTCACCTAATAGAAGACGGTACTTTAACTGTTCGAATGCTTTGTGCAAAGACTGGAAAGAGCGTCGGTGTTATTGATCGAGCAGTAAAGAAGCTCAGAGGAAGAGGTTTAATCAGACGCGAAGTGATTAACGGAGTACCCAAATATTTGGTCGGAACAATTTCCTCTATAAGACAATGGATGCACAACGAATCCAGAGAGAGAAAGGAAATGATCAATAGAAAACAGCATGACT
Source organism: Candidatus Peribacter sp. UBA2144 (assembly GCA_002328295.1). Lineage (GTDB taxonomy): Bacteria > Patescibacteriota > Gracilibacteria > Peribacterales > Peribacteraceae > UBA2144. The sequence continues at coordinate 5,337 of DCXE01000027.1, read as the reverse complement.
TCGAGGTATTTCTATCTTCCCTAAAAGAAGAGCTTTGCAGGCCGGAGCTTGAGCATTTTGAAGGAGAATCTGCTATCGAAGATATGTACATGCAAGTTCTAATCATGTCTGTAGATCAAAAGGAAGTATTACATTACTTACCCATAACGTCTGAAGGGGAAGATCATCAAATGCTTAAATACAGAAGTATGTTTGATAAAATAAGAAAAAATAATGGGATATTTTCGCGTGTAATTACTCAAGATACTGCCGAAGGAAGAAAAATTAAGTCAAAAGATCATCTTAGAAACAGAATGACATTAATAGTGCCGGCACAGAGATTCCCGGTTACTTTTGAAAAAATAATTACAAAAGATGCAATAGCCTGTTTTAGTTGCTCGGAGAATAAAGCAACAATTCTACACTATCCAGAGCTTGCCGAAGAAGAACGAAAAACATTCTCGACATTATGGAATCATTTGGAATTAACGAGTCTAAAAACAAATTGCATTCCGGTTCCATCTGTTAATAAGAGGGGCAGATTTCGAAAGATTGCGAATGGATGGATAAAAGAGAAAAGAGGGATTTCTGTATTGGCTTTGTGCATTTTAATTGTTGTTATTGTTGGATATGGAATATAAAAACTATGAACTAGATAGTAGAAAATTGGATACTATCAATGGAAGTAGTAAAAATAAAATCCGAAATCCGAAACAAATCCGAAATCCGAAAAACAAAACATATGATCTAGAGGATCGAACATTAAAGTTTACTCTTGACATTAGAAGATATATAAAACAAATTCCAAGAACAATGGTGGTTAAAGATGCCTGTGAACAATTGATAAGATCTTCTGGCTCGATAGGAGCAAATTACATTGAAGCAAATGAAAATCTGGGAAAGAAAGACTTTAGGATGAGAATTAAAATATCAAGAAAAGAAGCTAAGGAAAGTGCATATTGGTTAACTGTAATTTTGGATAATTGTGCCTCTAATAGAAAAGAGGGGGAAAGATTATTTATGGAGTCGAAAGAATTGGTATTAATATTTGGTGCGATTTTGAGAAATTCACAATGATTGGTAGGGCTCGGAATTTTATATTTTGTTATTCTAATTTGTTTCGTATTTCGGATTTAGAATTTGGGTTGTGGATAAGTATTAGAATTATTGTCTTATATCTAGAAATATACATCAGCATGGTTAGATATTGGGTTTTGTGCTAAAATATGTGAGTGAAAGAAGAAAAAAACAAAAAGTTTGAAAGTCCAAAACATGAGTCCGAACCGGGCGGAATAATTGCTTTTATCACCAGCCAGCGAGGCGTGATTGTCTTAGTTACATGTTTTGCTCTTTCGCTGACGATGATATATGTACTTTTTACAATAACAAAGAGCTTAGTAATAGAGAATTATATGGATAGAGCTTCGTCTACTATTTCGGTTGGAGCTTTGCAGTTTGGAGAAGAGTATGCGCTGCTTCTTGAAAACAGTGAACAATGGAAAAATCCAATGATCGAAAATCGACTGAATACGATAAAGAATACTCATCCGGATATAGATGATGTTAAAATAGTTCACTCGAGAGATGTTGGTGAATATGCCGCGTCAGATAAATCATTTTCTACGTATATACTGGAAAACGAACATAAAGAACTTCGAGTAACTGCTTATTCTCCAATTCTAAATTCAGCTGAAAATGTGGAACTACTTCTAGCTATAGAAGTGCATGTTGAAAACTTCGAAGATATTGTGAAAGAAAAATTTATGCCATTTGCTATCAGTGCTCTTTGTTTGTCTTTCTTGATTACTATTTTGGTAATGGTTCTGGCTGGAACGCTAGAAAAAAGCATTGGGCTTAAGCATGAAGTGGAAAGGCAAAAGCATGAAATCATGAGCATTGTCAGTCATCAGCTTGCAACTCCGGTTTCTTCTATGAAGTGGTATACGGAAATGTTGCTAGATGGTGATGTTGGAGAATTGACTGATGAGCAAAAAGAGCACGTAAAAACAATTGAATCAGTATCGAATAATTTGGCTGATACAGTAGGTCTTCTTTTAGATGCTTCCAGGCTGAGGGCGGGAAGTATACATGCAAAAAGAAACCCTATTAATTTGGACGATTTTTTCAAAGAAGTGATGCATGTCATGGATCCAAAGGCACAAGAGAAAGGGATTGAATTTATAAAGAATGTGCAACCAGAGCTTCCAAATACAAGATTGGATAAAAGATTAATGAGAATGACAATAATGAATCTTCTGAGTAATGCTATTAAATATACTCCCAAAGGATCTAAGGTCACTTTAACAGCGGAAGTCAGCGGAAATGCTCTAAAATATTCTGTTAAAGACGAAGGTTGTGGAGTGCCAAAAAGCGAACATCACCTGATGTTTTCGCAGCTTTTCCGTGCAAGCAACGTTTCCAACAAGGTTCATGGAAATGGCTTGGGGCTTTATGTCGCAAAAGGAGCAGTAGAAGAACTTGGAGGAAAAATTAAATTCAGCAACAAGGTAAACGAGGGAACGGAATTCAGAGTTGAAATACCATTGGAACGTTAGCTTTGATTGCCGCCCATCTTCTTCATCTTCCACCATGCAGTGAGGAAGGATATTCCGAGTACTAGGAAAGCAACGGAAACTAAGAACTCCAGAAGCTCAGGTACAGATAATATTGCTATTCCCATGATGACACAAAAAAGTCCACTCCAAAGAAGATTTTCACTAAAGCGCGTGTACAAAGGAGGCCTATGTTTAAATATATGAAACATGAGTACATTGTATAACTATTTATTTATATTTTACACAGAACTTCTAAATTTGGTCCAAGGCGCTCCGCTTGCCATATTTTGAATAAGCCCCAAGGCACTTCTGTCCATAGAAACATATCATTGTCCCATCTGGACGAGATTACTTCGTGGCACGTTGTCATATCATCTATATCATGCTTACCGGCATTTGTCACAATATGTTCGATCAAGTGCTGCTGTTCTTCTGATGCAAATCGTTCGTAAGGTATCGATAAATAATGAAACGGCAAATCCGTACCAAGCATTCCTTGTGTATTTTCATTCAAGTACGTGCTTGCTATCTGATAAGTGTTCGGTTTTAGCGCTAGTTGAGTTAGACGTCCGTTCAACAGAATAATAATTATTAGAACAGCTATCTTTGCTTTAATGGGAGCTTCTTTGAAACTTAAGGCTCCAATCAATGCAATGAAAGGTAAAGTGATCATAAAAAATCTCGGAGCAGTTCCGCCATACATTCCAAAAATTAAGAAGATTGCAGATACAAAGACCATTGCGGGGGCAAATTTGTTTATCTCATTTACATTTTTATCCTTGATAATTTTTGCAATACTCAGAACTGCGAAAAAGCCAAGTATCAATTCGCTGCCCGACATAGTTGTGCCCAGCGTCACAAATCCGAAACCGTCCCATGCGTTCCCATAATTATGTCCCAGATCGAATCCAACTTTGTTTGCGGTATTAAATATAAATGGGTATCCAATTATTATTACAATCGATGTGCATACAGCCAAAACAATAGCGGCCTTTATCCAATGCCGTTTACTACTGGTTGCATGAGCCCAAAACGGGAACAGAAAAGCGAAAAAACCGTTTTGCAAGGTTCCGAAGGCCATTATTGCACTTGCATAAGATGCAGTCAGTTTCCATTTGGCTGATTTTTCTCTCTTAAATTCTTCAGCAAACATAAAGCTAAGTAATGTCCAGAAGGCAACCGGAATGTGCGGGCGTATTGCTGTCGAGAAGACTATAAAAAGGATGCTTGAAAGCATCAAAATTGCAGCATGCGGTTTTCCAGTAAGCATCTTGGACAATCTAAAAAGAACAATGATGATTCCAATTGCAAAAAGTAAAGTGAATAACCGCCCGACAGCGTAAAGCTGTTGGTGGAGAGGCATATTCTTCAAAACGGGCAGTGTGAAAATTGGTTCAGTAATTTTTCTGGCAGCAGAAAAGCTTGCTGTATAGAAAAGAGGATACTTGCGCATCTCAAGTGCAAAATCTCCAACTGTTCCGTCCTCGATCGATTTCAAAAAACTATCAGAGTACTTGATCACATGTATATCCGTCTGAGGAGTGGATTCAATGTCATGGAAAAAGAAGGCTAAGGCAGCAAAAGAGGCCATTACAAACGTCAGCACGGTCAGAATTCTCAATGACTTTTCCACGGCAACAAGTTTACATCATTGTTTGTGTGCCTTCTCCATACATTATGTCTTTTTGTGGGTGGCGGTAGAGGGGGGTTTGAAGTCTTTTCTGGTCAAAAATGTGACCAAGAATTCCCACTGATCTACCAAGCGCAAACAGTCCATTCAAATAACCTGTTTCAAAGAAACTTTCTCTCAATTCTTCAGGCAATTGCGGCAACAGAATGTCCACAAGGCTGGCTCCGATAAAGCCGTCCACATTCAATATCAGATTCGAACGTTTTGCAGTAGTAATCAGTTCAATTTCCCTTGCAAACTTAGTAACAGGCATGTTCGGAAAATTGTGTTCAGCGAAATTCGAAAGTTCAGCAACCCTTGAGTCAGGATTATGAATGCTTTTTATCTTATGTCCGATTCCTGGAATTCGTTCTCCCTTTTCTTTCATCTCGTCAACAAATTCCTGAGGGCCTAGTCCGTTCTTGTGTGCAAAGTAGAAAGCCTGAGCAGCTCCGTCCACAGCACCTCCAAATCGGGGTCCAATTGTCAAAAGTCCCGAACAAAGTGCACTCATTGTGTCCTTGCCGGCACTTGCGGAAACTATTGCGTTATGAGCTCCGGAAACTGCGGGACCGTGATCTGCTACGGCTGTCAGAATCATTTCCAAATATTCAAGAGTCGGAGGACTAAGCTCAGTCTTCCACCAGAGCTTGGCAATTGCCTTTGGCAAAGACCCTTCTCTAATGAAATCAGAAATCGTCCTATCCCCATATTTAGCCTCTTCACCGCGATCGTCGCTTATTGTGCATTGCAAATGCGTATGGGAGCGGTCAGCCGGTATTTCTGGCACAATTGGTTCCATTTGGTCGAGGACTTTACCCTCATTTTTTAGCTTCTGATAGGCATTCCGTATAGTTTCTGCAAGCCCTTCGAAACTCTCTGGGACTAAAACTCCGGCGGATCTGAGCAGCTCATTTTTCGCCTCTGCAGTTTCTGCTTTGCTTTCTGCCCATGCTCCAGCATGGCCAAACTGGACATCCTTTGGAAAGCACTCAGCCGAAGTTCCGGATACCCAGGCGACTATCGGCTTAGTCAGTTCTCCTTTCTTTATGGCTTCCACAATCAGTTCCTCGTCTTTTCCTCCGATCTCCGAAGTTACAATGATCAACTTAACATCAGGATTACTTTCAAACC
>DCXE01000034.1 GCA_002328295.1 Candidatus Peribacter sp. UBA2144 | reverse complement strand
TCATCGAAGCCGGAGTACACAGAGCTTCATCTATCAAAGTCGCAGAGATGGCAAAAGCAATCGAGAATGCACAACGGGATTTGAATATTGCATTTGTGAACGAGATCGCCCAGATGGGCAATAAGATTGGAATTGCTTCTAAGGATGTTTTTGATGCTGCAAAAACCAAGTGGAATTTCCTCCCCTTTCAACCGGGACTTGTAGGAGGACACTGCATAGGAGTTGATCCTTATTACCTTGTAGAGAAAGCTAAGCAACTCGGAATGGATACTCATGTAATAACCGCAGGAAGAAGCGTCAACGATAAAATGGGATCGTATGTTGCAGGTTTGGTAGCTGAAGCTCTAAAAGATTCCGAAAGCAAACGTGTGCTTGTATTGGGACTAACCTTTAAGGAGAATGTTCCTGACCGTAGAAACAGCAAATCAGGTGATGTAATCAAGGCACTTGAAGGCTATGGATGCAATGTAGAAGTTCATGATCCGTTTTTTGATGACAGCGAGATCGAGAAGCTCGGGTTCAAACCCGGAAAATTGATGAATGGCCCCTATGATGCGATCATGCTCCTCGTTACACACAGTGATTACTTCAATGGATACCCTCAAAATCTCTTGGGCAGCCTAAAAGAAGGAGGAATCTTCTTTGACCTTAAATCCATCATGGATAAAAAAGCTGTTGAGAATGAGGGGTATAGGTATCTAGCCTTATGAGGCTTTAACTTCCTTCACCTCATACATCGGACTCAGGATATCTTTACTTTCCTGCAACCACTCCAGAAGCCTGACTATTCCTTCGCGTACCCCGGTGTTTGCATTCCATCCTGTCGCCTCCATAAATTTTGAGTTGTCGCTGATGAAGATTGGTTGATCTCCCGGGCGCACTTCGCTGAAGGTGTAATGAAGAGGCATCTGCATTTCATTGTTCAAAAGATCCATGAACTCAAGAAGAGACATTGTATTACTCTTCCCTCCTCCGATGTTATAAGCCTCTCCTGACACTTTATCCATATTCTTTATGCAGGCATCGTAGCAATTGACCAGATCATCGACATACAAAACGTCTCTGACCTGTTTACCATTTCCATAAATCTGAACAGGCTTGTTGTAAAGCGCCGCGATCATAAACCACGCAACCCACCCCTGATCTTCCACTCCCATCTGATGTGGTCCATAAATGCAGGATTGCCTGAGTACGACTGTCTTTAGATCGTAAAGGCGAGAGTAATCTCTGACATATTGATCAGCTGATCCTTTACTGCATCCATAAGGAGAGTGAAAGTCGAGCAACTGAGCTTCAGAAACTCCTGTCATATCTCCGGCAAATGTATATCGGATGTCACCTTCCGCAACTTCAACATCTTCCAGTCCTCCATAAACTTTATTTGTGGAAGCATAAATTATTGCAGGTTTCTTTGAGCTTTGTCTGACAGCTTCAAGCACATTGAAAGTTCCAAGCGCGTTAATCTCGAAGTCTTCACGCGGATCGACTACTGATGTAGTGACTGCAACTTGAGCCGCTAAGTGCAAAACGATGTCGCACTCTTCGCAGAGCTTATTTAGTTCTTCCTGATCAGTTCGAATATCTCCTACAACAATCTGAAGCCTCTCCTTGTAGTTGTCTTCAAGAAACTTTCGATTGATATCAGTACCCTGGCGCGAGAAGTTATCAAAAATTACAACTTCCCATCCGTTATTCAAAAAATGTTTCGCGGAATTAACACCGATAAAGCCGGCACCGCCTGTAATCAACATTTTCTTTGACGACATAATAGTTGGTAATAAGATTAGAATCCTCTCCTGCCCTGAGCGACTCCGCTCAGCGGAGGAGTCGAAGGGTGATTAAGATCTTACTCATTAATCTGAGAATAAAGACTCTCGAACTTTTCGGCAATAGAAGACCAGCTGTTTTTCTTGGCGTATTCCCTGCCGGCATTACCCAATTGTCTCCTTAAGTCTGCATCCTCGCAAAGTCTGAGTATTCTATCTGCAACTCCATCGATATCGCCATCATTGGCAATTAAGCCTGTCTGAGAGTCTATGACTGCATCCCTGATTCCTCCGGCATCCGTCGCAACAATCGGCTTCCCACATGCGCTTGCTTCCAAATATACGATTCCAAAACCCTCGAACTTCAGATCGACTATCTTCGGTGTATGAACATAAATGTCGCAGGCTTGGTAGTAGCTGACCAGAGCATCCGCCATTTGTCGTCCTGCAAATTCAACGCAATCTTTCAGTCCAAGCTGATCAGTTAATTTCTCAAGCTGACTGTGCCCATTTCCTTCCCCTACCATTACATAATGTACATCCTTTCTCTTTTGAATGACCTTGCTCAAAGCTTTTAGAACTATGTCATGACCTTTGCGTCCCCACAGTCCTCCAACTGTAAGCAATACAATCTTCCCATTATATTTATCTAATTTAACTTGGGGTTTTTGAAAGCGTTCGAAGTTCACTCCATTATGAATAACTTCAATCGGATAAGTTTTGCCGGAATGTTTCTCGATCATTTGCTTAGTGAACAAACTTGGAACCGTAATTTTCTTTGCCTGACTGTAACACTTTTTTAAAACTAACTTTTCCGGGAAATACGTAAGCGGACGAACCCCATGCGTTCCCTGTGCTCCCATGATGAAAGGTTTCTTGTATTTTTTGGCTGACCGCGCAGCGATCATGCAGT
>DCXE01000017.1 GCA_002328295.1 Candidatus Peribacter sp. UBA2144 | reverse complement strand
GGTAATTGACCCAATTGATGGCACTAAGCCTTTTATGCATGGTCGTGAAGAGTTTGGAGTGATATTAGGTCTGATGAAAAATGAAGAAGTTATTTTGGGTGTTATGATCTTGCCTCTTCAAAATGATGAGTTTAAGTGCATCAAAGGCCAGGGAGTTTTTTATAACAATAAACCTGTTGTACTTCGCAAAACAAAAGATATGAACGAAGCGATGATTTGCACAAATTTCCGCGGTAGAGAAAGAATAATTGATGGAATCCCATATGTTCCAGTGCCCCTTTGTACGAGCATTGAGAACTACGGCTGTGCCGCCGATGAACTTGGCAAGATTCTAAAGGGCCAAAATGATGGTGCAACTTTTCATGGTCCCCGCATTTGGGACCTTGCTGTCGGTTTTATGATGATAGAAGAAGCTGGAGGAAAAGCTGAATGGCAATTGGATGATCCTGATGATGTTCGCTCAGCTGTCCTTGGCTGTGCTTCAACTGAACCTATTTTTGACGATCTTAGAAAGTTTACTTTTGAAACATCTGCTTCCCTCACCCTCAGGAAAGATTGAACCCTAGGTAGATTGACTCGTATTTTCTGTATGATACAGTCGCCTACAATGCTTAACCATACCAGCAGAAAAGGTATTATATGGCTTGCAGCAGCTGTTTTGGTGCTATCTGGATGCAACCTTACTGCACAGGTCACACAGGAAAGAATTTCATTCGATCACGAGAATATTCCGATTCTCTCACAAGAAGATAAGCATTACCTTATTACTGTCGCTCATACTGCTGTTTCTGATTTTTTTAGTGGGAAAGTAGAGGCAGAGCACACTTGGCCTGCGCACTACGATAGTGTTAATAACACTGTATTTGTCGCTTTTCGTCTTCAGGGCAAAAAGAAGGGATCATGGTCTGCGCGGGAGAAGAACCTTGCAAAGAGTATTTACGTTGCAACACAACGCACTCTCAAAGATCATCGATATGACGGATCAATCAAGGAGGAGGACATATCAGAACTCAAAATTGAAGTATTTATTCTTGGAAAAAACCATCCCTACAGTAATGCATATGAACCTGGTATTCATGGACTCAGATTTAAGAAAGGCAGTAATGTGGCTATCTACTATAACGACGTAGCAATTGAGTTGAATAACAATACTGAAAAACTTCTTGAGAACCTATGCAAGAAGGCAAAGTTACCTGCAGATTGTGCTGGTGATCCGAATGTAGAAAAATACATTTTCCGAACACTGCATTTTGGAACGACACATCTATCGCCTGAAATCGTTACATTTTACAGGAGTAATACTCCTGCACTTGAAGTGAACAGTACAAAAGATCGTATTCAGCAGTCTCTTGATTTGGCAATTGTGTGGTTAAGAGACATATTAAAAAAGAACGGAACGTTTGAGTATCTATACAATCCATCGAATGAAAAATATTCTGATAAAAATACCATCCCGCGCCAACTAATGGCATCAACCGTATTAGCAAAGTTCAGTCAGGGTAATCCGAACTACCTCGATGCACACCGAAAAAACCTAAATTACATCTTCGATAATTGGTATCGTGAAGACGGAGATAAGGGGTACATTTACAGAAACAAATGGTCGAGTCTCGGTTCCAACAGTTTGGCGATACGCACACTTAGCTATAGCCCGCTTTTTGATGAGTATAAAGATAAGGCTGATAAACTCGCAAACACGATCATGGCAATGCAACATGAGGATGGTTCATTCGATGCGCTCTATGCCTATACAGGTATTGTCGATAATGAAAAGTGGCATCTGGCTTACTCCTCCGGCGTGGCAATTTTGGGAATGTCAGAACTTTACGAACGCACAAAAGAGCAGTCATATCTAGAAACTGCACGCAAAGCACAAGACTTCTACTTAGTCGAATACGTCGACAAGATAGATGAGAACTATTATCCGGGGTATGTTCCTTGGCACACAATGTCTTTGTCGACACTATTCAAGATCACAGGAGATGAGAAATATATTGCTCCCATTTTTACTATAAACGACAAACTGATTGAAATGCAGAATACCGATGGGCGTCCATATATGGACTATCTAGGAAGCTTCTCTGATCCGAAAATCAAAGGATATCAAGTTCCACATTCCCCAACCAACGCTGTGATTGTTGAAGGGCTGGCATATGCGTATGAACTTGCACGAGATACAGGAGATGTAACTCGTACTGAAAAATACAGGAAGTCTGTTTTACTTGGAGCACACAATCTGATGAACCTGCAATTTGTAGGTGCAAATATGTATTACATGCCGAAATCCGAACGTGCAGAGGGGGGTATCCACTATGGCCCTTACGATAATCGAATACGCGTAGACAACGTTCAACATACCATTGATGCATTTACGAAGATTTTGGAAGAAAATGTACCTACCACATAGATTGCTCTCGAGCTCACGGAATAATAAATCCAGCATCCCTGAATAATTTGCTGAGCAAATCAATCGGCAATCCAACTACTCCGTTAAAATCCCCCTCAAGTTTTTCCACGAGTCTTTGACCCTCCCCTTCTATCTGGAATGAACCGGAGCGATCCTCCCAAAGTCCAGTTGAAATCCACCAATCAAGATCTTCATCAGTTAATTTTCTGAAGTGCACGTGAGAAGTTGATACATCTTCATGTTTTTTTGACGTCGGAGTTATCAAACTGATTGCTGAGTGCACCTGCGATACTCCCCCGCTCTGTTCTCTAAGCATTTCACGTGCATGAGATTCATCAGATGGCTTTTCAAGTAAATTTCCAGCTGACGAAACTACCAGGGTATCGCTCCCTATTACCCAAGCATCAGAATAATTACGTGAAACATCCTCAGCCTTGAGTCTTGCAAGTACTTTAGCTCTTTCAATCGGATCTTCCAGAATAACTTCAGCCTCATTAATTGAGCTGGGTATTACTTCAAACTCAACACCTAACTCCTTCAATAACCGCTGACGCTGAGGACTTGAGGATGCGAGAATAAGCATGCTACGAGATTACCAATTACTGCGCTACTTAGCTACTGAGCTGATTTAATATAAGGTGTCGGCCTTCCCGGACTCGTATTCTCTTTCCTGTTTGATCTATCCTTCGCTTGCTCGAGCATCTGCATTCTTAACTTCATCGTTGGGACATATGACTTTTTATCGCGATTCATCCATTGTCTGGGATTCAAGAGACCTCGACGAGACTCTGTAGTAGGATTTTTTGTTACTGACTTACAAAGATCGTAAAAACCAGCCAGACCATAATTAACCAAAGTGTCGGGACAATTATTGGCCCGTTGATATCTGCGAAGAAGATGTCTTTCTTTCTCTCCCAACTCCTCAATCTGCAAACTACTTACTCCTTCCTCTCCCGCTGAACCATGTACTTCCTCTTTTGGCTGAACAGGAACCCGTTCATCTCGTAAGTAGAAGAGAATTGACTGGTAATTATTAATTTCCGGAGGAGTTAGTCCTTCTTCACCATCTCTGATGCGGTATTGATACTTTTTCATAGCCTCCCAATATTCCCTTTGCTGCCTTCTCTGCATTGCACGGTTTTTAATAGCACCAGCTCGATTGGGAATTCTGGAATCCATGTTGCTAATATCACCAACAGTACCTCCGAACTCTCCGTTCCTCTGAATAGTTGCCAGAATGTTCATAGCAAGAGGCGCAGACATTACTACGATCATCGATGCCGCGATGACTCGCCTTCTGGTATTGATTTTTATTTTTTTCATGAATTTGTTTGTTATAAATCTGATTATTATAGCAAAATATCGCTATTTATTCAAATAACAAGGCTACTTGAACTTAGCGTACTCAAAGAACTTTTTTTGATGTTCCTGCCCTCTTTTGACAATGTCATGTTTAATTGCACAGGAGTAGAGTTCTGTCATATTTACCGTTGCTTTAAAATGCGCAGAAACTGCATTTCCGTAGCCGCAATATACACACCCTATACGTTGAAACCAGTTAAGCTTCCTAAGCTCATCACGATCCAATACAAGGAACTCTCGAAATGGAATCTTTGGTATACCAATAATTGAAAAATATACAGTCTGATGAATTCAACTAAAAATATGAACCAGAAACACAAATACACACTCCAAACAGATAAATATCACTGCGAATATCAATAATGGCCAACATGGCCACTTAATTTTCTTTTTTGACACAACGAACATCCCTTTGTTCATAATAAGGATATTATACCATTATGCTGCCTTATAGTCCAACTGCGACCCTTACACGTTCCAAAGTAGATTTAGCGACTGATTCAGCCTTCTTTTTGCCCCCCTCAAGCACTTCTTTTGCCTTCTTATCTGTAAGTTTCTCCCTCTTCTCTCTCATAGGCTTAAAGTAATCCATCAGATCTTCAAAGAGCTTCTTTTTAGCATCTCCATAAGGAATTCCACTCTTATATTCATCAGCCAATTTACCTGCGTCAGAATCGGAAAGAACTAGCTTATGTATCGCAAAAATTACTGATTTTTCCGGATCCTTGGGATCATTCGCTCCGGCTGAGTCTGTGACCATTCCCATCACTGCTTTCTCGATCGTCTTCTCATCCCCGAATATCGGAATCGTATTCCCATAGCTCTTGCTCATTTTTCGCCCATCTGTTCCTGGGACAACTGCTACTTCTTCCTGAATAACAGGTTCAGGCAAAGTTAGTAGATCTTTTCCAAAAGTATTATTGAACTTTTGTGCTATATCACGAACCATTTCCACATGTTGCTTTTGATCTTTTCCAACTGGAACATGTGTGATGTCATAAAGAAGAATATCAGCGGCCATTAGAACCGGATATGTAAATAAACCGACTGATGCATCGATACCTTGTTTTATTTTATCCTTGAAACTAACAGCCCTTTCAAGAAGACCCATTGGGGTGACACAACTCAAAATCCAAGTTAGCTCCGTATGTTCTTTGACATCAGATTGAGCAAATAGAACTGCTTTTTCCGGATCAAATCCAATGGCCAGGCAATCTTTTACCGCATCCAGTCTTGCTTTCCTAAGTGCTTCTCCATTATGCAATGTGGTAAGTGCATGAAGATCAACAATCATGTAATAACTCTGTTCGGATTTTGATACAAACTCCTGATTCGGCTTCATCGAACCAAAGTAATTGCCTATATGTAGTTGGCCCGATGGTTGGATACCGGATAGGACTCGCATGGGAGTATCTTATAGTCTGAGAGGGGCTGATGGAAGGTTTTTAGACAAACAATGCATGCATGAAGATGCACCCTCCCCCCAGCCTTCGC
>DCXE01000006.1 GCA_002328295.1 Candidatus Peribacter sp. UBA2144 | reverse complement strand
ATGGCTACGGCTGGCAGGCCTTTCCCAAGCGGAACAGGCAGGCCGACCCTCAAGAAAAAGCTCTCTGAATCTAGCATTAAGCTCACAAAACCGCTAATCTCTGACCTCGAATCACTTAAATAACCATTTTTCCATGAAATTTTCCTTCATACGCCCCGCAAAATACTTTCTGATGCTTTCCGCAGCTTTGGTTGGAGTAAGTATAGTACTTCTAATCTATCCAGGTCCTGACTTGTCGATCGACTTCACAGGAGGAACCATGATGGAAATACGAATCCCAAGTTCCGCGACCAAGGATGATCTCGCAAATACATTAAGCTCAATCGTATTCACTCAGGAAGAGGAAGAAGCCAAGACTTCAATAGGCAACTTCTCAATTTCCGCAACCAAAGGAAGCACTATGCTAATTAGAATGAGAGATCTAAGTAATCCTGAGCACTTGCAACTTCAAGCGCATATGAATGAAACTTTGGGTGAAACTGAGGAGCTGCAATTCACAACCATCGGACCTACAGTTGGAGCAAGTTTGAAGAAGAGATCTTTGTGGGCACTTACAATTGCCTCGATCGCAATCGTTCTATACATAGCATTCGCATTTAGAAAGGTTCCAAGAAAATTAAGTCCTTGGAGGTTTGGACTAATCGCTGTAATTACTCTTTTGCACGATGTTCTGATTACAGTTGGCATCTTTATAATCCTAAGCCAATTCACATCTTTCGAATTCGATACGTTGTTTGTAACAGCGCTTCTGACCATCCTCGGTTACTCGGTAAATGACACAATTGTTATCTTTGATCGTATTCGAGATAACCTTTTAACTCAGAATAGAGGTGAAGAGTTTTATATTGTTGCCGACCGAAGCCTAAAACAAAGCGTCACACGTTCAATCAACACTTCAGTCTCAACTTTAATAATGCTTTCGGCACTATTCATTCTTGGATCCGAAAGTATTAAGTGGTTTGTGTTGACGCTGATGGTCGGAGCAATTATTGGAACATACTCATCGTTGTTTCTGGCAACACCCCTGCTAGTATATTGGAAGAAGAAAACCTAATTTGTTAAGCCTGTCCTGAGCGAGTCTGCTTTAGCGGACGAGCCGAAGGAGAAAAAGAAGAATTAATTTCCCCTCAAGACTATGCCCAAAGATTCCACCCTACCAAAGAAGGACAAAGCCGGCCGAATTACCTTCTCGGTTTCCTTTACAGAAGCTCAAGTAAAGCCTGCTGAAGAGAAAGCGCTCAAGAAACTCGGCTCTAACGTTAAAATTGAAGGATTTCGTCCGGGTAATGCACCCGCGGATATGCTCAAGGATAAGGTAAGTCCCGATCAATTAATGGAAGAAACCATCAGAGAACTTTTGCCAGAGACTATTAATAAACTTGCGAAAGAGAATGATTTGAAGCCCATTATTCCGCCAAAGATCGAAGCCGAATCACGTGAACCTCTTACTCTGTCACTGACTTTTGTTGAACATCCCGAAGTGAGTATTAAGGGAGCTGATAAGATTAAAATTGAAAAAAAGGAAGTGAAGATAGACGATAAAGAAATGGATCGAGCTATTGGTTACATTCTTGATCAACATAAGAAGACCAAGGAAGTAGATCGCGAAGCTAAAGATGGTGATCAAGTTACTATGGACTTCCGAGGAGAGGATGAGAACAAGAAGGAAGTAGAAGGTACGAAAACCGAAGGTCATCAGGTTGTTATCGGATCAAAGATGCTTATTCCCGGTTTTGAAGATGAGCTCAAGGGGCTAAAGAAGGGCCAAGATAAATCATTCACTCTTAAATTCCCGGAAAAGTACCATGCCGAGCACCTTCAGAACAAACCTGTCACATTCCATGTGAAGATAAACCAAGTTGAAGAGGTGGATAAACCGGAGCTTGACGATAAATTTGCCAAAGAGCACATGGACGCCGAGTCGGCAGATGACTTGAAGAAGAAAATAAAAGAGTCAATGGAAGCGGAAGAAAAAAGAATAGATCGTCAGCGAAGAGAAACAGAGCTTTTTGAAAAAATTAGGGAGACAACCAAGGTCGAGCTTGCACCGGAGCTGATTGAGGAGGAGGCGCGCGATCTTTTCGAAAGTTTTGCTCAGCAATTAAAACAGCAGAATCTAGATTTTGGAGAATGGCTAAAGAAAGCCGGTAAGAATCCAGAGGAACTTAAGGTTGAATTCGACAATCAGGCAAAAGACAGACTGACTTTGAGAATGGGAATTCAGCAAATTGCCGAATCTAAGGAAATTGATCTGACCGATAAAGAAGTCGAAGAAGCTGTCACAACTTTCTTGAACCCCCTTCCTCCGGAAGAACAAGAAAGAATTAAACCTATGTACAAAAAAGGCATGCAGGGATGGGAACAGATTAAATGGCAAAAGAAAGTTGAGAAGTTGATCGAGATGATGCTGGACTGACGACCTCATCCCCCCGTCCCCCTTCTCCTGCCATGCAATTGGCAACTGAATGTTTTGCTGAATAATTGTACTAATGCACAACAGGAGAAGGGGGGCTATGCCATAGGCATAGTTCCCCCTCTCCTCCTCAATTTATTTTGTAACCACAACCAGAAACACCTGTTGCTCATAAACGTATGAGGAGAGGGGGCTAGGGGGTGAGGTCGGGCGAGGTTACTTCCACCAAGCTTTCATTATCTTGTCTGGATTTGCCTGCCCGACAACTTTGCATCCATCTTTATGGATAACAACCTCGCCGGATCTATTAATGATTCCAATAATATCAACTTTTTCCCCTTCATCCGGAGAACACCCTTTCGCAAATCTGACAGGCATCGGAAGACCACCCTCCAACTCGACTTTTTTACCCTTAAGCGCTTGTTTAGGAGGAGTCTTGCGGGGTTCGTTCTTTTCAAATAACTTTTCTTTTCCTTTGAGCGCCTCCAGATACGGAAGTACGGATGCAGCATTCTGCGAACCTTGTCCAACTTTCACTAAAATGTCTTCACGCCTCGTCAAAGGTAATACTTCTCCATTATAAATGCGAAGAATGCTCAGATCGCTATCCAAAATCGGGAGGCGGCGTTTTTGCAGATCTGAATTCATTAACTCGCGCCCCCTGGTAATAAATTCTCCCCTTCTTTGCAAATGAAGATGGCGCCTGAGCTTCGATCTGGAAGAAGACATTTTTAGCATTTGCATCCATTGAGGAGATGGACGTGGTGTTTTGTGTTTAGCAACTTCAACTACGTCACCGTTCTCCAATTCATGGTCAAGAGGAACTATCGAACCGTTAATCTTGGCTGAGTGGAATGCAAGCCCAAGATCAGTATGAACTTGAAAAGCGAAATCCAAAGGTGTAGCTCCCTCAGGAAGTTCTACAACTCCTCCTTTTGGAGTAAGAACATAAATGTGATCAACTAATGTCGAACTTTCCTCCTCCTCGCCGATTGATTCCTGCATGGAGAGCATCTTTTTAAACTGAGCTCGCTCAAGCGCATGGCGAGTGGCGCCATATTCTTTATAACTCCAATGCGCTGCAATACCAAACTTCGCTTCGCGATGCATTCTCCTGTTTCTTATCTGTACTTCGATAAAAGTATCTTGCGGAGTGCCCGGCAATTGCGCCAAAGTTGTGTGAAGACTTTGGTATCCATTCGGTTTTGGAAAAGAAATGAAATCCTTAAACCTATGTGGAAGAGGCCTCGCTAACTTGTGCATGTAACCCAAAGCTTTGTAACAATCTTCTGTTGAATTAACAACAACTCTGATTGCATATAGATCATAAACATCCTGAACAGAAGAGAGTCCCTTAGACGACATTTTACGGAAAATACTATATGGCCGTTTTTCTCTGTGCTCTATAAAAACTTCAATGTCATTCGAGTTCAAAGAATTTTGAAGATATTCAGTAGTTTCCCATAAAAAGTCTCCATTATGTTCGCGAATTTGCTGTAACTGCTCTTCAATTCGCTGAGCATCGGAAGGGTAACAAATCGGAAAAGCTCTTCTTTCGAGTTCATGCTTAAGATTATAAATACCAAGTCGAGCCGCAACAGGTGCATAAAGCCTGAGTACCTCGTTCGATATCGTGCGTGCCAGATCCTTTCCCAATCCATGATGATGGTCCAATAAGTGGCATCTGTCGCACAATGTGATCAAAATTGTTCGCACGTCATCAGAAACACTCAGAAGAACCAAGCGAAGATCATCAATTGAACCTTTACTCTGATGCAGTGCAATGCTGGATAACAAGTGTACTCCGCTAATGAGCGACCTTACAGTGGGGCCAAAGCGCTCCTCCAGTTCCGTAAGAGTTAAGCCATCTTTGAAGACCGCATGATGCAAGATACAAGCAATGATTGTGTCTTCGTCAGGCTCAAAAGGAAGAAGGATATTAAGTACACCGATAGCGTAATCCAAATAAGTAAGACCGGTTCTATGCCTTTCCTCTCCGTACAGCTCTTTTGCAAACTCAAAAGCCTCCGCCACTCGCGTGTGATTGAATTCTTTATTCTCTTTTCTAATGCGATCGAGAACAGACGCTATATCTATGACATCGGTTACCATTGGACTTAAGATTCTAGTGTCTGAGTTGGGATTTGGCAAGGATATTCCTTACAAAAGATATAAAGGATTTAAAGGATATAAAGGATTTATGTACGATGATCCTTTATATCATTTATATCTTTTAGATCCTCTATCGTTCCAGCCACAAAGTAACCGGTCCGTCATTTTCTAAACTAACTTTCATGTAAGCTCCAAATTCTCCCGCCTGAACATTTTTAACTCCAAGTGATTTTAATTTTTCTATGAAGTACTCATATAACTTTTCAGCTGAAGCCGGATCCGCCGCCGTTGTGTAATCAGGACGATTCCCCTTCTTTAAATCTCCCGCCAAAGTGAATTGAGAGACGACTAACGCTTCACCGCTGATGTCCAAAAGTGATCGATCGTTAATCTTCCCATTATCACCATCGAAAAGTCTTAAGTTGACTGCCTTTTCAGCTAACTTGTCAGCCTGACTCTCGGAGTCCCCCTCCATAACTCCAAGGAATAGGAGGTAACCTTGTCCAATTTCTCCGACGACTGAATCGGAAACTGATACCGAAGCGGAGGTAACTTTTTGGAGGAGAAGGCGCATATTCACATGATAGCATGACCTCACCCCCAAGCCCCCTCTCCTCTGCGGAGGAGAGGGGGCTTTTAAGGAAATATTCTTAAATTTCCCCCTTCTCCTGCTCACAGGAGAAGGGGGCCAGGGGGATGAGGTCGTTATCCAAAACATCTTTCCAATTATCCGCAAGTTTTTAACGAACAGAAAAATTGACACCTTGGGTTTCTTAAGTAAACTTCATCTCCGACCGAAGACCGAGGGCAGTTGGACGCAGTCCTTCTGTAAGCCCCTCCGAGGCCCACAGCATCGACCGTTTGGCTCCGGCTTAATGTTTCGTGCCGTGCGCCTCGCTGGTCTCCCGGTCGTAAGGAACCAGCGATTTTTTATTCTGATTATTCTATGGCACTCACCAAGGATCAAAAGAAGGCCCAAATAAAAGACCTGACGGATAAGTTCCAGTCAGCAGAGTCTGTTATGTTCGCACATTATATTGGAATGAGCGTTGCCGAGGTGAGCGAACTTAGATCCAAATTAAAGGAGGAGGAAGCCGAAATGAAGGTTGCGAAAAAGACTCTACTCAAACTTGCAGCAAAGGATACAAAAATACCCGAGTTGGATGATAGCCTGCTCGATGGTCCTGTTTCTTTGATATTCAGCTACTCAGATCCCCTTTCCGGAGCTCAGGTTGCATTCAAGTTTGGAAAGGACCATAGCCAAGTAGAACTTCTTGGCGGGATTTTTGATGGAAAAGTTTTAACAAAGGAAGAAGCAGTAGAACTTGCAAAGATGCCAGGGCGCGAACAGTTGCTTGCAACATTCGCCAGCATGATCAGATCACCTCTGACTACTTTTGCAGGAATGTGCGGGTCGCCATTGGGAGGATTTGCGCGCGCGCTGAGTGAGTTAGCCAAGCAAAAAGAAACAGAGGTTTCAGAGGAAACAGAGGAAACAGAAGATAAAGATAAAGAGAAAGAGAAAGAGAAAGAGGATGAAACAGAGAAAGAAGAAGAGTCTAAAGAGGAGAAACCAACAACTGAGGAAGGTACATCAGAAAACACTACAGAAGAATCCTCTGCTTCTTCTGATTCTTCTGCTTCCTCATCAGAAAATCCCGAACCCGAATCAGAATAACTTTTAACTTTTAACTTTTCACTTTTTACCCCCTACTAATATGGCTGACGATGCAGCAGCAATGAAGGACGCAGTGTCCCTCTCCAAAGAAGAGAAGGCAGTAATCGATGCCCTCGAAAAACTTAACGTGGTACAGCTAAATAACGTCGTAAAATTCATGGAGCAAGAGTACGGCATCTCGGCCGCTGCTCCTGTTGCAGTTGCAGCAGGCGGAGCACCTGGAGACGGCGAAGCCGGAGGCGAAGCCGCTGAAGAAAAAGCCGCTTACAATGTCGAGCTCACAGAATCAGGCGACCAGAAAATCGCTGTGATCAAGGTTGTACGCACAATTACCGGACTTGCTCTTGGCGAAGCAAAGGCAATGGTCGACGGAGCACCTAAGGTTATTAAGGAAGCCGTCCCAACAGCAGAAGCCGAAGAAATGAAGAAGAAGCTGGAAGAAGCAGGTGCAAAGGTGACTTTGAAGTAAGTCTTTTTCCATTCTTAATTTCCGTTTCTCTGCTAAACTACCTCCAATGTCCTTCACGGTCCGCAAAATTGACGACAAGAAAAGGCGGCGCAAAGGGTTTCCTTGGAAATCCGTTGCTCTGAATACTCTAGAATTCGGCCGCCCCCTATTCCACTGGTATGAGGATTGGAAGAAGCGTTCTACGAAATCCAAAAAAGCCAAGAAACGCATTCAGTTTATGAAAAAGCTGTTACTGATATTGATTTCGATTTTAGTTGCCCTCTTCATCCTGAACTTGTTAAGCGGCGCACTATTTTCTGTGAGGATCCTAAGCTTTTCGCAACTCACATCAATGGCAGGTACTCCTCCTCCTGTTGACCAAAATGGATTCACAAATATATTGCTGATGGGACAAGGAACTGTTGAGCATGATGGTAAAGATTTGACTGATTCAATAATGGTCGCAAGTGTCGACCCTCTTGATACAAAGAGTATAGTTCTTCTGTCATTCCCAAGAGATTTGTATTTCCTGAATACAGAGAAAATGGGCAAAGGGAAGTTGAATACTTTCTATCGGGATTACAAAGGATATCTGAGGTATATGAAGGAACTGAGCAGAGATGATTCATCGCTTGAAGCTCTTAAGGAACTTGGTGCAGAGATTGGCAGAATTCTGGAAATGCCGATTCATGGAGTCATAAAAATAGACTTTACTGCCTTCGAACAAGCAGTAGATGAACTTGGAGGCTTGGATATAGAAGTTCCGTACGACATTATCGATAATGAATACCCTGATGAAAACTTTGGATATGAACCATTCGAAATCCGAAAGGGTCCGAATCATTTGGATGGTAAAACTGCGCTTAAGTACGCGAGAAGCAGATCCACCACAAGCGACTTCGGTCGATCGGCTCGACAACAACAACTTATAAAAGCAATGGGGACCAAAGCGAAGGAGACTGGATTCCACAAGAAGTCCGGTACAATCGTGAATTTTATGAAGATTTATGCGAATAACGTGGAAACTACATTCGCTCTAAGGGAATTGGTTGGATTGCTTTCATATGCGACTGATATGGACCCTAATAATGTGGTCACAATGCAATTAAGCGATCGTAATGCGCTTTATGATAGTTTCATTGAACCGGGAGGATTCCTCTACACCCCTCCTCGCAATTTGTTTGATGGAGCTGCTGTGCTTCTCCCTGTTTCTATTCCTGAATTTCCAGTTACATGGAAACAGATTCGAGGTTTAAGGAAGCTTTTGTTTGAATCACGAGATATTTATCTGGCTAAGCCAACCGTATCCGTTCTGAACGCCGGAGCACCGTCTGGCCATGCACGAAAACTGGCTACAGAGCTGACAAGATACGGATTCCCCGTTGATGTTATTGCTAATGCCTCAATGCCAAAGCAAGAGCAATCGATTGCAAGTTCCTCCGACGAAAAAATTAAGAGCTTCTTTGCCAGCTTGCTCAATATGAATCCAAGTGATATCCCTACCGAACTTCCGACCGATGAAGTTAGGGAACTAACGATCGTAATTGGCAAAGATTATTTATATAAACCTCTTCAATCTTACATATTCACTGAATGACACCACGTGAAATAATTGCTAAGGCCTGGGCCATTACCAAGCAGGAGAGCCAGATTCGCCGCTGGGGATATGCCGCCGCAGTCGCAGAAACACTTTTGAATATAAAGCTTCTGATCTATCAGGTTTGGTTTTTAATATCGTATCTTCAAGGCGATCCTATCGGCTTTTTCACCGTTGAGGCAACACTGATGAAATATGTTCCGATGTGGTTCTTTATTACTTTCATAATTACCCTAATAATCCTAATCATGATTGAATGGCTCTTCCCACATCTTGCACGCGGCGCGATAATCGGGCTTGCAGCAAAGAAGCACAAAGGAGAAGAGGTTAAGGGCGGCCTGGTTCTCGCGATCTACAACTTCTTCCCGATTTTTGCGGTACATGAAATATTTTTCTTGGGAAGAATTACAGTTGTTGTTACAATTATTTCATTATTGCTTAGATATGCGGGAGGAATTGCGCCGCTTGCGATCGGCATGCTGCTGTTCTTTTATGTCTCATCACTTATTATTCGATTCTTCTGTATTTTTGCCGAGGAAGCAGTAGTTATCAAAAAACTCGGGATTGGGGGGTCGCTAAAAAATAGCTTTAAACTTGTAGTCAGTTACTTGGGGCAAGTTATCTTCCTTCTGCTTTTGTTCTTTGTGATAGTTCTTAGAGTTATTCTGAACTTGATAATGGTGATATTGATACCTGGAATAGTGATCGGAATCGGATTCCTGCTGACTATGTTCCTGCCACCTTTCATAAGTTACACAACAGCCGCAATTCTTGGATTGATACTAGTTGGCATTGCCAGCTACTTCTTTGCTTACCTTGCTGTATTCAAACAAACCATCTGGACAATTACTTACATGGAACTTAGTAAATTGAAGGAATTGGATATTATTGAGATTGATGAGGAGGATGGCAAAGATAAGGATAAAAAGTAATACACTAATTGCGCATGTTGTCATCATGATCGCCTATTGACTGTGCACGTTCGTACACCTAATATATTAAACGTCTCTTAACCTCCCAATTCGTGAACTGCGGGATTCTCCGTAGCTTGCGAAGGAGAACCCGCCATCATGCCTACCGCCACACTTACTCCGCATCAGCGGACAGTACTCAATTACATAAAGGAATTTCAAACAAAGAGAGGATACTCCCCTTCTTTGTCCGATCTTGCTCTCGCATTCGGCGTTCGATCAAAGAACGCTGTTGCAAAAGTCGTGAACGCTTTGGTTCGCGAAGGGCAGATAGAGAAGGATCCAAAGGGAAGAATCAAGATAATTGATTTGGTTCCAATGGAAGACAGACCGGAACCTATGATCCTGCCTCTTTTCGGACCCATATCAGCTGGATTCGCAGCAC
>DCXE01000044.1 GCA_002328295.1 Candidatus Peribacter sp. UBA2144 | reverse complement strand
ATCATAAGCTCTGTTTTGGATCTAGTTATACCGAAATCATTAAATCTGCCTCCGAATGAAAGAGCCTTTTCGTACGACTCAAGTGCCGCGTCAACCTCTCTCTGTGAACGGAATATATCCGCTCTCATCTTCCATCCACGATAGTCCTCTTCATTAACTTTCATGTAATCATCAAGTGCGTTTTGTGCCTCTGCAAAGCGCTTTTGTCCGTACAATATATTTGCACGGCTAAGGTGCATATCTCTGCTTATTATCTGAGGATTTGCCTTGTCGTACCAAAGAAGAGCACGCTCAACTTCCCCTCTGGCCTCAAGATGTCTGCCAACCGAAGATATAATAATCCCCTCTGCTTCAAAAACAGCAACTATTAGTACAGTTGAGGCTAACAGAACCTCAAATGTCCGTACTATCTTTTTATTCAATACAACACCTTTCTTTTGTTTGCTTTCGGCCATTAGTACTGCAAGCAAGATCCAAAACAACAAAGAAACGGATACAAACTGCAGGTTGTAATCAATCAAATTGTGAGACAATAGGCCAGAAGCAGCAATCAGAGAAAATCCTAAAACGGGAACATTGGGCTTAACTGAAATTTTATTAACTGACGCATAAAGAATGATGACTATAATGCTTAAGAAAAGAATTGCGGCAATTAGTCCCCTCTCCATCGAAAGCTTAAGAATTACGTTGTGCGGATGATCGGAAGTCGCACGAATACTGGTTTGAAGTTTAGGTTGTACGAAACGAAAGCTATACGGACCCCATCCAAGTACCGGACGCTTGAGAGATAAAAACAGAGACTGTTTCCAGAAATCAGATCTTTCCGAAACCGAGGATGAACCTTCTGCAGCAGTAAATGAAATTTTTTCCGAAATTGGTTGTATCGGAAAAAGCTGCGAACGAACTATATTTGCACATGAAAAAATAAATACCGAAGTAAGTAAAATCATTCCTGCGCGTATTGAAACATTCTTCCACTCGAAACTGCTCTTCTTCCAATATATAAGAACCGTCCAGAGCAACCAAAGTACAAGCTGTCCTGTGAATGCAATTATTGCTCCGCGCGAATAGCTGAGAAGCAGAAAACCGATTACGAGCCCAAGTACAAGAGATCTAAGAACTAATTGAATCATTCGCTTCTCCTTTACAGCCCAAAGTGCAATCAAAGGCCATGCAATCAAAAGCCAGTCCGCCCATGCATTGGGCCAGTAGTCTGTATGGAATCTATAATCAAAGAAAGTTCCGACAAATCTGTTTACAGGTTGGAAAATGTAAACGAATAATCCAATCAAGCCAGCGATCAAAGTTCCTATAACTATAAACTTAATCAAATTCTTTAAAAATGTTTTCCCCTCTTTGCCGCTAGTAAATCTGAGTGCCCACAAAAATATTAGGACAAGACTGGAAGTCCTAAACACTTCATCCAATCCGTAATTTACTGTTGAAGAAACTGCAAAGCTCGCAATTGTCCACGCAACAAAAAGCATCAAAAGAATCCATATGCTTGCAGGCACAGGATCTTCATCCGATTTATTTTTTTGGCTTGCCCAGTAAACGTATGTGCAAAGCCAAGCTAAACCTGTCAGCAACCACGTCGCCTCCAAACTCTTTCCTCCCTTCCAAAGCAGAGCAAACACCAGAAATCCCAAAACCGACCTTTCACAGATCGTGACCCAAGGCCAAGCTGAAACCTTCTTGATGATTGCGCGTAAACGTTTTGGAAGAGGGTCTTCCATACCGAAGCATTCTACACTAAATTAACCCCAAATGCGTTTAATTGAATTATCAATTGATAAATAAAAATGGAAAATGGATAATTAGGATAATGCCGACGTGGCGGAATGGTAGACGCGCACGCTTCAGAAGCGTGTAGGAGCAATCCTGTGAGAGTTCAAGTCTCTCCGTCGGCACCAGCCTACGCTACGCGTAGGCTGTCGGCCGTAGCCTCCTGAATTCAATTGTAGAAATGATCAACAATCTCGCTGTGGCTTCGGCTGGCAGGCCATCAGGAGCGAAGGCTGACTTATCAATTGAACTTAATACCCCCCTTTATCTCCTCAAACGTTTCATTCCATTCCTTGATAAGGGAATGCTCATTTGTTTGAACTTCATAATGATGGAATTTGCTGAATATTCGCATGTTCTCGCCTGTCTCTGCCTGCTGAATCCAAACTAATTCATCTCCACAATTATCCGCATCTTTATGGAAGTAATCCGGGAAAGCAGGAATCATTTTTTCGTTTGGCATGCTTAGATTAATTACAACCTGATATGTCTTGTCATCCTTCTTCGGATAGAAAACCAAAATTCTTTCGAACGTAACGTCACACACTTCAAACCGTCCAAATATCATTCCCTCTCTTGCGTTGAGGGTACCAAGAGATACAATTTTTTCTGATTTCTCTTCTTCAAAATCAAGTCCGGGGCCCAGTTCTCCTTTTTCTAAATTCTTTATAACTTCTTCGGCTGACTGTTTTGAATAAAGACCTGCTTCCTCAAGTTCACTAACGTCATCAACTCTGACGGTAAGCGCAATGCTTCCTGTGGAACTGGGAACTAAGTGATCCGCTGAAAGCAATTCAACTCCTTCCGGAACTATTAAACTGAAACCTACTTCTTCGTTTGTAAATGGAGTTCCCTCAGCTTCTGGTTCCTTAGGTTCTGCCTGAGCGCAGCTTGCAAGTAAGATGACGCTGATTGTGATAAGAGATTTTTTCATAGGACGGTAGGTTATCACTCTCACAAATATAAAAAAAGGCCCGCCGACACGGCGGGTCTTTGCTTCGCGCTATTTTCCTCTCCGCGAATCTGCAAATCATTCTTCCATCTCGAGCACCGCCGGCGGATCGGGTGGCGAATAGTCTGGCTCGGCCTCCTGCCACACTCCACTCACTGATACGACGAGCAGAACGATGGACAGGAAGGCCACAAAACCCAAAACGGTCAGAACGATTTTCCTAGGGACTTTCATTATCCCACCTCCAATGCAATTTGAAGTATCAAACTCGAACAGCGCATTTCCCAACCGCTACGTGCGGACAGGACGGTCAGGATACGTCAGAATTGTCAAATGCTCAATAAATTTGTATAAGAAATCCTTTATTACTTGACTCAGCTTCTTAGCACTCTAAAATGCCGACTGCTAGTTAACCCCATTTTATTATGTCTGATGTACCCCAACTTGCAGTAAAAATAGAGCCATTGGGCGATCGAGTAGTAATAATGCCTTTGGAAGCCGAAGAAGTTACAGCTTCCGGAATTGTTATCCCTGATACTGCAAATAAAGAGAAACCTTCCGAAGGAGTAGTTATTGCCATCGGTAAAGGTGGAGTAGGCAAAGACTGTGCCGATCCTTCCGCATTCCTTAAGGTCGGAGACAAAGTCCTCTTCGGCAAATACGCAGGAGATGACGTCAAACTTAAGTCCACAGAAGGCAAAGATATCGAAGTTAAAGTCCTTCATCTTGATTCCGTACTTGGAAAAGTTGTCTAACTTTTAACTTTTCACTTTTAACTTTTCACTTTCTTATTATGGCTAAGCAATTACTTTTCTCCAACGATGCACGCGAAAAAATCTTCGCTGGAGTGATCCAACTTACAAACGCAGTTAAATCCACAATGGGCCCGAAGGGCAGGAACGCTGTCATCGAAAAGAAGTTCGGCGGTCCTACTGTTACAAAAGACGGTGTCTCTGTCGCGAAAGAAGTAGAACTCGAAGATCCGTTTGAAAATACAGGAGCACAACTCGTTCGCGAAGCTGCTACTAAAACTAATGACGCCGCTGGTGACGGAACCACGACAGCGACAGTTCTCGCACACGCAATAATGGAGGAAGGACTGAAGCACGTTAGTTCCGGAGTTAATGCAATCTCTATGAAGCGCGGAATTGATAAAGCAGTAAAAGCGATTGTCGAGAAGCTTGAGGATATGAAGAAAGACGTTTCCAAAAAGGAAGAGTATGCAGCGGTTGCAAACATTTCCGCACAAGATCCTGAGGTAGGCGATACTATTGCAGAAGTTATTGAGCAAGCAGGTAAAGACGGTGTTGTTACAGTCGAAGCAGGTCAAACGCTTGGACTAGAGAAAGAGTACGTAGAAGGAATGCAGTTTGATAACGGATACATCTCTCCTTACTTTGTTACAGATACTGCAAAGATGGAGGCGGTCTTCGAAGACCCTTACATCCTGATTACAGATAGTAAAATTGGATCAATACAGGATATCCTTCCATTACTTGAAGGACTTGCCCAGAAAGGAAAGAAAGAGATTGTGATAATTTCAGAAAACGTTGAAGGAGAAGCTCTTGCGACTTTGGTTGTAAATAAACTCAGAGGGACATTCTCCGCACTTGCAATCAAAGCTCCTGCATTCGGCGATAGAAGAAAAGACATGCTCAAAGATATTGCAGCTCTTACGGGAGGACGAGTAATTTCGGAGGAAGTTGGTCTTAAACTAGAAAACGCAACGGTCGAAGATCTGGGAACGGCGCGAAGAGTGGTTGCTGACAAAGATAATTCGCTAATTATCGACGGTGGAGGAAATAAGGATGATATTGAATCTCGAATCGGAGAGATAAAGTCTGCACTTGATAAAACTTCATCTGACTTTGATAAAGAGAAACTGCAGGAGAGGCTTGCAAAGCTTTCGGGTGGAGTTGCAGTTATAAAAGTCGGTGCCGCCACGGAAGTTGAGCAAAAAGAAAAACAGCACAGAGTAGAAGATGCCTTGCAAGCAACTCGCGCAGCAGCCGAGGAAGGAATAGTTCCCGGAGGAGGCACAGCTTATATCCGCGCACTGGAAGTTTTGGATAAAGTGAAGACTGATGATGAGGATGAAGCAATCGGAGTTGATATTGTTAAAAACGCTCTTACGGCACCAACTAGAACTATTGCAGAAAATGCAGGAGTTGCAGGCGACGTTGTCCTGGATAAAGTTAAGAAGGCAAAAGGCAACGAAGGTTACAATGTTTTAACTGACAAGTACGAAGATCTTGTAAAAGCGATGGTTATCGATCCAAAGAAAGTAACACGCTCAGCACTCGAAAACGCTGCCTCAGTCGCATCAATGTTCCTGACTCTCGAAGTTGCTATTACAGAGATCCCAAAGGAAGAGCCTGCCATGCCCGCAATGCCGGATGGCGGAATGGGAGGGATGGGAGGAATGATGTGAAAATAGCAGCATGGTGCAATCAATTAGAACTATTGGGGGTCGCGGGTCACTGAACTGACTACTCAAAACTTCATTAACGTGAACTAGAGTCACAAGTCGCAAGACCTGTGACCAGTGACCCAAAACAGATCATTAACCAATACAAACCTAAATACTTCCGACCCCCAACACTCTAATTACCATTATTTTCTTTTTTTAAGAAAATCTCTTCTCCCCTCTTTACTTCATTCTCCAGCATGTAATCCGCCAACCTGTTCTCGATAGTATCTACAATTGTCCTACGCATTTCACGAGCTCCAAACTCTGCGCTGTATCCCTTTTTAACCAAATCGTTAAGGACCTCCTCATCGAGCTTAAGTGTAATACCCCTCTTGTCTTGCATCTCGCGCACAATGCTATCAAGCATCAAGATAGCAACTTGCTTGGCTTCTTCTTTACTAAGCGGATTGAAGAGTATCACTTCATCAAAACGGTTCATGAACTCCGGAGAGAATGCACCAGCCTTAAGGATATGATCGATCAGGCTTTGCTTAAATTCATCCGTATCAACCTTGGTTCCTTTGATCGCCGCATCTCGAACAAACAAAGCGCCCGCATTAGATGTGGCGATAATGATGGTGTTTCTAAAGTCAGTCTTTCCTCCGCTGTGATCTATCAAAAGTCCCTCATCAAGAATCTGAAGGAATAAGTTTAGAACATTTGGATGTGCCTTCTCGATCTCGTCCATAAGTATCAGCGAGAACGGCTTGTCATGCACTTGGCGCGCAAGAAAACTTCCATCTCCTCCTCCTGTAATACCCGCAACTGAATCTGGAGTGGAATACTCATTCATATCCAAACGTATCATGCTATCTGCAGATCCAAAGTATTCATCAGCTAAGATTTTTGCAGTATGCGTTTTTCCTATACCAGTTGATCCCAGGAATAAGAATGTACCAAGAGGTCTGGTGCCCTCGTGTATTTCCAAAGCCGCACGCTTAAGAGTGCCGGTCAAAGCATCTATCGCGCGCGTTTGTCCTACTATTCTTTTTCTAAGTGAATTTCCTAAATTCAAAACTCTCTGCTTATCGTCCTTATCCATCTCGGTCACATCAACTCTTCCTTTTTGTGAAATTATCTCTCTAATATGGCTCTCCTTAACAAACTTATCCTTCTTATCCTTCGCAAGCAACATTGCATCCTCTAATACCGACACGGCTTTCCCAGGGAATGACATTCCAGCTAGATACCTTTCCGACAAGCGCTTGATACTTTTTAGCGCACTGTAAGTAACTTGCACTCCAATTTCCTTCTGCAATTTGAAGGTTTGCTCCATTAAAACATAAACTGTTTCCTCTTCGCTCGGCTCTTCCACAATCATCTTTTCAAAATACTGATCCAAAGACGGATCGTTCTTTAGATAACTGTGGTAATCCTCTGTACTGATAATTCCAATAAGTTGGACTGCTTTTTCCCTGATAAACTTCGAAAGTATGCCACGAATATTTTCTCCACCCGATTTAAGCATCAACGCCAAATCCTGAATCACCAGAATGAATCTGCCCGATTGTTTAGCATCTTTTAGCGCATGCAAAAGAAATGCATCAGGGTTAGACGTACCCGAAAGAAGTTCTGCGGTCTTTAACATCAAAACTCTTGAATATGCCTTAGATTCGTCGCGTTCATTCCTGCGAATCGAGTACGCTATATTTTCCACAAGTGTTTTCTTTCCTACGCCAACTGGACCCATTATCAGCAAATCATGAAGATTGGATTTATTTATAATCCGAATCGCTTGTTTCTGTTCATCCTCATGAATACGAACATGGCGCTCAGCTGACCAAAGAACATGCTCACTCAAATCATCAGTAAGTCTATCCAACTCATCCGTATAACCCATTACCCATGACCTGCCAACTCCGCCAAATGTCCTAAGTAGTCCTTTTGTTGACCAAAAAGGAACTTTATCTTCGAACTTTCTATGGAAACTCTCCCACTTGAGGATAGCAAGCACGTCGTTAAATTCCAAGTCTGATTCGAAAAGCTCCTCGCGGAATCCTTGTTCATCTCTGAAAAGAAGTGCAAGTATTACTCCTGAATCTATTCTCGAACGACCCCATTCCTTCATTGCCTTGTATCCCTCCTTTACAAACTTCTCTATATCCGTAATCTCGGCTGCTTCCACAAGCAAAGTAGCACGCTTTAAAAACTCGTCCGGATCCTTGCCCATTTCTTTTACAATAAAGCTCCCTACCGGACTGGTTATGGATGCCTGAACCAAATCCAGCAAAGTGATTTTGGACATATCAGGAACTCCTCTTACTAACGCGTATGAAATGTGTTCGGCTTCATGCGTATTCCATCTGACTTTTTTACCTCTTCGTAAGAATGCCTGCTCCAGGAACATGTGAAATGCAAAAACTGGAAAAAAGAATAGAGCGCAAGCAATTGTAAGAGGCGGCAATCCTCCAGTAAGCCAAAGCATCACTCCCATCAAAGCTACAATAATTACATAAACAAGGAATGCAATATACCCATATAGTATTTTCATCAGGGCTCTGCCAGTTGCAAGATGCGTGCCGGTTATATCGAGTGGTTTTTGATTCACGTGAAGCTTCCGATTAGATAAAAGAGGTCCGCCACAAGCAGGAGCGGGAAGAAGATCCAAACTGAAAATATGAATATGAATATTCCCAAAACAATCAGCTCTACAATTACTCCAATTAGAAAAGCTACACTTCTAAATATTATTCCAATAACGCGTGAAGTCATGTTCAAAGTAAATGCCTGCGCGATAATACCTATATTGAAACCTTTCTCGGGATACTTATCTGTTATGCTTTTCCAAGGAGACAAAAATGTTCGAATAAGGAACATGAATGAAAATATTTCATTGAAGGTGGATATGTAGCTTTTTCCTGCCTTCAAAATGGTTACCGGCATCTCCAGAAAATACCAGGACAGAAATTCTGCGAGAACTCTGCTCAATGTACCCGGGCCTTTTAAGATTGTATTTACTGACATTGGGCTCAATTAATCAGACAATTATACCAGAATTTCACACTAATTTGAATTGTACATAAGTGCTTGATACTACAACAAAGCAATAATACTTAAAATTTCTGTAATTAGGTACTCAATTAAGCTAAAGTGTCTCCCAATATGCCGCCATTCATAGTATTCGAAGGCCCTGATGGTAGTGGAACATCGCTTCACGCCAAGTTGCTCTATAAGCGTCTTTTAGAAGCAAAGCTATCAGTTATTTCAACTTTTGAGCCAACCGACGGACCAATAGGTTCAATCATTAGAGAAAAACTCAAATCACATGATGAAATACCTCCCGATGAACTTCAGAAGTTATTTGTAAAAGACCGCGAGTGGCATATTTCAGAAGTTATAAAACCTGCACTTGAAGTGGATTCAATTGTAATCTCTGATCGCTATTACCACTCCACAATTTGCTATGGGAAAGCACTGGGACTTGATGAGACAAAGCTAAAAAACCTGAACAAAGATTTTATTCAACCTCAAGTCGTATTCTTTCTTCTTCCTCCTTTTGAAGTATGCAAAGAAAGAATGAGCAGACGAGAACACCACGACTCGCTGGAAGGTAACGAGCTTCAGATGCAGGTTTATGAAATGTATAAAAAGATGGCAGAGGAAGATCCATCCATAATTGTTGTTGATACGAGCGGAGAGAAAGAGGATGTTGCTGAGAGTATTTACAAGCATGCTTGTGAAAAATTGGAGGTGCTAGTTAAAAGTTAAAAGTGAAGAGTTAAAAGTTATTTTTATAACACTTTTCACTATTAACTTTTCACTTTTAACTTTCCCCACATTCCACTAGCCCAAACCAGGCTCCTAGCCCTATAATCCACACATGTCAGCAACAATCCTTTCCGGCAGAGAAGCTGCAGACGCATTGCTTAATGAGCTAAAACCTAAGGTCAAGAAGCTGGATCCCAAACTTGTTATCGTTCAAGTTGGTGAAGATCCGGCAAGCGGGAGTTACATTAAACAAAAATTTATAAGCTGCGAGAAAGTGGGATTGCGTTCGGAACACAAGCACATGCCAGAAAGCACTTCTCTTGAGGAGCTTTTGAAAGTCATTGATGATTTAAACAATGACAATGACGTCAGTGGTTTCATAGTCCAAGTGCCCCTGCCTGATCATCTGAATGACAAAATCCCACAAATAACACGCGCGGTAGATCCTAGCAAAGATGCAGACGGATTCGGCGCTTATAACTTAGGCAAGATGTTCCTTTCAACTGAGTACGAGCACCTCCCGCCCGCAACTCCATCAGGAATAATTCGAATGCTTGAGCACTATAAAATTCCTATTGAAGGAAAACACGCAGTTGTAGTTGGAAGAAGCAACATCGTTGGAAAGCCTATTGCCATAATGCTATTAAACCGCGGAGCAACCGTTAGTGTCTGTCACAGCAAAACTCCTGACATTGGATCTATAACTTCGCAGGCTGATATACTCATTGCTGCTGTCGGGAAACCTAAGTTGATCACAGCTGATATGGTAAAAGATGGAGTCGTTGTAATCGATGTAGGCGTTAATAGAACCGACGATGGATTGTGTGGAGATGTTGATTTTGAAGAAATCGAAAAGAAGGCATCTGCAATTACTCCGGTTCCAGGTGGCGTGGGACCAATGACTGTTGCAAGTTTAATAAGAAATTGTGTTAATGCAAAAGAGAGGCAGGTTAGTGCCTAATTTTTCTACTCTTTTCTTTTAGACCCAACATTCTACGGACACAATCGCGAAATTCTCTGCTTGCACTTAATAGAATTGTAAAATTCTCCCCTCTTTATTTTATCGCATAATGCAGGCATGCAAGTTTTGGCCGCCACCATGGATATGCATTTATTTTTAGGAGGATTTTTCTTTTCAGATAAAAACCTCTCTCCCTTTACCCTTTTGCAAATCTCTGGATCTTCTCTTTCGACTGCCAAGTTTTGATAACAATAATCCTGTGGATCTCCATGTTTATGTGCACATGGATCATCATTAACTTCTTCCGATGATGAATAAACCTTCACAACACCTGTTTCTGCTGCAGGCTGATCCGGTACAGGGGATTTAAGAAGCTCAGTTGAACTACAAGAAGCAAGCAAGACCGATAGCGCTGACACAGTTATCATCCTCTTCATGGAGGATATGATAGCACATAGACGACCTCACCCCCTAACCCCCTCTCCTCTGCGGAGGAGAGGGGGAACTATGCTAACTGCGTAGCTCCCCTCTCCTGTTTACAGGATAGGGGCCGGGGGTGAGGTCGCTCAAGACAAAAGAAAGAACAATCCCCTTGCGATCCAAAAAATAATCTGTAGAATATCTTCGTGGAAGACCTACCTCCTCCCAATTTTTGGCCTTTAGGACTCTACTCCTCTAGGCGGCTTTGTGCTTTTTGTTTTCCCAAGCTTGCCTAATGTGTGGAGTAATAGCCGTCTCCGGGTTCCGCGATGTTATCCAAGACCTATATGACGGACTGATTATGCTCCAGCACAGAGGACAAGATGCAGCAGGAATCATTACATACAACAACCAATTTCATTTAAAGAAAGCAAACGGGCTTGTAAGGGATGTGTTTCATGCAAAGTCTATTGAGCGTTTGCGAGGACCAATGGGAATAGGACACGTTAGATACCCAACAGCAGGATGCTCAAGTGAATTTGAGGCTCAGCCCTTCTTCATTTCAACTCCATTTGGAATAGGCCTTGCCCACAACGGAAACCTAACCAACTCTCCAGAACTTCGTAAACGTTTAGTTGAAAAAGATTACAGGCATTTAAATACGAACTCCGACTCGGAGATTCTTTTAAATGTATTCTCCGTGGCCCTTCGAAACCAGAAGCCAAAGGGCAAACTAAGTCCTGATGATATGTTTGGGGCTATCAGTAATGTTTTCCGCCAATGCAAAGGTGCATATTCCGCTGTGGCTCTGGTTGGAGGACAAGGAATTGTCGGCTTTCGCGACCCACACGGTATCCGACCACTTCAACTTGGAAAGAGAAAGTTTGGGATGAAGGAAGAATATATTATTGCATCTGAAAATACTGCATTCAGAGGACTTGATTTTGAATTTGTCCGTGACATTAATCCCGGCGAGGCTGTATTTATAGATAATAAAAATAGATTGCATACCAAGCAAATTAGAAAAGGCTTTCTTAATCCTTGTATTTTTGAGTGGGTCTATCTCGCTGCTCCTGATTCTACAATTGACGGAGTTAACGTTTATAAGGCACGAATTCGCATGGGCGAATATCTTGCCAAGCAAGTCAAAGAATTAGGAGTCAAAATAGATACAGTTATTCCGGTTCCAGAAACCGGCAGGCCTATGGCAGCAGGGCTAGCAGATAAACTCAAGGTTAGATATCGTGAAGGCTTGATCCGAAATAGATATATAACAAGAACATTTATTATGCCAGGCCAGGACATACGCAAGCGATCACTCCACTTTAAGCTTCATCCAATTGAGCTAGAGTTTAAAAATAAGAATGTTTTGCTCGTTGACGATTCCATAGTACGAGGAAACACCAGCAAAAAGATTGTCGCATTAGTTCGTGAAGCAGGTGCAAAGAAAGTTTATTTTGCTTCTACTGCCCCTCCAATTATTTGCCCAGATCCATATGGAATAGATCTGCCTACAAAAGAGGAACTAATTGCCTCTAATTTATCACCAAAAGAAATCTCTAAACATATGGGCGCAGATTGGGTGTTTTATGGAAAAATTGAAGATCTGCATAAAGCAGTTCAATATGGAAACAAGGATATCAAGAAGTTTTCCGAGGGTTGCTTTACATGTAAATATCCAACTCCCGAAGTAGATGCAAAGCTTCTTAAGTCACTCGGTTACTCACGAAACAAATCCAGAGACCATTTTGTTCATGATCTTGATGATGATGCTACAAAAATGATGACGCTAGTATGAAGGTATTGCTTATTTCATCTTCGGCACGCGGACATTCAATAGCCGATGCACTTGCACGCAGTCCTCAGAAACCTGAGATTGTTTCTATCTGCCCATCGACCAATCCCGGCATAAAGAAACTTTCGATTGAACAACATGTAATGGATATTATGGATTTCGAAGGAATTCTTAAGATCGCTTCTGACACTAAACCCGACTTTGCGATCATAGGTCCCGAAGATCCTATTGGAGGAGGTCTAGCAGATGAACTGGAGAAGATCGGCATCCGAAGCATAGCTCCCAAGAAGTCACTCTCACGTATTGAATCCAGTAAAGGATTCACCAGAAATTTGCTTAATAAATACGGCATAGATGCCTCACCTAAGTTCAAAGTTTTTGGCTCCACAGAGGCATCATCTTTGAGTACCTTTATTGCTCAGGATTTAGGTGGTGAGTTTGTAGTTAAATATGATGCTCTTAAGGGTGGCAAGGGAGTTAAAGTCAGTGGAGAACATTTAAATTCAGTTGAAGAAGGTGTTGCCTACGCAAAAGAGTGTATCGAGGAATGTGGATCTGTTGTTGTTGAAGAAAAGCTGGTTGGTCCTGAGTTTTCTCTGATAAGTTTTACATCAGGTTTACAAGTTGTAGACACTCCTGCAATTCAAGATCACAAGAGGGCATACGAAGGAGATACGGGGCCAAACACCGGAGGTATGGGTACGTACTCAGACGCTGATCACTCACTCACCTTCTTGGAAGCCTCTGACATTGCACGAGCTTCAGAAATTAATAAACTTGTTGCTGACGCTCTGATGAAAGAATGTCCCGAGCACCCAGAAGGATACGTTGGTTTTTTGTATGGAGGATTCATCTTAACGAAGACTGGAGTTAAAGTTATTGAATACAACTGCCGTTTAGGTGATCCCGAAGCGCTCAATATTATGCCTCTCTTGGAATCTGACTTTGTATCTATATGCTTAAGCATGCTGGATGGAAGCTTATCTAAAGATATGGTTAAATTCGCTAACAAAGCGACTGTATGTAAATACATTACTCCTGAAAGTTATCCTGTGAGCAAAGATCAGAAAGGAGAAAGAATCATCCTGCCTCCAGTGCCAGACAATGTTGTAGTTTTTCACGGAGATCTTTCAGAAGATCAGGAAGGTTTACTTTTGGGGGGATCTCGAACCGCAGGTGTGGTAGGTCTTGGAGCAACGATTGAACAAGCCGAACACCTCGCTCAAGCATTCTGCGAACAGGTGACTGGTCCTGTTCGGTTTCGTCCGGACATTGGTTCAGACGCATTAATTCAGCAAAGAGTTCTTCAGGCGAAAAGTATCCGTACAGAGGATCAACATAATACGGCGACTGTAGCGTAACAGTAGTATGAGATGGATTGGATCCAGTCTCATCGGTGTAGAGTAAATGCTTAACTTTGTTTAATTGATCAGCAGTTAGCCTATGCCTTTGTGTTTCTATTAATGCTATAAGATCCGGCAGGTTAGACGGCGAAACTTTACCATCTGAAAATCCATCTATCATCTGATCCAGCGTCTGTGGACACCATTTATATTTTTCTTTGCGATTATCAGTAGACATAAGAGACGAGCATTCTACATTAATGTATACCACATTCAACTAATAACTAAGGTATATGCCTCCGAAGCCCTGCATAAGCAGGGCAAAGGGGTATACAATACCCTCCAATGAAACGAGTCGATTTAACTACAATCCTGATTCCATTCGTATATTTCATAGCAGGAGCAACATCTCTTGCTGGAGTAGCTACGACTTTCTATTACAAACAGGACCTTCAGCTGACTATTGTTCAAGTTCAAATCCTTGCGTCCATAGCAATTATTCCATGGAGCATTAAACCGATTTATGGGTTTTTGTCTGATCGTCAGCCGATTTTTAAACTTAGACGCAAGCCATACCTTTTCCTTGCAGGACTTTTCGGATCTGCCGGATATCTATCACTTGCAACATGGGTAACAAGTTTTAATGGAGCATTATTCTCGATCTTGCTCTCTGGACTTGGATTTGCCTTAGCTGATGTCATCGTTGATGGAATTGTTGCTGAGAGAAGCAAGAGCCAAAAAGCGGCTGGAAAACTCCAGAGTATTTGCAGGGCTGCCATTATGCTAGGAGCTTTGGCTGTAGCTTATCTTTCAGGAATTCTTGTGGAAGCAATTGGCGCCAGAAATGTTTTCTTTATAACGGCCACTCTTCCGCTATTCACATCATTCTTTGCAATATTTATTTCGGAGTCACCAGAGCTCATTGCTAAGTTCTCGTTCAAACAAACTTGGTCTAGTTTAAAGAAGGGAATGTCACCAGCTCTTTTCTGGGCCGTACTCTTCCTATTTATTTGGAGGGCTACTCCTTCAAGTGGTGGAGCATTAAGTTATTACATGATCGATGAACTTGAATTTAGTCCGGAGTTTTTTGGGAGGCTTGCTATGATCAGTTATGCCATGGGAATAGTTGGCGTTGTAATATTTAGAAAATTCCTGATATCAATTCCGCTCAAAAAACTTTTCTTTTGGATAATAATTGCAAGCGTGATTCTGAGTTTGCCAACTATTGGATTAGTCTATGGTTGGTATGAGTATCTAGGAGTCAGCGCAAGATTCTTTGCAATGGCAGACACTCTGATTTCCGCACCTCTGAGTGAGATTGCATTCCTTCCGCTTCTTGTGCTTGCAGCCAGACTTTGCCCCAAGGGAATTGAAGCCACTATGTTTGCAATTCTTGCGTCAATAATGAACATAGGGCTTGCAGTATCTGATCTTGGAGGAGCTTGGCTTGTTTCGATGTTTGATGTTCATCAAGCAACAGAAACTTTGGCCGCTAACTACACACACCTTGATAAAGTCCTTTGGATCGCAATCCTCTCCTCCTTCCTCCCGATGCCGCTTCTTCTTAAACTGCCTGACGTTAGAGTCAGCGAAGAAAAGTTACCTGAAGTTGTACCATCAGCCCAGCAGAAGGTTGTAAGTACCGGGCAGGAGGATAAAAGGGAAATTGCTTAAAAAGTCGCAGGTCGCAGGTCGCAAGAGTGGTCAAAGGTCGCAAGTCACAAGTCCTGCGACCTGAGACTTGTGACTGGCCCTGTGACATGCGACTTGTGACGTTCGACAGCCCGTACTAATAATTTGTTCTAGTACAACTTAATTATTCTAACTTTTCCTCACTCCCCAGCCATTTTCTCCTCTTGCTCCTTTTCTTTTAGGGCTTCGATAATTCCGCTTAAGTTGCCCTCAAGAATGCCGGGGAGATTGGAGAAATTTTGACCGATCCTATGGTCAGTAACGCGATCCTGAGGGTAATTGTATGTACGGATTTTTTCTGATCTGTCGCCTGATCCAATTTGTCCAAGTCTCATATCTCCTCTTTCTTTTGAAAGCCTCTCTTGCTCAGCTGCGTACAAGCGGGAGCGGAGGATGCTCATGGCGCGCGCCTTATTCTTGTGTTGGCTTTTCTCATCCTGACAACTGACTGTGATGCCGGTTGGTTCGTGCGTGATTCTGACCGCGGAGTCAGTCGTGTTAACCGACTGTCCTCCCGGTCCGCTTGATCTGAAAACATCAACCCTCAAATCTTCAGGATTTATTTTAACGTCTACCTCTTCGGCCTCCGGAAGTATCGCAACTGTTGCAGCTGATGTGTGAAGTCGACCTTTGCTCTCGGTAACTGGAACACGTTGAACTCTGTGCACTCCTGATTCGAATTTGAGCTTTCCATAAGCTCCGTCTCCTTGAATCTCACATATTACTTCTTTTAATCCCCCACTATCCGCATCTGCTTTACTTAGAACTTGCATTTTCCAACCTTGTTCTTCTGTAAACCTTAAATACATCCTGAGAAGCTCCCCGGCAAATAATGCCGCCTCCTCTCCTCCCGTACCGGCCCTGACTTCTAGAATAACGTTCTTACCATCATCAGGATCTTTTGGAATCAAATGCACTTTCATTTCTTCTTCAATCTGAACCATTCTTTCTTTCGCTTCCTCCGCTTCTTCCTCCGCAAGAACCTTGAGCTCCGCATCATCACCAACTTCATCAACTGTTGCAATAGCCTTCTCGCATTTTTCATATTCATCAATCAATTTAATCAAAGGTTCCAGATCGGAAATCCTTTTTCCAATTTTTGCGATCTTCTTTGGGTTACCTAGCACTTCCGGATCCTGCATTTGATTTTGCAGTTCAGCATATTCTTTAGCCAACGTGCGGGCTTTATTAATCATAATAATTAATAGTTAGTAACGAACTTTTTGTCGATCATCTACATTAAACTCATAACAATGTTTGCCTGCGGGGTGCTCCCAGAAAACGTCGAAGTCATAAGTAGCAGCTCCATCAAACACAGCACAAAGAGTAAAATTCTTACTGTCCCTGACTCCATAAGTGTACATTTCACCGGTAACAGGATCATGCATATTGATTCTTCTTTGTCTGGCCTCGCTTGAAACAGCTCTCAGAGATTCTGGAAGCGACTTCATCTGAGACCTTTGGGCATCATAAGGCATTCCTCCGTAAACAATCTGATATATCTCGCCTGTAATTGCCTTGAGGTCTTCGACTCTTCTTTCATCAAACTTTCTGGACCTCTCCTGCATTGGGGATCCGATGATGAATGCGCCCCATACCAAAGCAACAACAACTGTTACTGACGATAGTACTAAGAATAATCTTCGCATTTTTTTAGCTTCTTTTTGTTTAGGCTCAAGCTTCAAAGAAATAAAGAAGTAAGCAAAAGTGCCAACGGACAAATACAAAATCACAAATACCTTCAGAAGGAATCGCACCGAGAGCTCGCCCTCCAATAGATAGAAAACCAATGTAATCATTGTCCCAACCACCGCGGCTGACGCGACTAGTAATGTCAGATACGTAAGCCATCTTCTAATGCCGCTGACCACGCGCTCTGGATGCTCAAGCATTTCTTTAATAACATTTTTCTGCATCCAAAGGAGCAGTGGGAACGAAACTATAATTGCAGCCATTGATCTGCGAATGGACGCAAGTTCGAAGTCCCCTCTTCTCGTTCCCTCAATTGCAACATCAGGAAAGAGCCTGTGAATGTATGTAAAGAATAGGAAAATTAAACTGATTAAAGTCGTATAAAGGAATCCAAATATCAGCAAATGGAAAAATGCTTCCCTTGCTCCACCCGTATCATGCGGAAAAGGTACTGCCATATCCAGAGCCTCCTCAGATAGGGCATGAATAACATCCTTCTCCTTCCAGCCGTTTGCAATCAGCATCATTCTGATTGTGTTGTGATCAAGGCCCTTCTTGCGTGCATGGGCGATAAAATCTTGGAGTTTTGAGTCAGACATAGTGAAAACATTCTATACTTAGATCTATGAGAATACTACTCGCTATGTCCGGCCCTTCGACGAGCTCAGGACCTCTACGCGATTTCATCATGTATTTAACTAATCTATGAGAATTCTTCTTGCTATATCCGGTGGTATAGATTCAAGCGTCATTGCCTATATTCTTAAAGGTAAGGGGCATGACCTCGTTGGAGTTAGATTCAATTTGTGGACTGACCCGCTGGCTCCGGCAGAAGCACAATTGCTTTCGAACAAATGCTGCGATGCTCAAAGCGCTGCAAGAGCCAAGCATGTTTCTGAAGAGCTCGACTTCCCTCTTCATAACATTGATCTGAGTGAAACCTTTAAACGTGAAGTTGTTGATTACTATTTGGAAGGATGCAAGTCAGGCACGACTCCAAACCCATGTGTAAAGTGCAACAAGTGTGTAAGGTTCGAGGCATTGCTTGAGTTACTTAAAGATTTTGACTGCGAGAAGCTTGCGACCGGCCACTATGCTCAAATCAAAAAGAAGAAGGATCGGTTTGCACTTCTTGAAGGAAAAGATAAAAGCAAAGACCAAAGTTATTTCCTTTATAAACTGACTCAGGAGCATTTGTCCAAACTTATATTCCCGCTTGGGAATCTGACTAAAAACCGGGTTTATAAGCTCGCAAAGAAATACCACATTCCATTGGACAAAGAGACTTATCGCGAAAGTCAGAACCTTTGTTTTTTTCCGGAGAAAACTCCACTTGAGTTTTTAAAGAGACACCTTAAAAAAGATCTTAAGCAGGGTGATATTGTTACAAAGGATGGAAAGAAAGTTGGTGAACACAAAGGCCTCCCTCTTTATACGATAGGCCAGAGACGGATTGGAGTTGGAGGGCTCGAAGTTCCTCTGGAAGTAATCGAGAAGGATACAAAGAATAATCGCCTAATAGTGGCTGAAGCGAGTACTGAAAAAGTGAGCACAATTTGTGTACAAGATTTAAACTGGATATCCGGTATTCCGCAAGCTAAAGGGCTCAAGTGTAAGTGCAGAACCAGGTCACTTTCACCGCTTAAGAAAGGTACATACTCGTCAAATAAATTCATATTTAGTAATCCCCAGCCTCCTCAAGCTCCTGGACAATCACTGGTTTTGTATAAGGGAAATGAGGTGCTTGGAGGCGGGATTATGACAAATTAACTACTGCGCTACTGCACTACTGCGCTATAATCCGCCTCCTCATTCAGACTCATTTCTGCTATAATATCTTGATCGCTGAACCTAATCGCCGACATCAGGCCAGATACGATAAAGAGGGAAACATCATACTCCCTTCTTCGGGTGAAGACGCTCCTGAGGTGGTTAATGAGGAGCCTAATAACGAATGGTCCTGGCAGTATGCACAAACTTGGGAAACGACTGAGGAGCCTAAAGTTAAAGGACGTAAAAGAGCCAAGGCGAAGAAACTTGTCGGAGAATCTGTAAGCCGCATCTGCGATTCCTTGTACCAGTGCAGGCAGTCAGTTCATGGCAAACTTACTAATGCCGCAAAGGAAGTCGTGAAAGAAGGAAAGCATCAATGCAGGTGGACATTGCACGGAACAAAAATGTCGCTTAAGTGCGGAAGAAAAGAATTCAGGAATTCTACGAGACAAACGTGGGCATTCCTAACTCAGCCTGTATGGATTCCCAGAAAAAATAAGGAACCAAAAGAAACCAGCAGAATGAAACTTTTCCTAGTGGACACAATTAGATTTGGAGGAACTTTTGCAACTATCTTTGTTGCGCTTTTCGTTGCTCTTAACTACCAGAGTTTTATAGAGATCGCCGCAACTCATATTAAACCTCTCCAGCATGCAAGAGCCGTAAATGCTCTCACTGATTCTGTAAATACAGCGCTTAGGGAGAAACTAATGAAGAGCCCGACTTTGGCAGTAGCGGGAGGTGATGATGGAAATCTCTTGAGCTTTCTGCCAGCTATCGGTCCTCCGGAAAACAGATTAATAGTTCCAAAGCTAGGGCTTAACATTCCTTTGGTCACACCATCTTACGATTCTCTCCTGAGAGAAGATTGGATTCAGGTAGAAAAAGATATTCAGGAGGCACTGGCATTGGGAGTGGTGCACTACCCGGGAACAGCAAAACCAGGACAGGCAGGTAACTTCTTTGTTACAGGACACAGCTCGTACTATCCCTGGGCAACGGGAAAATTTAAAACTGTATTCGCGAGATTGCCGGAGCTTGAACCAGGCGATGAGTATTGGATATATTACGGAGGTGACAAACACCGATACATTGTCAGATCCAAAAAGGAAGTAAGGCCTTCCGATGTAACAGTCTTAGACCAGCCGATTGATAGGCGCATTGCTACGCTGATGACTTGTACTCCAATTGGAACGACCTTAAGGCGATTGGTAGTCTCTGCAGAAGAAGTCGATCCTCAAACCGGAATCGCAATGGAAGTGGGAGATCGCGGGTCTAGGCCAAGGACAAGAGTAAAGACGGAGATGCTGCCTATATAAACAATTGACAATTGACAATGGACAATTGACAAT
>DCXE01000010.1:2427-11534 GCA_002328295.1 Candidatus Peribacter sp. UBA2144 | reverse complement strand
TATTAAGACAAAAGAAAGAAGAATCAGTTACCTATCCAACTCGGCTCATTACCAGGCATATCGCTGACTCCAATTTGCAATAAATTCGGTCTAGCTTCGTAATAAGAAAAGAAAGGCTCAACTGTTTCCTTCCCACCCTTATTTACAACTCGATACCACACAGCTTTTAATCCCGGAACTCTTCCTCCGGCTTTTCGCGTTGTTCCCGGCGCAATGGCAGTTGTGTATTCAACTTTATCCGCCGGTGCAGATCTTCTGCCCCAAACATAGGGTCCGATAATTTCTGACTCACGATTATCGTTTGTGCCGTAATAGATGTAATACGCCAAACGATTCTCTGCATCGTTATATGTTTGTATCAGAAGCGCTCCGGGTGAATCGTTTGCAAACTTCATATCCGTATGCGGAGGATAAATTGTTGCATCGGTTCCTTGCGGAGAATAGTACATAACAGCGAAGCTATGATTGCGTCTTTTTTCGATAGGAAAACCATATTCCCAAATTCCCCTGTATGCCGTGGTGCTTACCTGGCACAGTCCTCCCCCATATTCCGGCAAAGTCCTCTCCCCCAGTATTACAAGCTCTTTGTAATACCCGGTTGTACTGTTAACAGGACCCAATGTTTCGTTAAAGGAAAAAATTTCTCCTTTTTCAATGACCGTTCCGTTGAACTTACTCAAACCATTAGCAATATTAAGCCGCCGCGCGTAAGGAGA
The DNA here is from genome assembly GCA_002328295.1 of Candidatus Peribacter sp. UBA2144. Classification (GTDB taxonomy): domain Bacteria; phylum Patescibacteriota; class Gracilibacteria; order Peribacterales; family Peribacteraceae; genus UBA2144. The sequence goes on along the minus strand of DCXE01000010.1, from coordinate 10,818 downwards.
TCCGGAATAGTCTGACTCACCTACGGTTATCACTTCCCGTATTCCCATTTTCCTTAAAGCTATATCTATTTCCATTTGAGGTTGAATTTCAATTACCGGTAAAACAACGTCAGTGACTTCGTTCTCCAAAGCCTTGATTGTAAGTTCGACTGCCAGATCTAAATCAACTTTTCTTCCAAGCATGCCAATTCCTTCGAAAAGAACTCCTGTCCCTGTTTTTTTTATGGTGACTGCCCCCGGTTCGCGATCAAGTTTTAGCGATATTTTTTCTTTTAGCGTCTCGCGCATGGCTCTTTTATCCCAATCAACCACAATATGTCGAACAACTCCGGCAGGGAGCGGCGGAACCTGATCTCCATCCACTCTAAACTCTGCAAGAGGCCTGATTGATTTTCCGTGCGACGACCAAACTTGCTTTTGTCCTTTCCAATGAGAGTATTCGTAAGGCTGAAGCTCAAACAAGTGGTGATTATATCTATATGTGATGGGGTAAGATGCAGCTTCAGCTGTTGAAGATACAAACAAAATTCCAAATGCCAAAAGCCAAATTCCAAGCCTATTGGCGTATTGGAATTTGAGAACTGGAATTTGGAATTTCCACATAGCTACTTCTTCATTGCCTGACAATAAGCTAAACATTCTCATGGCCTTCATAATGTGGACTGGGATGTTCGTCTAAAGACTTGTTAACAAGTGTGTCCGCTCGAAAATTATCTGCTCTCGGAATGTAATGGAATTCAACAGAGGCGAATTCTTCCAATAATTCTTTGATCTCCTCAACAAATTCTCTGAGTGTATCCATCTTTACACGATATTCTCCCTTGAGTTGTTTAACGATAAGCTCGGAATCCATAAAACAAACCAACCTGTTGGGATGATAGCGCCTCGCAATCTTTAACCCCTCGATAAGCGCACGATACTCCGCAACATTATTCGTTTGTATTCCAATTCTTTCGGCATGTTCTCTGATTATCTTTCCCTCAACAGGGTCTTCTATCACACATCCTATAGCGGCCTGTCCTGGATTCCCGCGTGAACCTCCATCCGTGAATAAGTGGAGGGTTCCTCCAACCATTTCAATCTCCGATTTCGATTGATTCTTGTCTAATGCTTCCTCGATAACATCAGAAGCAAATTTTTCTCTTTCTTTCGCTCTAGAGAAGACATCTTTCAGTTGTCTTTCTAACTTGGCGGGAAGCTTGATCATGCTAGTATACTAGCACAAGCCTATGCTAAAGCCCCTCCGCATCGCAACACTGATAATTCTGCCACTTATAACCCTAACCTTGGGTTGGCAGTTGGGAGTCAGATATGAACAAAGGCATGTAGTAGAAATGACAGAAAAACTGGAATTGCTTTACACGGGAAAATCTATGAGCGGGGCATTGCTCGCAGATCCCGAACGTGAAGTGGATCTATCGCTTTTGTGGGGTGTCTGGAGACTGCTATTGGCACATTACATAGACCCCGACATGCTAAATCCTCCTGAAATGGTTTATGGAGCTGTGGGAGGACTGGTTGGATCAGTTGGAGATCCTTATACGACGTTTATGACGCCATCGGAGAACAGTGATTTCCAGAAAGCTTTGCAGGGTAAATTGGAAGGAATAGGAGCTGAACTAACCATGAGAGACGGCCTTGTTGTTGTAGTCGCTCCACTTAAAGGGTCACCTGCTTCAAAAGCAGGCCTAGAACCCGAAGACGTGATTACTCATGTTGATGGTAAAAATATTGCCGGCCAAACTCTGCATCAGGTTGTTCAGGTAATCAGAGGACCAAAGGGTTCGAAAGTTGAACTAACAATCGCACGCACTGATGCACCTGAGCCGATAAAAATTCCAATCATTAGAGCTAGTATTCAGGTGCCAAGTGTGGAATATGAGATCAAGAAAACCGAAACAGGATCAGTTGGATACATTGCGCTGAATCAATTTGGAGAGGACTCCGTAAATGAAATTAAAACCGCACTTGATGTTATGAGAGGCGCGGATCTCGCCGGACTCATACTGGACCTTAGGTTTAACGGAGGAGGATATCTGGAAGGATCCGTAGAAATGTCATCTATGTTTCTAAAGGAAGGAAAAGTGGTGACAGTTGAAAGAAGAAATGGAGATCCTACTCATCACTATGTATCAGGCAGGCCAAGTGATCCGGATATTCCTATAGTCGCGATGATAAATGAGGGATCCGCAAGCGCATCAGAGATTTTGGCAGGAGCTTTGCAAGATCATGAGCGTGCAACAATAGTCGGCAAGAAGAGTTTTGGGAAAGGGACTGTGCAAGAGGTGTTTGATCTGCCGGGAAATGCTTCGGTTCGAATGACGATTGCCAGATGGTTGACTCCAGATGGGAATGATCTTGGCAAAGGAGGAGTTTATCCAGATATCGAAATTGATAGAACCCGCGAGCAGATTATTGATGAAGTAGATCCTCAGCTGGATGCTGCAATTGAGTTTTTGGTGGATGGGGAGGGATTAATTGATAATTGAGAATTGATAATTGAGAATTCTAAAGAGACTCAAATACACGCTTGCGTTAATTCTCAATTCTCAATTATTCATTCTCAATTAATATTCAAACAGCTCATTATCACTGAAAAATCTCACCACCTCTTTTTCCGCCGTCTCCGGAGAGTCTGAAGCATGAACAACATTTTTCATTTTGTTCTCCCCTTCTTCTTTGCTTCCGAACTCAGCTCTAATGGTACCGGGAGCAGCTTCTAGGCAATCTGTTACTCCAAGCATTTCACGCATCTTGTTTATTATGTCATCGCCCTCCAAAACCATTCCGATCACTGGAGTTAAGCTCATGAACTTTTCAACTTCGGGATAGAAAGGAAGCTCCGCTATGTGCGCATAGTGTTCGCGGAGAGTTTCCAAATCTAACTTGATCATTTTGCATCCGATTATTTTGAAACCTGCTTCTTCGAAACGCTTGAGGACTGTTCCACAGATTTTTTTCTGCATACAGTCAGGTTTTAGGAGTATTAATGTTCGTTGCATTGTAGTTTTGGAGTTAATAAATCGATCAGAATAGTACCATCAACTAATTAATCCTTTCAGTTTTTCTTCATCTTTTTCTTTCCCGATCACAACCAACCTCATCTCTTCCGGCTTGAGGAGTTTCTCGGCTAACTCATTCACCTTATCCTTCGTAACTGATTCTATCTCCGAAAAATAATCTTCGATCGTTCTTACTTTCGGATACAAGAGCTCTTGTTTGCCGTAAAAATGCGCAACTTCTTCCGAGTCTTCCAGACTTAGGGTGATTTTTCCTTTAAGGAAGTCTTTTGATCTTTTCAGCTCTTCATCAGTAACCCCCTTCTTGGCACATACAGCATATTCATGACTGATACATTCAATTGCCTCGTGCAATCTTGTTTGATCTACTCCCGCACGAGTGGAAAATGAGCCTGCGTCCAGATAAGCATCATCATCGGTAGAAATGTAATAACAAAGACCCTTGGCCTCACGGATGTTTAAGAACATACGTGAGCTCATGTTGCCCCCAAGGATGATTGCGAGGAGTTTTTGCGTAAAGTAATCATCGCCTAACGAATTTGCACCGGGGACTCCCAGAACTAGGTGCGCTTGTTCGGTTTCTTTATTTCTTAGGAAGACACGATCCGATCCGTAGTTATCAAACTTATTAAACTCGCGGTCTTTTGATCCGGAAACACCGGTGAAATATTTTTCGGAGAGTTCTGTTGCTTCACCTTCATCAATTTTTCCTGAGAATGAGACGACAATATTATCCGGCGTGTATAGAAGGTCTTTATGCTTCTGGAAATCTTTTTGCCCTACCGAGTTTATAACTTCCATCTTTCCAATCGTGTCCCATCCTAAGGGATGATCGCCGAAAACAAGTTCTTCGAAATCCCAACCCGCGCGATACATTGGAGTATCTTGATACATTCTTTCTTCTTCTATGATGACTCCACGCTCACGCTCAATATCCTCTGGAGGGAATGATGCATGCAGAAGCATGTCACTAAGTACGTCGCATGCCAATTCCTTGTGTTCGGCCGCTACTTTGACGTAATAGCCGGCATATTCCTTGCCTGTAAACGCATTAAAGTCTCCTCCAACTCCATCTATAGCGGCACTGACCTCCTTGGTATTCTTGTACTTCTTGCCACCCTTAAAGAACATATGCTCCAAAAAATGGCTTATTCCGCGTTCTTCATTTGTTTCGTAACGCGATCCTGCACCTGCAAATACCAATACTGTTACAGATGCTGTTCCATCTAGTGGGGCAGATAGGACCCTTAGACCCGATTCTAATTTTGAGGTATTAAACATGAATTGAAGTTTAGCTGAATCTAACCAGAAACCAAAAACTATTAAACTTTATTGACCGCTAACTCAAAACCCCATAATCTTCCGCCGATGTTAGGAAAACTCAAATGGCGCCGGCGTTTAAGGAAACATGGATTCATGAGCCGCATGAAGACCAAAAACGGGCGAGCAGTGCTTAATAGGCGCAGAAGAAAGGGCAGAAAAAGGGTAACAGTACAGAAGAAGAAATAAAGGATTTAAATGATATAAAGGATATAAAGGGTTGTTTCTTGCATCCTTTAATTCTTTTAAATCCTTTATTTCCTTTGCATGAGATCACTAACAGCATCACAATACTCAACAGCATGACCAAGTACCTCCATCAACTATCGGCCTTCCTATTCTTTGCCATTGGCATAACTTTCTTCACGGCTTATTTCTTGTTGAAGAATCAGATGATGATGATCCCCTCGGCATGGTGGATGCAACGAGCTGATCTGCCATTCGCATTCGTCACAATCATGTATGGAGGCTTGAGTTTATTTAGAAGCCTTAATCCAAATGAAAAGCCAGCCAAAGCTCTCGCACTCGCAATTACTATTCCTCTTATCATCTTCTTCCTATTCCTGGTTGTTTTGAATTTTTGGGAAGTACTCGGGTTACCTAAAGGTGAAACAATGATTTAAACGCAGATTACGCTGATCCCTTTATTGCGCTGATTACGCAGATAAAATTATCAACGTTATCTGCATATCTATTTATCTGCGTTATCTGCGTATTTATTAATCTGCGTTATCTGTGTTTCCTCCCCTTCTTTCCTATTCGCTTTTCTCGCTGCTAAGAATAAATAATCACTGAGTCTATTTAAAAATATCTGAATCTGATCATTGATCTTCTCCTTTTCGGATAATCTGACCGTGCATCGCTCTGCTCTTCTGCACACGGTGCGAGCTAAATGCAAAAGCGATCCTAATTTTGAACCACTTGGAAGTATGAATCTCTTTAGCTCAGGCAAAGCTGATTCTAATTCTTTTATCCATTCATCGATGACCTTTACATCATCAGGTGACACTCGCTTTATGTTTACCCGAGAATCTTCTGGAGTCGCAAGATCAGATCCGATCAAGAATAAGAGCTTCTGAAGATCACCCAATGGAAATTTATCACCTCCATCTTCCGCCATTACAACTCCGATTACAGCATTAAGTTCATCAACAGTCCCATAAGCTTCGAGTCTAGGACATCCTTTCGAAACCCTCTCCCCCGTTAGGAGTCTTGAATACCCGCCGTCACCAGTTCTAGTTGTAACTGACACAGGACTCTCATTCTCAATTGTCAATTGTCAATTGTCAATTGTTATCCAACAAGAGCGAGTACTGCCTTATGTTCTTCTTTGGCTTCTTCCTCTTTAAGAGTCCTATCAGACGCTCTATATGTACATCTGATTGTTAGATTGTAGTCCTGCATTTCGCCTTTTGAGTATAGCTTTGCAACTTCAACACTCTCCAAGAGTTTGGATGTCTTCTTGATTTTCTTTAGCAATTCACCGGCACTCTTGTCCTGCGAGAATGGAATAGTGATGTCATACGTAATCGCAGGGAATTGAGGCACCGATTTGGAATACTTCTTGGATGGCACAATATCAAAGAGTACTGAAAGGTTGATTCTGAGTCCCGCTGTACGCATTGGAAGACCAAAGTTCTTGCGAACAAAGGGATGTACTTCGAATATCTCCCCTACTGTGTCGTTGCCAACCACTATCTGAGCCCTGCGTCCTGGATGCATAAATGATGACGAGTTTTTCATAGTCTCAACTCTCATATGATATCCAGCTGACTTGAGTGCGATCTTGATCGCAGATTTTAGTTTCAAAAACGGATCATTATCTATTCCCGATTCAACTCTGCTCGCAACTAATGCACCGAGTTCTATTTGATCCTTGCCTTCTTTATCGAAAACCTGCCCCCAATGAAAGGTGCAAAGTTGAGATTCAACATTCAATAAATTATTTTCAGCATGTTCCAATAATCCTGGAAGCGAATGCGGCTGCATCAAAGAGGTTTCTTCACCAAGTGAATTCTCTATTGCAATGCAATTACCCGAATCCATTCCGCACTTATCAATTAACGCAGGACCCATCAAAGATAACGGGAGAATTTCTATAAAACCCGATTCTTTGAGCGAGTCTCTGACCAAATGAACTCGTTCATCGCGCGGAGGGGGCTCGATAGATGCACATGGCATCTGTGATTCAATGTTATCGTATCCAAATATCCTTCCCACTTCTTCAATCAAATCGTGCGGACCAGAAACATCGCTCAAACGATGCAGAGGAGGCGTCACGGTCAGAGAATCGCCGGAGCCTTCCACTTTGAATTCAAGATCTTTGAGGATTTTGGTTGTAGTTTTAGCAGGAATATCAGCGCCGAGGAATGCTGAAGCTCTCTTGGCTGATAATTTGATTGGTTTCGCTTTTCCATCATCACCCCAACTGTCCTGCGAAGATATTACCTTTGCTCCGGGAACCAGATCGAGAAATAGCTGCAATGCGCGATTGAATCCTTGCTTAACAATCACATTGGGGACTCCTTTTTCATAAATAGTTGCAGCATCTGTCCTATGGCCTGTTGCCATAATTGTTTTTCTGATTGATGCAGACTCAACTCCGGCGCTGTGAAGATAAACTCGCTTTGTTGAATCTTTTGTAGAGCTTCGCAGCCCCCCCATAACGCCCAAAAGGTCAAAGATTCCATCATCATCGCTTAATACAATTGCTCCTTCGGGAAGTCCACGTTCTTTTTCGTCCAAAGTCGTAATCTTCTCGCCTTTTTTACTGAGCCTTGTTCGAATATCTCCCTTAAAATCATCAGCATCAAAGCTATGCAAAGGCATTCCAACTTCAACCATCACATAGTTCGTAATATCAATTGGAAGGTAAAGCGATCTGAAGCCTACTGCTTCCAGCCTCTGCTTCATCCAATCCGGAGTTTCACCAACATTATCAATCTCCATTAAGCATGCGTGGTAATTTGGAATCTTGTCCTTGCAGTCCAAAATGTTTTTGAAGGGAAGTTTTGCAGAAGGAAGCTTGTGGTCCGCGAAATCCGGGCGATCTTTCTTCCAAGTGGCAAGCCCCATGGCAACGAACTCGCGTGCGAAGCCGACCTGAGAAAATAGATCAGGACGATGCGCAATCGAATGGTTATCTATATGCAAAACAATATCTCCACCTCCAATGAATTCGCTGAGCGCCTTTCCAACATCTTCATCTCCGTCACCGAAATCTATTACGGGCCATTCGCCTTCCTCCAGCTTGGGCGGATACTGCATAGAAAGCTCCAACTCTTCCGCTGCGCAGATCATTCCGGAGCTGTCTTCCCCTCTTATTTTAATCTTCTTCAGTTCAAACTCACCCCCGCTCTTTGGATCTTTAACGCTTGTCCCTATATGAGCAAACGCAACTCTCATTCCTTCCCGAAGATTGGTCCCACCACATACTACTCTGACCTTTCCACGATCTGTTTTTACATCACAAAGCTGTAGCTTGTCCGCATCAGGATGTGCGCTGAGCTTAAGTACCTTCCCAACACAACATCCATCCAAAAAACCTCCTTGTCCTACTATTTCTTCCACTTCCGCCACGGAAGAGGTAAGCCGATCAGCAATTTTCTGAGGATCGGTCTCTTTGAGGTCTACAAAGTCGGAGATCCAATTCAATGAGAGTTTCATAGGGGTAGCATACACTAAATTTTGCTTTTGTTGACAAAATTGAGAATTGAGAATTGAAAATTGAGAGTTAATTATCAATTGTCAATTGTCAATTATCAATTCCTCGTCAGATTGCCCTCAGAAATAGAAAATGGTAGTCTGGGTAGTGATGTTCCCCCTACACACCATGAGCAAACCTAACCCTTCTTCCATACAAGCACTCCGATGGGTGGTAAACGTATTAACATTCCTAGCAATGCTTGCCTCCCTGGCAGGTATCTATGAAACTCACTTCGTAGGAGCAGGAGCTACATTTGGAACAACAGGCGCTTCGCTTGCTCTTATCGCATTCGCAATTACCGCGCACCTCTGGATAAGGTGCATGGCATGTTGTATGGGTTCTTGT
>DCXE01000010.1:1738-2113 GCA_002328295.1 Candidatus Peribacter sp. UBA2144 | reverse complement strand
ATGGGTTCTTGTGAAAAATAATCTCCTTCGCAAGCTACGGAGATTCAAGTCTCACAAGACCAAAAGTGTCGCTTAGCGAATGAATATCCTGAACCACTCTTGAGGTATCGTTCGAATGTTTTGGCCTTCAGAATATCATTGAATGTTATTACAGTCTCTATAGCCCAAGGTATATGTGGAGCAGTGGTTTTGGTCAATCCAAGATTGTGCTCATCCATTCTATTGCGGACATCTTTTGTAGTGAATCCAACATATGTCATGCGTGGATGCTTAATGCTCCTCAAAAGGTAGACGTGATACATAAGCGGATCACTATATCATATTCTGTAGAATTCTCGAAGCAGCCATTCTGCGAAGCTCGCGAAGCAGAATGGC
>DCXE01000010.1:0-1428 GCA_002328295.1 Candidatus Peribacter sp. UBA2144 | reverse complement strand
AAGCAGAATGGCGTGTTGCATGGGCAGTTGCGAGAAATAATTTTACATAACAAAGACGGCAGCTACGAGCTGCCGTCCTGTTTTCCCTGATTTTCGGAATGTGACGGGGCGCCTATTTGAGCAGTCAGCTGCCATTATTGCCAAGACCAAAGAACGGCACATCCGATTGGATCGGAGAATTCAGGAAGATCTGGCGAAGATCAACCGATTTCGACCTGAGGAAGATCCGATAAGCATCGAGGAGTACTTGGTTGGTATTTTTCGAGAGGGATCTCAGCTTGAGAAAAGCAATGCACTGAGGAATTTCAAGGAGAGACTGGTTTTGCTGGATGGGGAGCTGAAATTAGAGAGAGACAAGGGCAAAAGTAGGCCAAGAAAAGATCAAGTATCGGCTTGAACGAAAGAGCCCATAATGAGAAAATTTCGGTGGTAATTACGATTTGACAAATTATCAATAAATGTATTATAATATAATTGTATATTTTTCACCTCCTTAACTATGGATGCACTTAACCTCTACAACCAAGTCCGTGAACAGCTTGAGCAAGCTGGCGACGAAGATGAAACACTCCAGGCTCAAATGGATGAAGCAAAGCAGGATCTTGTACAACAGGCTCAGGAAGTGCTTGGACCAAGACTCACCATCAACAATGCAGTCTTGAACCAGCTACAACAAGGTGAGGTAGGATTTTCTGATGCCGTTGGTAACGGTGATGTGCAGTTCAATTATGATGTCCAAGACAGAGGTGGGGATGAAGCCGCTGAACTACTCTCTGCACTGACAGAGATTGAAGAGACGGACCCCGCACTGGCAAAATCTATCTCAGGAGCAATTGCACGAAGCAAGATCGAATCAGTCCTTGCAAGTGCGCCCACAGAGGAAAAAAAGAAGGAGCCAACAGCAGAAGAAAGAGCTGCAGAGAGTAAGGTAGTTACAGAGCGTGCTTTAGCTCTGCGCAACAGTACGACCGATCTGACTGCTTATCTTGCTAGTCCAGATGTTTCTGAGTATGCAGCTGCGGATGCAGTAATGGAGCTTGCAGTGATTGATCCAAAGCAAGCCGAAAGAACACTCGGCAAACTACCGACCGACAAGGTATCTGAAATGACGGTGGGACTTCTCAGTCTTGATAGGTCTGGAGTACTTTCGCTGACCCCACCTGCCAAAGCAGGTCAGCTTGTTCGCAGGCAATTGAGAAATGATAAAAATCCAGAGCATGGCTTCTCGGATCGCAACAATATGAGTGCACCATATCTGCTTTGGAAGTTTGTGGAAGAACATGCCACAGCACTGCAAGATATGCGGTCAGAGGCTGCTGCAAAGCAGAAGGAACTCAGCGCATTGCAGGAGAAAAATGATCCAGCCAACGCAAGTCGCGTTGCTGAATTGAGAGGAGGACTTTCTACTCTGAGAGAAGAAATCGAAGA
>DCXE01000011.1 GCA_002328295.1 Candidatus Peribacter sp. UBA2144 | reverse complement strand
TTGTCCATCATGTAGCTCAGTCAGACTTCATGCAATCGGAGCCGGTACTCAACGAATTGAAGAAATACTGAACTCAGAGTTTCCTAATGCAAGACTTCTTAGAGCTGACAGTGATACGCTTACGCATCCGGAGCATATGAGGCTTCTTCTTAAGAAAATGAGAGAGAATCAGGCTGATATTCTTCTTGGAACTCAATCAGTTGTAAAAGGACTGGATCTGCCTAATGTAACACTTGCCGGAGTTTTGGTTGCTGACGTTGGACTTAGCCTTCCACACTTCCGTGCGGGTGAAAGAATCTTTCAGTTACTAACTCAGCTGACGGGACGGTCAGGTCGAGCCAAGGACGGTGAGGTCATTATTCAAACCTTTAGACCGCATTCTCCGGAAGTTAAATTCGCAGCTGAGCATAATACCGAGGAATTCCTCGATAAGGAGCTTAAACTGCGAATCCATGCCGGATATCCACCTGCAACCAAGATGATCAGACTTATCGTCAGAGAAGATTCGAAGGCCAAAGCCAAAGAACTCAGGGACAAAATCAGATCAGAATCTGATCTTATAGCACATGCATCACCTCAACTTTTCGGCGGAGGAAAAACTTGGCAGGTGCTGATCAGAGGAGATAAGCCTGCAGAAGTTTTAAAAAAGTTGGATTTAAAAGGTGTTGTAGTAGATGTGGATCCAATAGAAACAGTGTAAGATAAAGTTAATGGCAGACCCAACCACAACCATTCTCGCATTCATTGTAGGAATGTGTGCGAGTTTCGTAGGATCGCAGGTAGGCGGAGGAGGATCTATTTCGATTCCTTCAATGATACTTCTTGGCCTTCCTTCACACTCAGCAATTGCCGTACACAGAGTTGCAACCCTATTTGGGGCTGCCCCCTCGCTTAGAAACTATTCAAAAGCCGGCAAGATAAAATGGGAATATACAGTTCCGTTTATGATTATATTTTTGGTGGGAGGTGTTACTGGAGCAGAGTTGATGCTAAGTATCGATGCAGACATTCTTAAAAAGGGATTAGGTATAGCAATAATGCTTCCTCTATTCTTTCTTTTTAATAGTGAATTTGGCATCAAGAATAAAATTACTTCTCATAAGAAAAAATTAATAGGGTATTCTTGCGTTTTCTTGATTTCCGTTTGGTCAGGAATTTTCCCCGGGGGAAGTATGACTTTAACAATGTATATTCTGGTATTTTTCTTTGGCTTCACTTTCATCGAAGGTAAAGCAACTATGATTGTGCCAAAGATCTTAAGCCGCTTAGTAGTTATAGGAATTTTTGTTTTAGAGGGTATTGTTGTCTGGTCTTACGCAATCCCGCTTGGGTGCGGTTACATAATAGGAGCTCATATTGGTTCCAAAACAGCAATTAAGAAAGGAGATGCATGGGTCAGAGTTTTGCTTGCTTTCGTTGTATCTGCACTTTCTGTTAAACTGATATTCTTCTAGCTTCCCCTTATTTGTATGAAACGCTCAATTGCACTTCTATTTTCTCTTTTAATTCCAGTAACCGCATTTGCCGCCGTCTTCCAGGCAGCAGGAGGCGATGATGAGCTGTTTACAGTCTCTGTTCCAATTCAGGACGACCTTTATGTTGCAGGAGGACTTGTGCACGTAAATGAATCCGTTGCAGGCGACCTCATTATTGCGGGTGGAGAAATAGAAGTTTCCGGCGATATTAATCAAGACGTTATTGCCGCAGGTGGATCAGTTAACATAAGAGGACGTGTAAATGATGATGTTCGCGCTGCAGGAGGTGAAATGGAAATTGCAGGCACAGTCGGGGATGATCTGATTATCGCTGGAGGAAACATAAGAATTACAAAAGGCGCAGTTATCGAAGGAGACGCCTACGTATTTGGAGGACTTTTGATAATTGATGGACTTGTTAAGGGAAATCTGCGAACTGCGGGTGGAGACGTTATCCTTACTGGAAACGTCAATGGAGATATCGACGTGAACTCTGATCATTTTCAAATTGAAGGAGTAGTAAAAGGAGATGCTCAAGTGATTTCGGAAGAAGCAAAAGTTGGAGAGAATGCATTTATCGCGGGAGATCTGGAATATTGGATGGCAAAGGACAGCGATCCTTATTCCAGCAAGGTTGGAGGGACAGCTAAGTTCAATCCGGAACTCAGAGCTGTTACAAAGGATGTGTTTGAAGCAACCGCAAAAGGAGCACTAAAAGTAGCCCTGATGGCAATCTTCGGTTATTCCCTGTTGGCTGCTGTATTGTTCATTTTCATTATGCTTCTGATAACAAAAACATACTTTAATGATTGTTCCATGAAAGCAATTAAAGCACCCGGTAGAAGCGCGCTTATTGGCTTGCTTTACTTTGTTGTCACGCCTGTCATCGGAGTTCTATTCTTGATCACAGTCATTGGAATTCCAATATCACTCTTTATATTCATGATGTACGGCTTCATGATCTTCTTCGCTAAGCCTCTGACTGCAATAGTCTTGGCCAAGAGTACTGAAATAAGATACGGAAAAAAGAAAAAGTGGAGTAAGACCAAGATATTCTTTGCATCTGTGGGCTACTTCATTGCACTCAAAGTTATCGGAATAATCCCCGTAATCGGCTGGATATTAGTTATGATTGGAGTATTCATCGCATTTGGAGCAATGTTGGATACGGACTGGGAGAAATGGAAGAAGATTTCTTAAGGATTAGTTATTTTATTAAGTGCTACTCCAGCTGCAACTGATACATTCAACGATTCCTTCTTTCCCTTCATTGGAATAGAAACAACCTCATCACATTTTTCTAATACTTCTTTGGGAACACCTTTAACTTCGTGCCCTACTATTAAACAAACCTTATCCGGTGCATTGTAATTATTAATGCCCTGAGCGTTGTCCGTAATCTCCAATCCAACAATCCCCCACCCTTCTTGCTTAAGCTGAGTTATTACCTCAAGTGGATCTTTATGATGCTCCCACGGTATCCATTCCTCAGCACCAATTGCTGTTTTACTGATCTCGCGACGCGGAGGTGTTGCAGTGTATCCCGTCAGAATTAATTTACTGACTCCAAAAGCATCACAGGTTCTAAAGAACGATCCCACGTTCCATAAGGATCTGATGTTGTGAGCCAATAGAATTACACTACGTTTAGTCTCAGTCATACAACTATAATGGTTCGTTAATTCGTTAAGGGGCTGGTATAGAAGATGTTAA
>DCXE01000089.1 GCA_002328295.1 Candidatus Peribacter sp. UBA2144 | reverse complement strand
TCTACAACTGCTCCTACAGCAAGCTCACCAACGCCAGCACCAGAACCCGCACCCACATCTGCTCCCACATCTGCTCCCACGCCTGCTCCCACACCCGCGAGCCCCGCGAAGCCCGAAGAGCGAAGTGGGGAACCCACACCTTCACCTAAACCTCAAGAACCAACACAAGACAAAGCACCCGAAAAGAGTGGGCCAGAAGGACCTATGCCGGATTGGCTTAAGTCAAATAACAATTCAAACCAGAGCACTCCGGCTCCTACACCAGCACCTAAACCTGCACCCACACCTGCGCCTGCGCCTACACCTGATACCCCAAAGACTGCGCCAACACCTGCCGCAGGCCCTGAGCCCAGTCGAGGGGCACCTACACCCGGACCCACGCCTGGACCAACGCCTGGACCAACACCCCTGCCCACCGAAGCTCCGCGAAGCGGAGCGAAGGAGGGTGCACCTCCATCTGAACCAAAGAAAAGCGACGACAGCACTGTTGCGTACCTAAAAGCAGAGGGAATCAGTAAACAGAAACCAGCAAATCAAAATCAACCCAAAAAGAATAACGGGAATAATAACAACGGAAGAAACAGGAATAATCGAAACAGGAATAGAAAGAATGGAAATAATGGTAATAACAACAATAATAAGCCGAATCCTCCTCAGAATCAGAATAATCAGCCTCCTCCTAAAAATCAGCCTCCGCCCAAAAACAATCAACCGCCTCCACAAAACGCATAAAGTTGTTTGACTTCCCGGAATCTTGGGTTATTATCCCCGCACATATGCAGTGTGACACTTTCAAGTCGCAGGTAAACCTAATAACTCCACCACCTGGAGCGAGGTTGCGTATGTAAGTTTTTCTTGAACTTCATTTCCAACCTCACGCAAAGGAGGTTGTTTTTTTATATATGTAACTCTAATAAAATGGATACTTACGTAGTCAAAGTCGGAACCGACACTATTACACAAGGCACTCACCTAAATGGTGAAGTGATGGCCAGCAATGCCAGACAGATATCAGAATTGGGGCAAAGAGTGATCTTGGTTTCTTCTGGAGCAATAGGAGCAGCTAAAACCTTGCTGCCACCCAACGCTGAACCTCAAATAAGAGAAATGGATCAAGGGCTCTCTTGTATTGGTCAGTGGAAACTTATGGCTGCATGGGACTATCACTTTAATAACCATAACATCGGATGCGGTCAGATATTATTAAAAGAAGAAGACTTTAATAACGGTAAGGGGAGAGAGAATCTTTGTCGCACCTTAGATCAAGTTCAAGCAATAGAACAAGCTACTGGTAAACGTTTTGTCCTCATTGTTAATGGAAATGATGTCACGTCTCATGGTCCAATCGAATACGATAACGATCATATTGCCGGTATTGTCACGGAAGTTTCCGATGCAACTAAGCTAATTATAGAAACTGACGTAGACGGCTTATTCAATGGCGACCCGCATGATTCAGCTTCCAGAATAATCCGCGAAGTAAGAGCTGGCGTAGATGAGTGGCGAAAATTTATTAGCCCAAATGGATCAAAGAATGGCAAAGGCAATATGGATTCAAAGTGCGAAGTTGCAGAAAGACTTGCTCGATTGGGCAAGGAAGCACTTATCGGAAACGGAAAAGAGGTTGACGCTATTCATAGGCTAATCAGACACGAGATTGGGACGAGGTTTTATAGTTGATTTTTTGTTTATGGTTTTTTGTTTCTGGTTTATGATGTACACATCATGGCGAGAGTAGCTCAGTTGGTTAGAGCGGCCGGTTGTGGTCCGGCAGGTCGTGGGTTCAATCCCCATCTCTCGCCCCAGAAATTATTAACAAAACCCCTCCAATCAAAATCATAAGATTCCTCAGATTCAATATCAAAGTAAACTTGAGTCCTTCCTGTGCCAGAAGTTTGTCGTAATACAGAGGGCCAAGCCATTGGGATGCAACTCCGAGAAGTACTAAGCTTAGAATTAATCCTAAAGTAAGAGAGCTCACTTCGCGTTTTCTGAAAGTATCAATGATAATGATTATTAAGATCGGATAAAACCACATTATGTATTGAGGCGATAGCACCGGACTTACAAATACTATCTATATCATCGTAAGTGGAATCCAAATTGATGATTTTTCTGACCTCTTCTTCCAAGCGAAATAATAAATTGCAAGGAGTCCCAAAATAAGAATTATAGTTGAGGCAAATGTAATTGAATTACCAAGTTCTGCATTATGATGCGCAACATGATGAAGTGCAGTCTCAACTTTTTCTCCGTTCAAGTTTTTAGCAAGCATATGTATTCCTGACCAAGTACTGTCTATCCCCACTCCCCTTTCGGAGTGGTACTTGAGCATGTACTTCACATTCTCGGTTGATTTACTTATCCCCAATGTAAATATTGGAATAAGAACTGAAACAATAACTCCAACAATTATTCCATAACTCAATCTGCCCCTAGCTTTCTTCGGAGCAAGGATGTAAAGAATCGGGAGCAAGACAATCGGCGTAAGTTTAAGTGCGGATGCAAGTATCAAAAAGAATCCACTGTCTTTCCATCTATCATTCAAGCTAGCTCTCCACGACATAAAAATCAAAAGCATTACAACGATATCAAAGCATGCAACTGAGTAGTGAACTCCAATCAAATAAATGGATACAAAAGTTGCTATGATCACAATTGGTGCATCCAGTGTCTTACAAAATCTATAAGCATACAGCGCCGCTCCAATCATCATTAGCCACAAGAATATGAGCCAAGCTGTTTCGAAGGAGAAACTTGGCAAGCTAAGAGCATAGAATAATGAGGAAGTTAATGGCGGATATTCGCTCATGTTGACCGATCCTGCAATCTTCTCATACACATCAATGTCATTTGAATACTGAACATATGGGTAAAAAGTGGTTAGAACTGCCAAAAAGCTCAATAAAAGGACTAATGTAAATGATAATTTAAGCTTCATATCTTCAGTATTGTAACCAAAAACCAAAAACTATCTAACTAATCAACTAGTAAAACCCCCTTGGCAAGAAGACTGAAAGCGTGTACCCTTTTTTTTCGAATGTCCCAACCAATGTTTCGCACACCAAAGGGTACCCACGACGTCCTTCCAGAGGATCATCAGTACATGACGTATATAAAAAAGGCCGTTAGGCATCGCGCGAGACAAGCGGGTTACAAGAGGATCGAGACGCCGATGTTCGAGAATAAAGCAATCTTTGAACGTGGAATTGGAGAGCATACTGACATAGTTGAAAAAGAATTGTTCATGGTCAGCGGGAAGAAAAATGATGAAGATTCTGCAGGATTAGCACTAAGACCGGAGTTTACCGCCGGAATCTGCAGGTCTTATATTGAACATGGAATGCATCAATTGCCGCAACCTGTAGAATTTTATTCCTTTGGTCCTTGCTATCGCTACGACAGACCGCAAAAAGGGAGGTATAGGCAATTTCATCAATTTGATATGGAAATAATTGGACTCAAAGATCCAAGCATTGATGCACAGCTGATTCTTGTAATTTCAAAAATACTCACTGACCTAAAAATTAGAGGGCGCCTGAAACTTCAGATCAACAACATAGGAACGACCGAAAATCGTCAGGCCTATATCGAATCTCTAAAAGACTTTTTTATCGGCAAAGAAAGGAACTTACCTGAACTGGATCAAAAACGCCTGAAAACCAATCCGCTCAGATTATTAGATTCGAAAGAAGAAGATACACAGATAATTCTAAAGAGCGCGCCTGTAATGGATCAGTTTATTGATGATGATAGTAAAGAGTTTCATTCGACTCTGATTGGATATTTGGATGAGCTCGGAGTTGAATACGAAAAAAATGCCACTCTTGTTCGCGGGCTCGATTATTACACGCAAACAGTCTTTGAATTTTGGGATGAATCTACTGGTGCTCAGAATGCAGTTGGAGGTGGCGGTAGATACGACGGGCTTATTGAACTCTTGGGAGGACGATCCACTCCTGGTGTAGGTTTTGCTGGAGGAGTAGAGCGTATGATATGGCACATGAAAGAGGCCGGAGTTAAAGCCCCATTCAAAGATCAGGTTGATGTTTTTGTGGCACAGTTGGGACCGGAGGCCAAGAAGAAATGTCTTACTCTGATTTCTGATCTTCGCGACAGAGGAGTTCACACTCTAGGAGCTTTGGGTGAAGCAAGCTTAAAGAGCCAAATGAGACTCGCAGACAAATTTGGAGCACGTTACACACTGCTTCTGGGCAAGATGGAAGTAAAAAGTGGAACAATTATTATTAAAGATATGGAAGCTGGGAAACAGCAAGAGATTAAATTCAAAGAAGCAATTCCAACCGTCCTAAAATTTATTGGAGAAGAAAACCTCGACACATACACTCTTAGAGACAAGTTTGTAGATGTGGATGAAGACTAATAACAGTTGAAAGTTGTAAATTGAAAGTTGATAATTATTTTTTCGAATTATATAAATTAAACTTAGATGTTTTTATTATTGCAACCAACATTCGAATAAGCTCTTGAACTTGGTTAAACAATACATTTGATTTTTCTTCAGTTTCTATACCACTATCACGTATTAATATAATCCAATATCTAGTTTCGTATGCCTCCTTGAGAGAAATGGACATCTTAGAAATAAAATCTTTCTTACTCTCTGCTTGTTGAGCCTCTTCAATATTTGCTCCGATAGATGTTCCGGATCGTAAAACCTGTTTGCTTAACACATATTCTTTCTCTTCACGCATAATTTTTCTACAATAATCCACTATATTAAGAGCAAATTCATATGCCTTATCCTGAATCGGATTTCTAGTAACCATGGTGGAATATCGTACACCCTCTGTCTCTCATGTCAAATCAAAAACATTTTCCATTTACCATTTTCAACTTTCAATTTAGATGTCTAGGTTTTTCACCCCCTTCGCATGCGTCTGTATAAACTTACGCCTCGGAGCAACTTCTGATCCCATAAGTGTTGAGAAGGTTAAGTCGGCTTGCTCGGCATCTTCCATAGTTACCCTGAGCATTATTCTGTGATCCGGATCCATTGTGGTTTCCCACAACTGTTCTGCATTCATTTCTCCCAAACCTTTGTATCGCTGCATGTGCACTTTAGGAGATTTCTTTACCGACTCTTCCTCAGATTCTTCTTGGTCCGACATCAATTCCTGCATTTCATCATCGTCTGATGCTTCTTCTTCCTCTGATTCTACTGCCTCTTCCAGATTTACCCCCCACTCAGTCATCAAATCCTTTTTCTCATCGTCATCGAACACATACCTTTCGTCTTTGCCTTTGCTAATCTTGTACAAAGGAGGCTGAGCAATATACAAATGACCAGCCTCGATTACTTCCGGGAAGTACCTGTAAAAGAGGGTCAGCAAAAGAGTTCTAATGTGAGCTCCATCCACATCCGCGTCTGTCATGATTACAATTCGATCGTATCTGAGCTTGGATAAATCTTTAACATCTCCGATGCCAACTCCCAATGCAATTATCAACGATTTGATTTCATTATTTGCAAGCATCTTATCCAATCTCGCCTGCTCAACATTAAGAATTTTTCCTCTGAGAGGAAGTATTGCCTGGAATCGCGGATTTCTTCCCTGCTTGGCCGAACCTCCTGCGCTGTCTCCCTCAACAATAAACAGTTCCGAATCAGCAGGATCTTTTGATTGGCAGTCTGCGAGCTTGCCTGGAAGAGTCATTCCTTCCAGAGCACCCTTTCGGATAACGCTATCGCGAGCGGCACGGGCAGCAAGCCTTGCACGGGATGCGAGCAAACATTTTGCAACTATATCCTTGGCTTCAGATGGATGCTCCTCCATGTATTCAGCCAACTTATCATTAACCACAGTCTCTACTGCTGTTTTCATCTCTGCATTTCCAAGTTTGGATTTGGTTTGTCCTTCGAACTGAGGCTCTTTGATGCGGATCGAGATTACTGCAGTCAGCCCTTCACGCACATCATCAGCTGACAGGTTTTCATCCTTTTCTTTTATTAAACTTTGAGAACGAGCATAAGCATTGATAGTTCTGGTTAATGCTGCCTTGAATCCTGTTAAGTGATGTCCCCCTTCGGATGTGTGGATATTATTTGCGAAACTAACAACATGCTCTTGGAAGGACTTCGTGTACTGGAGAGCAACTTCTACAAACCCATCATCAGTTCCTTTCTCGAACCAAATCGGAACTCCTATGCGCTCTTTTGATTCATTAAGATGAGCAACGTAAGCAGATATTCCTCCTTCGAAATGGAAACGATATAAACGAGGATAGACGCGGTCTGCTTCGGGACGCTCCTTTCTTTCATCCAAGATTGCGATTGTGACGTTTCTAGTAAGATATGCCTGTTGTCTCATTCTATTCATCAGCGTCTCCATACTGAAAATAGTCGCATCAAAAATATCTGCATCAGGCCAGAATTGGATCCTTGTTCCGGTCTTCTTGGTTGAACCTTTGGCTGTAAGTTTGGTCTTGGTTTTTCCTTTGGAGTATTCCTGAGAATGTATCTTTCCCCCTTTATAAACTTCAGCAACCATCTTTACGCTGAGTGCATTAACAACGGATGCTCCAACTCCATGAAGTCCGCCTGATACTTTGTATACACTGTCATCCCCTCCAAACTTTCCTCCCGCGTGAAGGGTTGTCATTACAACTTCGAGAGCCGGCTTTTTGAGCTTCGAATGGGGATCTATGGGAATTCCCCTTCCGTTGTCTTCTACGCTAACCGAACCATCATCATGAAGAATAACAGTAACCATAGTGCAGTTGCCCGCCATCGCTTCGTCGATAGAGTTGTCTACAATTTCATATACGCAGTGATGAAGTCCACGTGAATCCGTGGACCCTATATACATTCCAGGGCGCTTTCGAACGGGCTCCAAGCCCTCCAAAACCTGGATCTGCTTAGCTGTGTAATTATCCTTCTTTGGCATAACTTAGGAGATTTTACCGACTAAATGCCGCTAAATCAATGGGGGGTAAAGTTAAAAGTTAATAGTTAAAAGTGCTCAAATAATTGGTCCTCTTTAGCCATTTTTCACTCTTCACTATTCACTTTTAACTAATGTTTTTCTTGCCAACTTCCTCCCAACCACGTAACCTTTGCCCTCGATGGCCATCTATGCACATCGCAAAGGCTCCGAGTCAAATGATGCACTTATGCAAAGATTCAAAAAGCAGGTCCAAAAGACCGGACTTATGAAACTACTCAGAACCAGACAAGCCTTTAGAAAGAGTGATTCCAAGCGGGCTACCAGAATGAAAGCTGTTAAGAGAGAAGAGTACAGAGCGAAGAACAGGAAGAAGCAGTTTTACTCAAATATGTAATTTTAGGCAAAAAAGAGTCAAAGGGCACAAAGGAGTCAAAAGAGTCAGTCTCTTTTCTTTTGTACCCTTTTACTCTTTTGTACCCTTCGTCCAGCTCACGCACAGACCATTATCTCAATAGTTCTAATGCTTTAAGCATTTGCTCATCTCTTTCTGACGTATACTTAACAACCAAGTCCGGCCTAATTCCATTTTCATCTATTTTTTTGCCATTAGGAGTATGCCATTCTGCAATGGTTACTTTTAGTCCGGATTCGTCATTGAATCTAACAACCTGTTGAACTGTCCCCTTGCCGAATGTATTTACACCAACGATGGTTGCACGATTGTGGTCTTGAAGAGCCCCGGCAACTATTTCAGAGGCAGAAGCTGACCCTTCGTTAACAAGAATTATCAAAGGGATATTTTGACGAATTGTTGGAGAAACGGTTGTAGCATCAACCCTCGTTCTATCACGGGAAACAATGCTGGCAATATCGGTCCCCTTTGGAAGAAAATTACTAAGTACAACGTTTGCGGCCTTAAGAAGTCCCCCAGGATTTGAACGCAGATCCAAGATGACGCCGGAAGGATTTTTACTCTGCACTTGTGCCATCAAACCTCTTAGCTCATTTTCTGTGGTTTTTCCAAACTGCAGTAGCTTTACAACTGCAATAGTCCCCTGCCAAGTGATATCAATCTCGGGAACTTTAATCTCGTCACGTTTAACCTCAACTTCAAACTCATTTCCATTGCGCCTGATTGTTAAAAGAACCGTTGAACCCTTTGGTCCACGAACTCTATCCACGGCTTCCATAAATCCTAAAGTAGTCAGATCAACACCGTCAGCTTTTATTATTTGATCTTTTGGCTTTAGGCCAGCCGCCTCTGCAGGAGAAGACCTAAGAGGTGTAACAATTGTTAAAATCCCATCTTTTTGTTCAACCTGAGCACCAATTCCTGTAACAGTCCCTCTTATCTGTGTTTCCAAATTGCTTATTCCCGATGGACGCAGAAATGTTGAGTACTTGTCCCCAAGCGAATTCACAAGTGCTTCGGCGGCCATGTAAGCCGCCTTTTCCGGATCTATGTTATCCGGATAAACAAAATTATCATTGATGTACCGCCATATGGTTTCCAGGATTTGATGTTTTGGGAGGCGCGATGAAGAATTGGTTCCAACTCCAGTAAGCCTAACTTTGACGTACTGCGGTTCTTTTGACTTAATTTTTACTGTCGCCTTGGTCGGAGCGAATGTAGAGGACCTAATCGGCTGAAGCCTTTCGGGGACTTCTCTATCGGGAACAACTTCACCTGTAACACGCCTAAGTAAGAGTTTTGCTTCGCTTCCCTTTAGCATCCTTCGAACTCCGAAGTGGCTTTTGCTCTGTGGAGTCATCCATCCAAGTTTTTGGGATACAGATACTGCACCAGCCTCTGGGGTTCCACTTCTTACATCTCGAAATCGCACTCGGTCATTGCTTTTCAAACTTTTTATTTTGACAAGAATAACCAAAGCCTGACCTCTGGTGATACCGCGCGCAAGTTGCAAATCATTTCCAAACATATCAAGTGCTCTTCTATCATGTGCTACCTCGACATATGACCTGAGTGCTTTTGGAATTCTAAGATAAGGAAGTTTCCTTTTGCTTTTACTTGTCTGAATACCCAGAGCTTTAATTGAAGCCCGCACAAAATCACCTCGCGACACAACTTGGTTTTCTTTCGCATTTATATAATCACCCGCATTCCCAGTTGCTTGAACTTGCGAGGGGAAAACAACCGTCAGTATAAAAATTGATAAAAATAGCTTAGATATATATCTGGTCATAATAGTTTTGTTGGTAGCCAAGGCATTGTAGGGAAGGCGAAGACGACTAACAACCAACAACAGATAACTGACAACTACTTCATTTGTTGTATATTAACTGTTCCGCTCCGAAGCGGAACGTCTTTTGGGGCTAGAGCTAGGTAAAAAGTCGAATGTATAAATAGTTTATACAAAAAGATGTATTGACGGGGATTCGGCGACTGACACAATACTTACGACTCACCCACCCTGAGCTAATACCCCACCCCGGGGGGCGGGAACCATAATTACTAAGATTAGGCACTTTTAATATTAAGCCCCCACAATCTTCCCCTTAACAAAAGTATCCGTATTAACCAGCCTTCCTCTTTCTTTCATACTCTCCTGCTTATAAAACAATGTAGTAAATACCCAGAATCCACCAACAATGTATAGAAACGAAGGGAGAAGAAGTATTGGAATCAAATGAAGAACATTGCCGGAACCAAATCCAAACAGATCGCCGAATGTCTGGGGGTTGTTCGGTAGCATATCCGGCAAAGTAACCATAAAGTTAAAGAACCCATGCAAGAGAGTTGCAATAATTAGTCCGACTATCATTACTTGAACTCTGAATGCTTTCTTTGGAGGAATTCTGAATAACCAATAACTTAAGTCGGCAAATAAAGAGGCTTCTCCTCTTTTGTGCACATCAGTAAGATATGATTTTGCAAAGATAGATAACCCCAAGAAGTATCCAAGCACTACGGAAGAAACTATATGCACCATAGTCGTCAAGATTGACCGACCCGATACGTTCCCGAGGAACACCCACCATTGTGACTCACTCGCCTCAGTCAAATATTCTCTTACGAATCCTAGGAAGTAGCTTGGGTTCAAGACGTTTTCCGCAAACGCAAATCCAATTGCCACAATAACTGCCATCTGAATTACATCATCGATGCTAGAGAAGAACCTGGCTCCGCTTTTCTTAAGCACCCAAAGCTTGGATGACTCCTCGATAATCCCAACAATTACAAACGATATAAACATAGCAAGTATCGTCGATCTGATTCCCTCTACGTGGACCAATGTTCCCGACACGAATACATTCGAAGCACGGCTGAAATTTTCCGGAACTATTCTAAACAGAAAGAACTGAAACTCTACTCCCCTTCTAACCAGCGCGTCATAAAAAAGGATTGGAGCTGTGGAAAGCATTCCTGCAAAGAACATAAGTAATACAAAACTGAAATGCTGTTTATGGTATTCAAGGAAAAACCAGCACCACACGAGCGCAGGTACAAGTGCAACTAGAGTTGCTATCAGGTGAGCATATCTTTCACCAGGATCTTCCTTAAATATGACATGCATTCCAATCCAGAGTATGAACGACCCCAATACAATCGCCTTAATTCTCGGTGACCATGGTCCGAATAATAGTCTCCAAAGAATAATTGTACATACTATCCCCAGCGCCATTACAAACGGATCTTGTTCAACTCCTACCTGTAATATTGCATGGGCCAGACCCATTAGTCCGAACGAAATACCGGACCCCATTAGAACTGCAAATACATAATCTCTTGCTTTCTTCCATCTATACTCAGCAGCAATCATCAATCCTCCTACAATAAAGAAATACATAAGCATGGTAGCAGGAGTGAGGCTACTGAATGGTATTACTCCATCTAGAACTTTAAGAGACAGAACAAATAAGCAGCCTGTCGCAATAACTGTACCAATAACAACTTTCGTAGTTGGAAGATATGGCTTGCGCTTTTTAAATGACTCAGGCGATTCATGATCCATCAACATGTGATTGCAGATTCCAACCCACACACTTGCAAGCCCGCACCCAATCACAGCTCCAAGAGCAACCAATCCAATGATTGTGAGCAGTTGATCATTCATACCAAATACCTTTTTACTATCCTCGGCAGCTGAGGCTATAAGTGGCATTCCTAGGAACAGAATTCCTGTGAGTATGCTTGCCGGAAGTCGTCCATAAAGAAGTTTCATATTAGATTAATTGCTTAAGTTCATCTGCTGAAAACAGGTAAATACTTTTCCTGATCTCCTCTCCCGCTCAGAAGCGGGAGAGGGTTGGGTGAGGGATGGTAGTTTGAAGCTGATTTTAGACATGCGTTTGGGTTTGTGATGCTTATGTGTAATGTAGGTATTTGGGTATTATTATACCATATTATCCATGTTTATGAAAGTCCTTGAAAGAAACAGAAGATGCAGAAGAACCAGAGGATTCAGAGGAGATTTTGTTTTGGAGAATCTGACTTTTTCTGTACAGAATTATAGACATCAAATTGTGACAAATTTCTTCTGCTTCTTCTGCTTCCTCTGTTTCCTCTGCTTCCTTATCAATGGATATTCCTGTACCTTATTCCCGATTATGCCTGCCGAAACACTCGATCAACTCGTCTCTCTCTGTAAACGCAGAGGCTTTATTTTTCCCGGATCCGAGATTTACGGAGGGCTGGCTAACACCTGGGATTACGGCCCTTTGGGGGCTGAACTAAAGAATAACGTGAAACGCGAATGGTGGAGAACATTCGTCCACAAGAGACCTGACATT
This sequence comes from Candidatus Peribacter sp. UBA2144, assembly GCA_002328295.1. Lineage (GTDB taxonomy): Bacteria > Patescibacteriota > Gracilibacteria > Peribacterales > Peribacteraceae > UBA2144. The sequence goes on along the minus strand of DCXE01000089.1, from coordinate 2,324 downwards.
GTGGGCATGGATAGCGCGATTTTGATGAATCCAAAGACTTGGGAAGCAAGCGGTCATCTGGAGTCTTTTACTGACCCGCTGGTTGATTGCAAAGAGTGCAAAGAAAGATTCCGAGGAGATCATTTATTGGAAAAGAAGCTTGGGACCGAAGCTGTAGTTGTTTTAGATCTCAATCAGATTCAGCCGATGTTGATGGCAGAAAAAGTCGCATGTCCAACTTGCGGCAAGTGTAACTGGACGGAAGCTAAGCAATTCAACATGATGTTCAAGACGTTTCAAGGAACAACTGATGATTCTTCGACTGAAGTTTATCTCCGACCCGAAACTGCACAGGGAATGTTTGTTAATTTTTCTAACGTTTTAGATACGGAGCGCCCGCGACTGCCATTTGGAATGGCACAGATAGGAAAAGCTTTTCGAAATGAAATTACTCCCGGCAACTTCACATTCCGAACGCGCGAGTTTGAGCAGATGGAGATTGAGTATTTTGTTGAACCTAAAAATGCACCTGATAAGTTTGAAGAATTTAAAGATGCTCAATGGCAATGGCTTACAGGCTTAGGACTTAGCGAAGATAATCTGAAGTGGAGAGAGCACGGAAAAGAAGAACTATGTTTCTACAGCGACAGAACCATGGACATCGAATACAAGTTCCCATGGGGATGGGGAGAACTGACCGGAATTGCAAACAGGACTGATTATGATTTGTCCCAGCACGAAAAGTTCTCGGGGCAAGAACTTAAATACACGGACCCCGATGATCCAAAGAATAAATTCATCCCATATGTAATTGAACCTACGTTTGGAGTCGATCGTTCAATCTTAAGTTTCCTTATCGAAGCTTACACAGAAGAAGAACTGGAGAACGGAGATGTAAGAACTGTGATGAAACTTGATCCCCGTCTCTCTCCTGTCGATGTTGCAATACTTCCGCTGAGTAAGAAGGAACCTTTGATTGCAAAAGCTCAGGAAATACACAACATGATTCTGGATCAGACTGATCTGGTGACTGACTTTGATATAACGGGGTCGATCGGAAAGCGTTACCGAAGGCAAGATGAAATAGGAACCCCCAAAGCAATCACAGTGGACTTTGGAACAATTGGGGAAGACAAAGAACAAGGCGGGAAGAACACCGTGACCATGCGGGATCGTGATAGCTTGGAGCAGATGAGAGGAGGAATTGGAAAGCTTGTAGATGAATTGGCGAAGATTAAGCCGAGTGAGAAGGTATTGTAAAAACAATTCAAATTCCTTGCATCCACCCCCCAAAACCCCTTTAATGGAGCCAAGTTCTTCCTGATTGTCGCGGTCCTAGTCAGCCTGAGGCTGACGTCCTCCGCAAAATGACAAGATGAAGGAAGAAATACTAAGGATAAAGCACAGCTAATAAGCCCTACGTCCTAAGTCCTAATTCCTACGTCCTAATACTATGCCTATTCCAACCGAAAAAGAACTATTCGCGGCCAACTGCCACATCGGCCATAGAAAGGAAAAATGGAATCCTCGTATCAAACCATATCTATACGGCTCACAACGCGGGATCTATATTTTTGATCTTGTGAAAACAAAAGAGCATCTAGAAAAAGTGGTTGCCGAAGTAAAGAAGCTATACAGCGAAGGCAAGACCATACTTTTTGTTTCCACCAAACAACAATCAATTGCTCCCGTAGAAGCTATCGGACAATCATTAAATCAACCTGTTGTAACCAAGAAATGGATTCCAGGACTTCTGACCAACTGGTCCACAATCAAAAGAAGAATTAAATATTATCTGGATCTGCAACAGTCATTCCAAACAGGAGAGATTGAAAAGTATAAGAAGAAGGAACAGCTGATGCAAAGAAAGAAATTAGCCAAGCTTGATACCGCACTTTCTGGCGTTGCAGATATGACCGAATTGCCCGATGCGATCTTTGTCATCGATGCAGTGCGCGACAATGTTGCTGTTCGCGAAGCTCACAAAAAAGGAATCCCTCTTTACGGAATTTGCGATACGAATGCAAACCCCGATGACTTTACTGCATTTGTTCCTGCAAATGACGATGCAGTAACCTCCCTTAATGCAATCCTTGATACTCTCGAATCGGAATTGAAGGGCAAAAGTGCTAAGAAGAAAGAGGACTTAGCCGTTGTTGCGACTTAGCGTCACTAGTCGATCGTCACTAGTCACTCGTCTTTATTCCTTGTGACCAGCGACCAGAGACAAGTGACGAGTGACCTTCATCTCATCTACAAATTACTCATCCTTTACCCCTTTCCATCATGACTCCAATATCCGCCTCCACAGTCGCTTCACTCCGCCAACGAACAGGTGTCTCTAT
>DCXE01000043.1 GCA_002328295.1 Candidatus Peribacter sp. UBA2144 | reverse complement strand
ATCCCATTCGCAAACGACTGCCCCTTTGCAAGAGTGTACTCTGAGTATAGTACTTTTGTTGGAATCTGTTGCATCCTCCATCTGTGCTGTGCGGTTTCGCGGACAATTTCTGAACAAAATTCAAACCCGCTCATTTTTAAATCAATTTCTTCAATCGCTTTGGGGCCGAATGCTTTAAATCCACACTGGCTATCAGACACCCACTTTCCTGTAGTAAAGAATGTGAGAATGTTTCCGCATCCGTTCGCAAATCTTCTTACAAAAGGAATACGGTTTTTTTGTCCGAACCTATTTGCAAATACAACATCTGCCCTTCCCTCTTTTAAAGGCGCAACAAGTGCCGGAATGTCCTCTGGATTATGCTGTTCATCTGCATCAATAGTAACAATGATTTCCGCGCCCATTGCGCGCGCAGCATCAATACCCGTCATTGTTGCAGCTCCTGCTCCGCAATTCTCTACATGTTGAACGAGTTTAGCCCCAGCCTTCTCCGCATTTAAAGCCGTAGCATCCGAAGATCCATCATCTACAACTATTACCTCGGACACGTATTGGCTTACGTCATTGATGACTCCCTCGACTCGGGACTCCTCATTGTATGCTGGTATCACTGCTATGGCTTTCATAGAACAAAGGTTATCGCAGATTAGTTAACAAGTTAACAAGTTTTCAAGTTTTTTTTAACTTGTAACTAGTCAACTAGAAACTTGTTAACTTTACCTAAGGTATAAGAATAAATGCGATTCCCCCTCCCTGATCACTAAGCACAATCTGCAAACCATTAGCAGGATCATTCACCCACTTTAGGAAAGTATCCACTTTCTGGTGCAAGGTCCCATTTGGATCTTTTTCGATGGTTGCAGTATTTGTATCAAACACGATGCTGTTGAACCCGAGCGCCTTTATGCGTTCGAGTAGAAGTTTTCCGTCGCGTTCCTGATACATGCAATTAAAGAGATCCAATTGGTGGTCCTGTATTCCGATAATCTCCAGATTGCGTGGAATAAAGTACGGAATAAACGTTCCCATCCTGTACATGTATGGCCTGTCCGGGAAAACTTTTGCGCGTTCAATAACAACATTTGCAACGTCGTTGTAGTGCGGTACTGTTCGCTCAGTAAGAACATCCGCGGACGCTTTGCCCATAGGATATTCGAGAAGATTTTTCTGCGTCTCGTACTGCCAGGCCCTGAATCCAAACATCATCAACAGTGCTATACCAATAAATACTCCAAGTATTGATCTGCTAATTTTGTCAGGTGCTTTAACAACCATAACTTCGATCAATACAATCAACCCCAAGAAAGTTCCCAACCCATACCACGGAATTCCGTTCGCAAGAAACATCCACTCAACAAGCATAAATGCCGTGCCAAATGTAAACCATCGCAGCCACTTTCCTTTCTTCATCCAAAAGTAAGGAAGTAAAAGAAGCAACGGCAGAAGAAGTAGAACAAACGTGGTTGTAACGTAATAACCTGTGCTATTCAAATTCATCACAGTCCTCCAAGGAAGCGTGAGGTAATGTCCCAACCCCTTCTCGAATCCCCAATATCTATCCAATTCCTCTACTCCTCCGGTTGGTTTACATAGAGGATGCGATATGTCTACAGCCAACTCCGGCGAAAGTTTTCTGACTATATACGGCTCTTTTAAATCGCTTGTCCCATAAGGATCCAGATACGGGGAAATATAGTTGGGAGCTTTTATTTCAAAACTCGGAATAATGTTCCCCTGCAAAATATTGTTATGCATTATCCAAGGCGCAACCGAAAGAATAATTGCCGCACCGAATACGAATGAAGCAATAAAAGCATTTTTGAATCGCTTCCTGTACTTCCATGATGGAATCGCAAATATGACTAAGGCGATGGCAATGCTTATATTTTTTACAGCGCCCTGGGAAATAGGAAATCCTTCCCCGAATATTCTTTCTAATGTCCTTCCAATATTCAAAAGTAAGGCGACTGACATGAATGCGACTCCAATTAATGCAGACCAATGAAGCATTACCCCAAGAAGCACTGCGCCAAGGGCTACAAAAACCATGACTGCAGTAAATTTGATTGCGAATGCGAATCCGGAAAATATTCCGGCAGCAATAAGCCATGAAAGCGAATTTGATTTTTCCGATTCCTGATCTTCCGGCGGGAAAAGATAAATAAATACACAAAGTACGCTAAGTGTACCCATAAAGAAGACAGCGTTATCAATCTTCATGTCCGCAAACGAGAAGTGCCCCACCATTGGCAATGTGTAATACATTAATGCAGAAAGTATCCCTTTGCCCTCGCCCAAATAGGTGCGGGCAAAAGTATAGATTGCAAAGACTGCCAAAAGTCCGGCACTCCAGTTGATCATCATAGAAACCGATGCGCCCAAAGCTGTACTATAACCGAATAGTAGATAACCAAGAGATGTTACATACTCCCAAAAGAACGGAGCCATAGAGAATATGAAGTGGCCGTAGCTAACCATTAGTCTTGGTCGATTCAAATAGCTTCCCAAGTCATCCCACCCAATCGGGAACGGTCTTATTACCGAAAGGAAATTGAATGCAACGTATGTGAGCAAAAGCCATGAAAGTAAAATAACCGGATCTTTCCATGACCTATCAAACTGCCACGAGGTAAACAGGAATTTCTTTATCCAATATCGCGAGTGTTTGAATCCTATTAGAGGAATGATTCCGAGTAGAATCCAGCCGGCAGGCTTCGTAAACAGCGGCAAGAATTTCGCATGCAGACTGATAACTGCCATAAGCCACAAAATTGCAATTAGAAAACACGCTCCCAAGCTGACGCTTAACATAGATTCCAGGTATAGCTTTTTGGGTTTAAGCTTCATCCAACCCATCGCCATCCTTCCAAGCACCATCATCTCGAAAAATAGGAGCAAGATAAAACCTGCAAGAGGAATAGCTTTTGTAAAGAAGGACATATGTATACATCTGTGTTTGAGTTTGTACGATCGCGCCCCATTATCGTACTGCCCCTCTAGATCCAGACATCCTTTCTCGTTTAAATGATCGAAGTTTGCTTTAAGTACAGCAAGTCCTTCTTCTCCGGTATTTTTATAAACCTGAGGAAGAGGCTCAACCATTCTTCTGGGCGGCGTATCTCCATGTTGATAATTGACTACTACTGAAAAGATTAACCAAAGTGATGCAATAAATGCCAAAACAATATACCAAGGCCTCATCTTAAAGCGGAAACGCATTTTCCCCGTTGTAAAAGCAATCCACCCAAGCCATAAAGCATATATACCCACACAAATTACCGCATACCACTTTATTGGAGCCATCCTCATGAAAGTTCGTTCAAGAATAGGCCAGAAGCTATGAAAACCTCTGCATAGTGGAGCATTGCCATTGCAGATCTTAAGAAGTTCATCAAATACGGGGCGCTCCATCAGAACAATCCCGTGATACGGCACTCCCATATAATAGAAGAGCGTGTATAGACCCCAAATTATTAACGCTGCCAAAAAGGCTATGGATAGGATTTGAATGGTTTTGCGTTGCATGGATCTAGATTATCATAAAATCTGATTAAAGAAGCAGAAGAATCAGAAGATTCAGAGGAATCAGAAGAGAAATACTGTATATTCCGTATCAGTGAAGTCCTCTAACTCTTCTGCTTCCTCTGCTTCCTCTAGTATGTCGCTCGATCTAACTAAAATACGCTCGCAATTCCCCATTTTAGAGGAAGTCATCTACCTAGATAACGCAGCTACGGCCCAAACTCCACAGATTGCGATTGATGCAGTATCTGAGTTTTATGAGGAAAGTAACGCAAACGTTCACCGAGGCTTACATCCACTGGCGGAGAAGGCAACGGAAGCTTATGAGGATGCGAGACAAACAGTCAGTAAGTTTATTAATTCTAAATATTCCGAAGAGATTATCTTCACAGGCGGAACAACCGAAGGCATCAATTTAGTTGCAAGAAGTTTGGGAGAATCTGAACTTAAAGAAGGAGACAAGATTGTTCTGACCACTCTGGAACACCACAGCAACATAACTCCATGGTTGCAACTTAAGAACAGAACTGGAGCTGAGGTCAGTTGGATTGATATTGATGATGAAGGTAATTTGAAAATGGATGAACTTGATTCAATCCTTGATGAAGGAAATGTTAGCTTAGTTTCTGTAACAGGTTTAAGTAATGTGATCGGAGTTCGTCCGCCGATCGAAGAAATAATCAAAAAAGCTCATGCTGAAGGCGCGAAAGTTCTGATCGATGCCGCGCAACTCGCCGCACATCATCAAATCGACGTGCAGAAACTGGATTGCGATTTTCTGGCATTCTCTGGACATAAAATATACGGACCAATGGGAGTTGGAGTGCTTTTCGGAAAGAAAGAATTACTGGAATCCATGCCTCCATTCCAAACAGGAGGAGGAATGATTAGGGATGTTTCTAAAGATGGATTTATTTGTGCAGATCTTCCGGAAAAATTTGAAGCAGGCACTCCGCCGGTAGCTGAAGCTGTCGGGCTTAAAATCGCAATTGATTGGCTTAATCAGTTTGATTGGAAAGATATCGAGGAGCATGAAGACAAATTGATTCAATTGGCAGTTAACGAGCTTGGCAAAATCAAAGAACTAACTCTGCTCGGTTCCAAAAATTCTTCCGGATCCTTAAGCTTCACAATAAAAGGAATCCACCCGCATGACCTGACTGATATCTTGGGTGAAAAAGGAATCTGCCTCCGCGCAGGACATCATTGCGCTATCCCTCTTCATGAAAGACTTAAAGTCGAAGCATCAACCAGACTCAGCATCGGCATTTACAATACCGAAGAGGAGATTTTGAGAGTTAGACCTTCTATCGAAGATGCAGCTAGAGTATTTTCGTAGAGCAATTGGCAATTAGCTATTGGCTATTGGCCAATAATTAACAAAGCCAATTGCCAAAGGCCAAAAGCCAATTGCGTTCAAGTGAAAAATCTACCAACCTAACACCACCATGGATCTATATACAGAGAACATCCTCGACCACTTCAAGCACCCCCGCGGAAAACGAGAGCTTGCGGACCCTACCGTTTCGCACGAGGAAGTTAACCTTGCATGCGGAGATAAACTGACTATTCATCTTGCTATTGAGGATGGGGTAATCAAGGAAGCCGCATGGGAAGGCTCGGGTTGTGCGATTAGCTTGGGTGCAATGTCGATCTTGTGGGAAAAATTGGAGGGAATGCCTGTAAAAGAAACGGCTGAAATGACAGCCGAGGATATTATAGAAATGCTCGGAGTTCCGATTAGTAAGAGGAGAATGAAGTGTGCTCTTTTGTGCTTGGAAGGGGTTAAGAATGCCTTGAAATGATTGACCAATGTAAATTTTAGTTTACTATTTACACGACCACAAACTTAAACGTATTTCGGTCACACCGTCCTTTCTATCACACAGGAGATTTGACATGTACGTTGACAAAGCCTCCGGCAAGTACCGTGACATTACCCTAATGCCCGACCAGGACTATCACTGGCTTATGTCGGCCCTGCGACATGGAGGCGAGCCCCTGACAATGCGCATTCGGAAAAAAGTAAGCCCCCAAGGCGCATACGAAGACCTCGTCCTGATGGTGCACTCTGTCCAAAGGACCACACCACCTCCTGGCAGTAGTAATGCCGACCAGGAATGCTACTTGGTGAAAGGGTGCGCCGAAGACACAGTGATGGAGACACTTATCGATATCGGACCGGACAAAAACGGCCGGACCCCATCGGCGTGAACTCCGCGTCGAGAAGGGACTCTCAAATCGCCGACTGGCTTCAGCCGACGATTTTGTTATTTGACCTCACCCCCTAACCCCCTCTCCTCTGAGGAGGAGAGGGGGAACTTGTTAAATGCACCAATTAATGTAGTATCGGCTGTCCTATGTATGAAGAAACTAAAGACAAACTGCGCAGAAAACGAAAATGTCATTTTACCAAGAAACTAAGAAAGAAAATGACTCCAGAGGAAATAATTCTCTGGCAAGAGCTTAGAAATAGAAAATGTGGTGGTCTGAAGTTTAGGAGACAGGTGAACATAGGACCTTATATTGCTGATTTTCTTTGCAAGGAACACGGTACAATAATCGAATTGGACGGGAAAATACACGATAAAACAGAACAGAAGGAGCGGGATATTAACCGTGATGAATACTTGGAAGAACTTGGCTACAAAATACTTAGAATAACCAATGAAGAACTTCTGAAATCTATCCCTACAGCATTAAAACGCATTCATTCATTTACAACTAATAAATTAGCTCCCCTCTCCTGCTCACAGGAGAGGGGCCGGGGGTGAGGTCATATTTTCCAATACCCCCCATACCCCCCCGGAACTTTATAATCAAAAGCACACGCAGGAAGATTCGTCGTGAATTCAGTTTTAAGTGTGTTCATAAGCTCCTCATCCGAAGTGAAATCTTCCCAAGTTGGATCTATAAATATAAATTCTGACTTTTTGATGTTCTCAAACGTCTGCGCGCGGAAATGTTCCGACTGATTATCTCCAAATGAGCGGAAAGCGGACCACCCCATCTGGAGAGGAAGATGATCCGGCAACAAGAAGCCTGCTCCAATGCCAATGTAAGGATTAAACCCGCACTTATCCATCATCACATCCAGTTCTTCAGTTTTCTGCATACTTGCAATGTAGTTTTCGTTTTCTGCCCTAACCTTATCGCTCCTCTCTTCCCAATTAATACCCGGTAAAATGAATGGAATTAACGCAATTAGTCCAACAAGCACACCCGAGGTAATTCGCATCTTAGAATTTTTTAATTTTGGAAGTGCGATCAGGAACAATAGGAAAACGGCCGCGCAAAGAGGTGCGATATTAGTTCGCTGATAGATGTTGAAATGCGACGCACCTGCTGCAAGCGATACCGGATAGAACGCAAGTATGGCAACGAAGATGTGAGCTATGACTTTTCTATTAATTCTAACTAATTCCAGCAAGCTCGCAACAAAAGCTACTAACGAAACCGCACATATCGCGTAAACGTAATCTGAATATTGAGCGATCGTATGTTCAAGTTCCGTCTTATTGAGTATGTACGCAATGAAAGTGAGATTAAACACAATCATTCCGCTTGCTGAGCATACAAGCACCGATACTAATTCCTTCCACTTTGTAATTTCGGACTTTAATAACGGAACACATGCAACCAAAGCTCCAAACGCAATTCCAAATAATGGAAGAATGAAGAGATGGCTCAGGTCCAGCATCAAAATCCATCCATGAAGTCCACGCATCCACAAACTCCCTAATTGATTAGTTTGAATTCTGACTGAGAACGCATCAGGTAAGTAAATACTTAAGTACGACCCGAGGAAACCGAGTAAAAGCATTATCAAAGTACCAAGTGCGAATGCAATCGCACATGGAATTACAAAAGACTTGACGAAGAACTTAATATCCTTCGAAAGGATCATGCTGACTGCAACGAGTGGGAACAAAAACTGCTCCCGCATTCCCATAGAGGCCGCGATGAATATGGAAGCGAGGATTATTCTAAGTGGAGTCATCTTCTTCGTATCCCATGCAACAACCAAGACGTACATGATTGCAAAAGGCACTCCGAATGACTCAGCCTGAAGTCCAACTATCCTCTCGACTGAGTATATCGAGATAGCTCCGCCGAATATCAGAGCTGTACAAACTCCGACTGTTTTCAGAAAGACTGACGATTCCTTTAGATTTCTGATCGCAAACCATACAAATGAAATCGGAATCAGGGCAAAGCAGATGATTTTAAGTATATTCAGAGGTATCTCGTTATTGGCGATGAGGAGCGAAATCGCATTCAAGAATAAAAGCCCCGGAGGCTTCATTTCAAAGAATTCGCTGTACAGATCTTTGCCATTTATAAGTCCTTTTGCGACTGTAAAGAATGTCCCATCATCGCCCATAAGACGTGTCTGACCCTCCAAAATCAGCATTGAGGCCAGAATCCACAAAATTTTGACCGCAGCTAAAGCCAAAATTGCCGTTGCCAGCCAGATTAACTTTTTCTTCATAAACTGATGATAGAAAAGGTTTACAAAGAGTACAATGCCATCCAATGTCTGCAGTCCACTTGCACACCAAGCAATTTTCCAAATTCACCATCACAGGCACTGTTACGACAATAGTAGACCTTGGGTGTCTGACGTTATTTATGGAGGTTGCAAAAATTTCGCTCAGGCCATCCGTAGCATTGGGAGCGCTTGTTGGATTTACAGTAGCTTTCTTTATGAATAAATATTGGAGTTTTAAAAATGGTGCAAAGAAGGTTTTCAGACAGTATTCGTATTTCATTGCTCTGTATTCAGTAAGCTTCTTTATAGGAGTTGGCTTAACTGTATATCTAACCGAAACAATGAATCTTTGGTATTTATTTTCTCGCCTTGTTGCGATTATGCTCGGCGGATTATTGAATTACATGTGGCTCCATCATATTGTTTTTGTACAAAGCAAAACTTGATCAATCTAATGGTCCTATTGCAAGTCGAAAGTCACATGTCGCAAGTCGAAAGTCAAAATTCCTGTAACCTGTGACCTGTGACATGTGACCTTCGACCGATCACTTCTACTATTAAGTAAATACAAGTTAATTTTCACCATAAACTCCTCCCAACGATTCTCTTTAATATCAAACTTCTATATTCACCTAAGGTTTTGAATAATTTCATTTTTGATTTGCCTTTTTTAAGTCCATAATCGTAAACAAGCGGAACTTCACTATTTCTATTAGAAAATTCTCTGACCTTTAGAAGGACTTCTAAGTTGGCAGCAAAAGATTTTTGCGTGATAAACCCTTCCTGATACTTCTCGAAAGCTTTTTTAATTATCCTAGCCGAGTAACCGCGGTAAAAGATCGTGTAATCCGTAACTCCATTCGTTTTGAAGAAAATCTTGAGAACTATGTTCACAATTCCGGAGCCCAAAGTTCTTATAAACGGGAAGTTCTTGTACTTTCCTCCTTTTATATATCTGGATGCGACAACAATATCTGACCCGCCTCTGATCATATCTATCATCTGCGGCATGATGTTCAAATCTGACGTGCAATCTCCTTCGATAATAAATATCGCATCATCTTCCTCTGCAAGTTCGCTTGCTTTCTTAAGTCCGTCATAAAAAGTTTTCGGAATTCCGGCATTAACTTCATGGATTATGATCTCCATGTCGATTTTGCCCTGATATTGCCTGGCTATGTCTAAAGTTTTATCCCGACTTCCATCATCAACCAAGACAATTTTTTTGCTAACCGGAAGTTGAAGCGAAATCAAATCATCAAGAAGAAGGGGTAAGTTCCCCTCCTCGTTATAAGCCGGGATGATTATGTAAGCATTGGGCATAAAATGGAGCCGCCCACGAGATTTGAACTCGTGACCCCCTCCTTACCATGGAGGTGCTCTACCACTGAGCTAGGGCGGCGTAGTTA
>DCXE01000083.1:2585-9283 GCA_002328295.1 Candidatus Peribacter sp. UBA2144 | reverse complement strand
TTCCAACATAAAGGAAAAACTCATCATTCTGCTCAACTTTTGATCTTGGATAGAAGTTATCCGAAACTCCTTCATAAATAACTGATGTTTTATTCTTAATTTTGTTTCTACCGTAAGTTTGCGCAATGTCATTTAGAACAAAGTTACTGATCGTAATTATATGCTTAGACTTTCTAACTGCTCGTGACATAAGTAATTTGTAAGCAAATCTTTTAAGTGCTGATGATTGATTGGGATATCTATGAAGAATCAGATCATGGATTGTGATTACATATGGAATAGGGCAGAAGAAAGGTACGTTGAAGTGCGGGGAGAATAAAAGATCAGCCTCAGATTCTTTTAGTAGTTTTGGCAGTCTTATCTGCTCGGATAATGAATAATGATCGAAAGGTGCATGAATTAGCTCGGTTCCATTAGGCCAAGTTTCAGAGACTGATTTTACAAGTAGCTTCCAATTGCATTCATTGGACTTTATAAGTTCAGAAACCAGCTCGCGTGTATAACGTCCAATTCCCGAATTGGTTGAAGCAAACCTGCAATCGATTGCTATTGTTTTCACAATTGGCATTATAGAGGTGTGAAGATCGGAGAGATACTTAAGACGGCTGAATTGAAGACTCTGGAAGCAGAATTGCTTTTGGGCTTTGTGATGCGTAAAAGTCGCGAATGGGTGATAGCAAATCCTGATTTCGATGCACCAGATAGCATCAAGGATCTGATAAAAAGAAGGGCATCAGGGGAACCTCTTGCATACATAGTTGGAAAGAAAGAGTTTTATGGTCGTGAGTTCACAGTTAATCCGTCAGTTTTAATTCCACGCCCATCAACTGAAGGATTAATTGATTTGACGCTTGAGTTCATAAAAAATCCGGAGGACGAAGTTCGTAAAGTTGATAGAGGAGTAGTATGTTTCTCAAAAAAACTGGGAGATTCCTCAGGCGTGCAAGACCTTCGACAAGGCTCAGGACAAGCTATTGTTGATGTTGGAACCGGTAGTGGATGTATAGCTATTACACTTGCATTAGAAAATCCTGATCTGAAGATAATTGCTATTGATATAAGTGAGGATGCATTGGAAGTTGCAAAAAAGAATTCGGAGTCACATAACGCTCAAGTAGAGTTTAGAAAAGGCAACTTGATGGAGCCGCTGAATGATTTATCAGAGCCGTTTATTCTGGTCAGCAATCCACCTTATATTCCGGATTCTGAGGAATTGATGAAAGATGTAAAAGATTATGAACCCAGTAATGCTTTATTTGGTGGAGAGGATGGAATGGATGTTCTAAATGAGCTAATGAGGCAAGCCAAGGCCAATCCTTTGTGTACTGGAGTTATTATTGAGTGCAGAGAAGAACATGCGAATTTATTTGTTACTGACTAAATAATTTGATAATGTCTATATGTGACTGACATGACTTCATCCTTCGGAAACGTCTGCGCAATTATAGGTGCTCAGTGGGGAGATGAGGGAAAGGGAAAGGTAGTCGACATTGTAGCTGAGCACTACGATGTTATTGCTCGTGCTTGCGGAGGCGCGAATGCGGGCCACACGATTGTAATTGACAGCGTTCAACATATATTCCATCTACTTCCATCGGGATGTTTTCATGAAGGTAAGCCAATTATTTTGGGTGCAGGAATGGTTTTGCATTTACCAACGCTTTTGGAAGAGATCGAGGAAATGAAGAAGGCAGGATTTGATGTTCTACCAAGACTTCATATTTCGTCCGAAGCTCATATTCTTTTTGAATATCACAAGAAGCTAGATGGAGTATTCGAGGAAGCTAGAGCAAAAAAGAAAGGGAAAGGAATTGGAACTACGATGCGTGGAATAGGTCCTGCATATCAAGATAAGGCTGCAAGGACAGGCATCAGAATGGAGTCGCTCGATGCAGATCTTACGTCGGAGTTAAAAGAAAGAGCTGAGAGCATTAAAGAACAATTTGGTTTGGACATCGATATAAATGTTGAATTGAAGAATTTAGAAGATGCCAGAAATGTTTTAAAAGGATGTGTAACTGATACGGTTTCACTTATTCATGAGTATTTGGAGGGTGGTAAAAGCATTCTGATTGAGGGAGCTCAGGGAGTGTTGTTGGATTTGGATCATGGTTCATATCCATATGTCACAAGCAGTTCAACTACAATATCAGGCGCATTGCAGGCACTTGGTCTTCCTCCAAAATCATTAGAATCGTGCATAGGTATTGCAAAAGCTTATTGTACGCGCGTTGGAGAAGGTGAGTTCCCAGCAGAAGCTAGCGAAGCTGACGGTAACAGAATCAGAGAAAGGGGAGTGGAATACGGTGCAACAACAGGCAGGCCCAGAAGGTGCGGGTGGTTAAGCGTTCCTGATTTGCTAAAAGTGGTAAGGCTAAATGGATACACTCACTGGAATATTACAAAACTGGATGTCCTAGATGAGGAAGATCAAATTCCGGTAATGATGTCTGATGGATACCAGAATCTGCCTGGCTGGAAAGCATCTACAAGAGGACTTACATCGTTTGATGAACTTCCCGAAAATGCAAAGAAATATATCCAGTTCATCGAAGAACAAACAGGAGTTCCGGTTGCATTTATTGGCACAGGACCAGGGAGAGAAGAAATGATTGTGAAAAGTTGAAAATTGAAAGTGGTAAATTGAAAATTATATAGAAAATATAAAAGAGGAATTTTCCAGTTTCCATTTACAATTTTCCATTTCTATCCCGCTCTTTCACCCCATTTGAGCTTTTTCCTGAGGGTGGCGAAAAACGTGTCTTGCTTGCGCCTTAGAAACTTAACAGTATTGGGATGAACCTGTGCTTCAACTTTGTCTCCGCCTTCCAGTTCGACATAAACCTGTCCGTCAATTGTTAAAACAACATCTGCGTCCTGATATTTATTTGGTTTAGTATCTACGACTACTTCTACCTTTGATTCACCGGGAATCACAATGGGTTTTTGGCTAAAGCTATATGGATTGAGAGGCGTTAAGATGGTTGCGTTGATAGTTGGATATACAAGAGGTCCTCCTGCTGCAAGAGAATAGGCTGTGGATCCTGTCGGCGTTGAAATAATCAAACCATCGGCATGATAGCTTGCTAATTCTTCGCCGTTTACAGTTGTTTTTAAATTAACAAGCCTGGCGATGGTGCCCTGATTAATAACAGCTTCATTTAAAGCATGTCCTTCCAAAAGCACTTTTCCGTTCCTTCTTGCTTTCACGTGCAGAAGTCCGCGTTCTTCTATGACTCCACTGCCATTTAAAAGCTTTGGAACTAATTCTTCAGCTTCATCTACATTAATCTCAGCCAGAAAACCTACAGTGCCCCAGTTAATACTTAAAATGGGTATGTCAAAATCTTTTAGTTCCCTGACTGATCTAAGTATGGTTCCGTCTCCGCCCATGACTATTAGAAGATCGATATCTTCGATAGCCTTCATCTTCATTAAATCTTTGGAGCATTTAAGATGGCTTAATCTTTCGGAGTCCACACAAATATCAACATCGAGCTTCTTTAAAATATCGATAACTCCCGCAACTGCCTCTTCTTTCTGGTCGAGTCGCGATTTAGCTGTAATGCCTATATGCTTATATTTAATCATCTATTCTGATTATATAGCATCTAAAAACAAATCTACCGTTCTTTTCCAGGAATATTTCTCGGATTGCACGGGGCCTTCTTCCTGCAATCTGGATCTGAGGGATTCATCCGATAAAATCTTCTCCAAGCCATCTTTTATTGATTCTATGTCAAGAGGATTCACAACAACCGCACAATTACCAGCAACTTCGGTGAGGCTTCCCATATCTGAACAAAGCACCGGTACACCCATTTTTTCGGCATCGAGTATTTGAAGTCCAAAACCTTCGTAAAGAGAGGGGAGCACCAGCATAGTACAAGTTCTTAAAAGTTCATGATATTTATCTTCCTTTACATATCCGATCCAATCAACGCCATCTGTATGTTGGGCTTCTTTAATTATTTTTTTGTCATTCCAACCTCTTCCTCCTGCAAGTATTAATTTATATTTTGATTTAAGTGAGTCAGGTAATTTCTGATATGCCTTTATTAGTCTAAGTTGATTTTTGCGTGGTGATAAAGTTCCAACGCAAAGAATAATTTTTTCATCAGAAGAGTTGCCGGACGTTTTGACGTCTGACGGGCCTGCGAATATTGCTGTAGTTTTATTGGAAGCAAATGGATACTTCTTAACTAAATCATTGCGAGTATTATCACTATTTGTCATTGCCCTGTGTGCAGACTTAATCGCTTTCTTAAGCAATAGTCTCTCAACTATTTTTGCTTTTATATCATGCTTGCCTTTTTGAAATGCAATAAGATCATGAATGACGGGGATAGTTTTAATCCTTTTACTGACGAGAGCTGGGACTATAAAACTTGTTGGGCTTATATAAATTGAATCGAACAAGTTCTTCTTTAAATAGCGAGATACTCTTAAATGCCACGAGAATCCGCCCGGGTAAATAATCACTTCGCTTGATGAGCCTTCCCATTCTTTTGGCAGATTTTGATCTGTGAGGAGTACTATTTTATATTCTCTATTTAGGAGCTCATTTACAAATCCATAGGTCCATTGCCCCTTTCCGGTTCTTTTCTTTCTGCAGGCCTCTCTGACATCTATCGAAAATACCGCCATGGACAAATTATAGCTTAGTCTTGTAAACAATCTTAATTATGTGCTACATTCCCATTATGGTACCCAGAATGTTGCGCCGTTTCGGTTCATTGGACCTTGAGGAAAAGATAATAAATTCAGCTGCATTTATTGCCGTTATAGCTGTGTTTTGCCCTTGGGCTAGCGGTTATCTTTTGGGAAGTGATCCAGTTTCCTACTCCGGGCTTGGGTTTTATACATCGTTTATTGGTGCATCTGTACTACTCATAAATGTGTATATTCTTGCCCTTACAGTAGTTCCCCTTACAGGAGGCCCAATAATACTTAAGAAACGAAAGAAAGATAATGTAAGGCTTGCATGCAGTGCTGTATCAACCATTTTGATACTTTCTGCTTTGTCGGTTCTAATGAGGATTACCTTCCAGTTTTCGAGAATGGAAATTCGATTTGGGATTAATACAGCTCTCATAGCCAGCATGGTTGTTACGTTTTATGCATTTTTGAGAGTTCAAGAACAAAAGAAATCAGAAGTTGAAGAGATTTTCCACAATCCAGCAAGAAATGATTTATCCGGGAGGGTGGATCAAATAAAGGAGAAAGTTTTAACTCCAGCTCCACTCGAACCGGAAGAGCACAGAATTTCCAGAAATATATGACGCAATATAACGATGACGATTTGGTATATGTTGATCCTCAGAAACGTGAGGTTATTAGTTTGGTAAAGTGGGATAAAGATGGAAATGCTATTCCATTAGAAAAAGAAGAAGTTGAAGAGAAGGAGGAGGACGGCAAGAAGAAAAGAAAGAAGAAATATAAAAGTTATTATCCTTGGGGTACATATAAAACTATGAAAAAGATATATAAATTGGAGGGCAAAGCAAAAGAAGACTCAGCTAATCAGCCTTTTGACGAGGCGTTCACAAAGGCTACAAAAGAAGTGTTTTGGGATTAATATGAATGGTCAAATGGTCGAATGGCTGAATGGTTCTAAAGAATATCAACCATAGCTCTCGCTTTGCGAGCCATTCAACCATTCAGCCATTTATTCATTTGATCAATATGGAACAAACCCTCTCGACTTCATTCTTCGATCCGATAATTATCGGTGTTCTTTGATGGAGGTCAGTTATTTCTTTGTCTAATATTGCCTTAGTACCGTCAGATGAAGCACCTCCTGCTTGTTCGACTAAATAAGAGAATGGTCCACATTCGTAAGTTATTCTCAGTTTTCCTTCCGGATACTTATTCCCTTGTGGATATGCGAATACACCCTGCCCCTTTGTAAGGATATGGTTAATATCTGCAACCATTGATCCGGAATAACGAATTGTCATTTTTCTTTCTATCCAGTCATCCATTACCTTTTTATAAGGAGCATATTCTGCAATATCTCGTACATTGCCTGGGCTGTAATAGCTAGCTTCGTCGGAAATTCCAAGGTTTTCTCTGTTAAGAATGAATTCACCGGCATCATTTAAATAAAATTCATGAACTCCATTGCCAGTGGAGTAAACTATTGATGTTCTGGGACCGTACAGAACATAGAATGACGCGACTTGATCTCTTGGTTTTTGTCCAATGATATCCTTGCCTTCGTAAATTCCAAATATTGATCCAATTGTTAGGTTGGCCTCCACACAGGAGCAACCATCAAGGGGATCAAATACAACGCTAAACTTTTTATCATCTGCTAATGCAACCATCTCTTTTTGTTCTTCTGATGAGTAACAACAAACAAGATTACTTTCACAAAGATGTTGTTCTATAAGCGCATTGCTTAAAATGTCTATTTTCAGTTGCTCTTCTCCTGAAACATTAGTTCCTCCGGCAAGACTTGTTTCAGTAATTTGTATTGCATGGCTTATGTATTTGGTAGCTCTGGTTATTTCTAATATTAAATGCCTAAGATCATCAGAAATCTTTGCATGATTATACAAATGATAATTTAGAGATATTCGTTCCGGTTGTTTGCAGTGATCAGTCATATAGGAAGACTTTATGACATCATTTCACTTATTTCAACCACCATTTCCGTAACTCTCATCGCATATCCCCATTCGTTGTCATACCAA
>DCXE01000083.1:2033-2284 GCA_002328295.1 Candidatus Peribacter sp. UBA2144 | reverse complement strand
ATCCCCATTCGTTGTCATACCAACTGAGGATTTGAGCAGCTTTCCCGTCAACAACTTTGGTTGAAAGAGCATCTACAATGGATGAATGGGGGTTTGTCTGGAAATCTATTGATACACATTCATCGTCAGAATAATCCAATACCTCAACCATAGGACCGCTTTGGGAAGCGCTTTTTAGAAGTGAGTTAATTTCTTCAGTTGAAGTATTATTTTTAAGGAAAAATGCCATATATGCGCAACTGACTGTTGGC
>DCXE01000083.1:837-1707 GCA_002328295.1 Candidatus Peribacter sp. UBA2144 | reverse complement strand
CTGGTACTCGAAATGCCATACCGTCGATTTTCCCTTTAAGATGCGGAAATATGTCTGCACATGCTTTAACTGCTCCGGTTTTTGTAGGAATCATTGAAAGTGTGGCAGCTCTGGTTCTTCTTAGATCGCCTTCCTTATTTTTATTATCCAGAAGATTTTGCGAAGCTGTAAATGCATGAACGGAATTCACAAGCAGATTTTCTATTCCAAATGCTTCATCAATAACTTTGATCACAGGAGCTATGCAATTAGTCGTACAGGATGCATTCGACACTATTTTCATGTCAGGTTTCATTTCTTCGTTATTTACTCCTTTAACAAATGTCGGTGTATCGTCTTTCATCGGAGCTGTGACAATTACTCTCTTTGCGCCGGCAAGAAGATGCCCATCTGCAAGTTCCTTCGTTCTAAATTTGCCTGTAGCCTCAACAACAATATCGACATCCAATTCTTTCCACGGACATTTAGATGGATCTTTTTCTTTAACGACTCGTACAGTTTTTCCATTTACAATTATATTATTCTCATCTTTAACGGATATTTCTCCTTTAAATTTTCTGTGTAGAGAATCATATTTAAGAAGATAAGCTCTCATTTCGGAAGATGTAGATGCATTTATTCCTACAACTTGCACATTGCCCCCGAGCCTATCTTCGAATTGCCTGTGTACATTTCTTCCTATTCGACCGTAGCCGTTAATTGCAACTTTTATCATATTCCAATGATACGAACAATTGAACTTGTTGCAAGCAAATGAAATTAACTTTGTTAAGTAATTAACCAAATAATCCAATTACTACACCTAGAAATGCAACGAAACTTCCAATTATCCAAAATCTCATAGTAACTTTACTTTCCCCCCATTCAAGA
>DCXE01000083.1:0-505 GCA_002328295.1 Candidatus Peribacter sp. UBA2144 | reverse complement strand
CCTCAAAATGATGGTGGATTGGAGCAGCTTTGAACACTTTCTTTCCTCCTCTAAATCTTTTGCTTGTAAGCTGGATAATCACAGAAAGCATTTCAACAACAAATATGAATCCGATAAAAGGCAGTACCAAAACGTTATCAGTCATCATGGCGATTACGCCAAGTGTTCCTCCAAGTGCCAATGAGCCGGTGTCTCCCATGAAGAAAAGAGCCGGCGGCACATTGTGCCATAAGAAGGCTGCAACTGCTCCAGCGCACACAGCGCAGAAAGCGGCAAGTACCGCTAAACCGCTTAGATAAGCCAAAAGACTGAAGGCGCCAAATGCAATAACAAGAAGTCCGCCAGCAAGGCCATCAAGTCCGTCAGTTACGTTGACTGCGTTTGCCGTACCGATAATGATGAAAATAAATATTGGTATGTACCAAATTCCGACAGTTAGGTCACCGACATATGGAATATGTATCTGATTGTAGTCGAGCTTAAAGTAAAACCATAAAGCTCCGAT
>DCXE01000050.1 GCA_002328295.1 Candidatus Peribacter sp. UBA2144 | reverse complement strand
TGAACCCGAACCCGCATCCGCATCCGCACCCGCACCCACACCCGCACCCACACCCGAACCCGCACCCACACCCGAACCCACACCCACACCCGAATCAGCCCCAGGTTTCAGTGAAGAGCCATTGCCGGGAGAGGAGCCTGAACCCACCGAAGGCCCCGCGGAACCCGAAGAGGAGGATAAACCTCAAGGCTAATGGGAAAGTTTAGTTGGCCAACTTTGCAACAAATTCCCCTTTTTATCGTTTCTATATCTTGATGCCTAAATCATCACGCCATTCGCAGATTCTTGGGTTCGTATGGACCTATGTAAAACGCCATCATTGGTCGATAGGACTGATGTGCATGATCCTTTTGATCTCGACGACTTTAACTCTTGCCCAGCCATTCTTTTATCGGCAAGCAGTGGACATTATCGCAGAATTTGAAATCGGAAATATATTCGCTCTTAAATCTGCCTTGCGAGTAATACTACTGGGAGTTCTCTTTGGTGCTCTTTCTTTAACTCTGCATGAGCTTGCATCTCTGATATTGGGACGCATTGAAATAAGAATAATGAGAGAAGTCCACGCTGACGTTTTCGCACGAACTCAGCGATTATCCACAAAATTTCATGTAAATACTTTTGCCGGATCAACGTCCAGGAAAATCAACAGAGGAGTTGGAGGAGTTGAATCCATGATGGACAGAATGTGGTTCAACTTTATTCCTCTGATAGTCTTCACAATCGGATTGGCAATAGTTCTTACTTTTTTCGCACCTCTAATCGGAATCGTAATGCTGATTGGAATCGCTATTTATACGACCATATCAATCTCTCTTAATATGATTACAATGAAGTACTGGAGCTGGGTTGATAAACAAGATACAAAATTGACCGCCAGTCTGGTAGATACCATAAGCGGTAACACTTTGGTGAAAACCTTTTCCGCAGAGCAACGAGAGGAGGAGCGACATGGAGAAGTGCTTTCTGAATGGCAACATCGACTTCACAAATCTTGGCGGATCTCCAGCTTGGTCACGTGGATCCAGTTCATGATGTTGATGATAATTGAACTAACAGTTTTGTCCCTGGCACTTTGGCTTTGGTTCAAAGGCGAATTTACAGTTGGAGGCTTCATTGTTGTAATGTTTTATGTTGGACAGCTTTGGGGACGCCTGCATGACATTGGAAGAAATATGAAGGATTACCTAAGAGCCGTTACGAATTGTGAAGAAATGGTTGA
The DNA here is from genome assembly GCA_002328295.1 of Candidatus Peribacter sp. UBA2144. GTDB lineage: Bacteria > Patescibacteriota > Gracilibacteria > Peribacterales > Peribacteraceae > UBA2144. The sequence goes on along the minus strand of DCXE01000050.1, from coordinate 9,393 downwards.
AATGGCAAAAACTCCTGTTGAAGTTGAGGATATTCCCGACGCACAGGAACTTAAAGTGCCCATGGGTGGAATTAATATGTCCGGTATTACTTTCCAGTATGAAAATCAGCAAGAATCGATATTCAATAACTTTTCACTTGAAATCTGCCCAGGAGAAAAAATAGCATTCGTAGGACGCTCGGGTGGAGGAAAAAGTACCATCGTTAAGTTGTTGCTAAGGTTATATGACCTTAATGACGGAAAGATTCTGATCGACGGACAAGACATTGCAAATGTAAATCAAGGAAGCTTGAGGAATGCAATGAGTTTGGTGCCACAGGATCCGATCCTCTTCCATCGCACTATAAGGGAGAACATTGCATATGCCCGGCCTGATGCTAATTCGGAAGATATCGAAAGGGCAGCCAAGCTCGCACACGCGCATGACTTTATAAAAGATCTGCCCCAAGATTACGAAACACTAGTAGGAGAGAGAGGTGTGAAACTTTCTGGAGGAGAACGCCAGCGTGTTGCAATCGCCAGGGCAATCCTAGCTGATAAACCAATCCTTCTTCTCGATGAGGCAACAAGCAGTCTGGATTCTGTATCTGAACAACATATTCAGGAAGCACTTAACTACCTGATGAAGGACAGAACAACCATCGTAATCGCCCATAGATTGGGAACTGTTCGAACAGTGGACCGCATCGCAGTACTCGAAAAAGGTAGATTAATAGCCTGCGCTCCTCATCAAGAACTTATGAAAACTTGTAAGGTTTACCAAGAGATGGTTAATTTGCAAAGTGATGGGTTAATAGTTTAATTTTGCAATCAAAAGGGTGCAAAGGGTGCAAAAGAGGCAAAGAAATCTTTGATAAAGATATCCTTTGACTCCTTTTTACCCTTTATTTCCTTTGCGCCCTTTAATGAAAAATATTGCTTTTTATTGGGCTGAGGGCTAGACTTTTGCGGCTACTTGGGGCATTCTGCCCCAGATCTTGATTTCTAAAATCAGTTTTCTTACCCAATTTTTCCCCTTTATCGTATGGCAGATCAGAAATTTGACCGTTCAAAGCCGCATATTAATGTCGGTACCATTGGCCACGTTGACCATGGTAAAACGACTCTAACGGCGGCATTATCCACAAACTTCTCACCCGAAGGGGAAAAGAAGGATTTCGCAGCTATTGACAATGCTCCAGAAGAGCGCGAGCGCGGAATTACAATTGCAACTGCTCACGTTGAGTACGAGTCCGAAAAGAGACACTACGCTCATGTGGACTGTCCGGGACACGCTGATTACGTCAAGAACATGATTACAGGCGCAGCTCAGATGGACGCAGCTATCCTAGTAGTCTCAGCTGCAGATGGCCCGATGCCTCAAACACGAGAGCACATTCTTCTTGCACGCCAAGTGAATGTTCCGCATATCGTTGTTTATATGAACAAGGTAGATCTTGTCACCGATCCTGAGCTCTTGGAACTAGTTGAAGTTGAAATTCGTGAGCTTCTTAACAAGTACGAGTTCCCAGGTGATGACACTCCTATTATCAAGGGTTCCGCTCTTAAGGCTTTGGAAGGTGATGCTGATCAAATTACAGTTCTAAAAGAGCTTTTGGATAAGCTGGATACTTATATTCCAGAACCAAAACGCGAGACAGAGAAACCTTTCCTTATGTCTGTCGAAGACGTCTTCTCTATCAAGGGACGTGGAACAGTTGCCACGGGACGTATTGATCAAGGTATTGTTAAAGTAAACGAAGAAGTGGAGATTGTTGGAATCAAAGAGACCAAAAAAGTTGTAGTAACCGGAGTTGAAATGTTCCACAAACTCTTGGATGAGGGAATGGCAGGAGACAACGTTGGCCTGCTTCTTCGCGGAGTTGAGCGTGAAGATATTGAACGCGGACAGGTTTTGGCCAAGCCCGGATCTATAACACCTCACACCAAGTTTGAATCCGAAGTTTATATCCTCACCAAGGAAGAAGGCGGACGCCACACTCCGTTCTTTAAGGGTTACAAACCCCAGTTCTACATTCGTACAACTGACGTAACCGGCACGGTAGAACTTCCGGAGAATGTAGAGATGGTTATGCCCGGAGATAGCGTTAAGTTCGTTGTTACACTCGGTTCACCAATTGCAATGGATGAAGGTACCAGGTTTGCTATCCGTGAAGGTGGACGAACCGTTGGTGCCGGAGTGGTAACAAAAGTTGTTGAATAACATATCGCAGGGATACCCCCTGCGATATTTGATCCCCCTGCTCTTTCCCTTTCCATCATGACTCCTGCAAAAAAGAAGACTGAAGATTCCAAAAAGAAGAAGGCTGCTCCCAAGAAGAAACAAGGTACAAAAAAGACCCTTCGACGTAGCTCAGGGCAGGCTGCAAAAAAGGATGCATCGATGAAAGAGGTTGCAGAAACTGTAAGCACAGATACCGCCAAGAAGAAAGACGCAAAGAAAGCCGATGCGCCAATTTCTTCTATTCGAATTCGCTTAAGTGCATTCGACCACGTTGTGTTGGACGAGGCTACGGCCAAGATTATAGATACTGCCGAGCGCTCAGGAGCCGTTATCCACGGTCCTATCCCATTGCCGACTAAGATCAAGAAGTTCACAGTTAATCGCTCCACATTCGTCCACAAAGACGCACGCGATCAGTTTGAAATGAGGATACACAGAAGGCTTATTGATCTGACCGAGACTACCTTCAAGACGATTGAGAGCCTTCAGAACTTAAGCCTTCCATCTGGCGTAGATATCGAGATTAAGATGGGCTAGTAGCTTTTAGCTTTTAGCTTTTAGCTTATAGCTTAATTAGCTTTTGTTTATCTAATTTATTATTAGACAACAATTTGGCGTTCCGCTACAAATCGGAACAGGGTTTTTGGCTTTGTAGTGAAGAAAAATGAGAATCAGAAAAAGATTTTTTTGCAGGGGCATTGACACGATTTTCGAGCTGACACATTATGAACTGCCGGCCCACCCACCCATCACATACCCACCCCTGGGGGGCGGGTGCATCTATAGTTCAGGAATTAAACAAAATTCAATCGGATCACTTCCATTTTTTTACTCTAAGCCCATTCTTAGCCGCGTCCTGCTCCGCGCGCTGTTTGGAGTTGCCGGATCCCTCTGCAATCTTTTCATCACCCAGATAAACTGCACAAGTAAATTTTTTGTCGTGATCGGGACCTTCTTCGTCTGTTACATCATAATGAGGAGTAATGTTTAGAAGATCTTGGGATTTCTCCTGGAACATACTCTTCTCATCCCGATCCTTACCGGCCTTTAGAAGATCTTGAAGATGAACCAGAATAAAGTTATCACAGAATTCTTTTGCCTGTTCGTATCCTTGATCGAGAAAGATAGCTCCAATAAGAGCTTCAACTGTATTCGCCAAAGTTGAAATTTTCTCCCTACCACCGCTTGCCTCCTCTCCCCTGCTCATATGAATAAAATCACCAAGTTTAATCTCATTACCAACTTTGGAAAGATGTTCGCCCTTTACAAGCGCCGCCCTCCAGTTGGTAAGTTCTCCTTCGGACTTATCTTGATACTGAAACAAATACTCGGTAGCTACAAGTTCCAATACAGCATCACCAAGAAATTCAAGTCTTTCGTTATGGCCCTGTGCTCTCTTTCCCCTAACGGCACTGCGATGTGTTAAAGCTTGCACAAGCAAATCTTTATTCATGAATGTAATGCCGATGGTTTTCTCTAGATTAATGAATGCTGAGGCGGGCATATGTAACAACAGTATAGCGCAGTAGCGCAGTAGCGCAGTAGATAATTCGAAGATCTTCTAATCTTGTAATTGTCAATTGTCAATTGTTAATTGTTAATTGTCCTTTTTCGCCATAGCGTTCAAGACTCCATTAACAAATTTTCCGCTCTCATCTGTACCATATTCCTTGGCAATCTCGATTGATTCATCCATCACAACCGCTGGAGGAGCATCATTGTTAAACAATAGCTCATATGCTCCAACTACAAGCACACAACGAGCAATAGGATCCATTCTCTCAAATGACCATTCAGGAGCATTTTCCTCTATCGACTTGATGATCTCATCTTTCTTATCTGTAACTCCAGCTAGAAGCTCGAGAGCAAATTCTCCATCAACCTCTCCTAATTCCTTAATATTTCTGTCCAAAGAATCAGCGGGCTCAACTTCCCTCCTCTCAACTTCGAAAAGAGTCTGTACAACTGCTATTCTTGAGAGGTGGCGCTTCCGGGGCATATGAATTTGAGAAATAACGAATTTGCTTAATAGTCAATTGTCAATTGTCAATTGTCAATTGTTTTTTAAGCTTTAATTCTCGTCACACCTTTAAGAGCTTTCTTTTCCTTATTCTTTGGCTCAGCAACTCTTGAGTAGGGCGAATTTTGCCGATTAGTAATCTTTTTAATCTGACTGGCTTCATAGACGCTTTGTTGATTGCGTCCTTTGGATTTTGCTCGCCTTTTCTTTGGTGTGGGCCTTTTTGCCATCGGCGGTAGGTTACGGAGATAAGAACACTATGTAAAGAAAAAGCTCAGAAAGTTTTTTATCTTCTATCCCCAGCAATTATCAACATGAATCTGAGGATATACAGAAACAGATTGAAAATATCTAGATACAAACTGATTGCGAGAAGGAATGGATTCATCCCCTGTCTTGATAGATTTGTGATTCGCTGCAGATCATACGCTGTAAAGACTGCGAATATTATTATCCCAGCACCAGAAAGTAATAACTCAAACTGTGTGGTTTGAAGCGCCGGTACAAAGATTTGAGCAATTGATAATATGATCAAACCTATCAGAGCCATAAACAATGCTCTACCAAGTACGGAAAGATTGAAGCTGGTAGTTCTTGCAAATACAGCAGCTGCAAGAGCCATAAACGCTGTAGCGCCGAAAGCATTTAGAAGGATCGATCCTCCATTTGCGTATCCGGTAAGTACGTAAAGTATGTACGGCGTTATTGTGAAACCCGAGAGAAACGGAAAAAGCGCGAACAAGACATAGTTAATAGGATAATTATTCATCCAAAGTCGAGCTGTAAATATAAGAGCAAGCTCTGCAATCAGAAGAACCATATGGAGTCCGGAGGTTAGAATTGCCGGAGCATATTGAATGCCTACCAATACTCCAACAGCAGTGATTGCCATCGCAAGAGCGAAAAGGCCATAAACCTGAGACTCTTGTGAGGATTCAAGAGGAATGGGATTAACAGTAGTTTGGGTTGGATTTTGCATACTCTGAGTATAACAATATTGCGATATAACAATGTAACAATTCACACTAAAAAGCAATTTCCTCCCTGTTCTCTAAAAGCCTTATTTAAGCTATAATAATAAGATTTAAATAAATATTATGCGCTACTTGAAGCTAATAACGGGTCTGACTGCAGCACTCTATCCAACAGGTATTGCTGCTATTTCTTTGGTACCGGGAAATGCCTGTGTTTCTAGCACATGGATAAGTTGTAATGCAAATGTGAATACTACACTTGGAAATCTTGCCAATGCAGGCATTACAGTATTTGGAGCTTTTTTGTTTGCGATGTTTGTTTTCTACGGATTTAGAATGCTTGTATCTACAAGCGATGAAAATACTCAAACAGAAACCAGAAAGGCAGTAGTTTTCGCAATTTTTGGAGCCGTGCTAGTAGCTGGCGCCCGCATCTTCGCAAACAGTTTCACAAACTGGGGTACTCTCGTTGATGCAGGCAATCTGGAAGCAAATGTTCTTACTCCGGTTAAACTATTTATTGAAGGACTGGTTGGAATTGCATTGCTGGTCACAATCACCTTCCAGGGAATTAGAATGATACTTTCGGAAGACGAATCACAATCTAGCGCCGCAAGAAAACGTTTTATAGAAGGTCTGATTGGAGCAATTGTAATTGTTTTATTGGATACAATAGTCGACGCATTCATTCCTACTGGAAGTGGCATGGGACAATTTACAACCGAGATGGCAGGAATTGGAAAATTCATGGCAACAATATTCGGATTCCTGGCAACAATTACAATAATCGTTGGAGGTATAATGCTAGTCGCCTCTGTTAATGATGCCTTAAAGGACCGCGGCAAACAATTGGTAATCGGGGGAATTATTGGACTGGTCGTTGTCTGGATGTCGTATGCAATTATTCATGCATTTCTATCATAATGATTAAAAAAATCCCATCAGCATTCGCGCTTGCCCTACTTTGTTCCATCCTATCGATCCCCGGGATGGTAGGTGCTGCTTACAATCCTCCATCTGCAAAGACAGTAGTTAGCGGCGTGTCGGGCGGCATAGGAATTGCCGGAAATTCTTTCGGCGATGTTTTGCGTGGAATAGCAAATGCTCTCAAATTGAACTTACTGATCAAGGCCATTGCTGTTGTTGTAATTGCCAGAGCTGCACTACTTCTAATTGTGGAACAAAGTGAAGGCGAGCTTGCCAACTTCAAAAAACAGATAATATCCGCAATTGTCGCAATAGTTCTAATATTCATCGCAAATCCAATTTCCAATGCGCTTTTTGGAGGAGGCAATGACCTTCTTTCAAATCCAGGCAGTGCAGCAGGCGGAATAAAGACCGAGTTCATGGGAATCATTGATCTTATCGAAGAACCAATTGCAGTTGTCGCAGTTATAATGATTATTGTCAGCGGTATTCGAGCCATCATAAACTGGGGAAGCAGCGACGGAATTACTCAAGTTAGACGTACAATTATTTCGATATTGATCGGAATATTCTTGATAGTTGCAAAGGGAGACTTTGTGAATGCATTCCTAAATACACATACTCCCGACCCGATTATCGATCGCGTTAACCATTATGTAATTATTGCGCTTGGCTTTGTAACAATAGTCGCTGTTGCAGTAATGATATTTGCCGGATTCTTGATGATCGTAAATGTTGGTAAAGACGAGCAATATCAGCGTGCTAAGGGCATTATCATCAGGGTCGCAATCGGACTTATAGTAATCCTTGCATCAGTGGGGCTTGCAACCGTATTCCTTGTATAGAGGAAACAGAGGTTTTAGAAGAGTCAGAAGAACCAGAGGATTTAATTTATAATTTAGAATATTGAGCTCCCATAACAACATTTCCTCTGCTTCTTCTGTTTCCTCTGTTTCTTCTTAAAATGGTTGATTTAAGGACAAAAATCCATAGAATGGCGCTATTATGGCTGTTTTAACAACCACCATAGATGCCCGCATATTCCGCGCTTATGACATTCGCGGGACTGTGCCCAATCAGTTAAATCCTGATCTTTGTTATCTAATTGGGAGGAGTTTTGGGTCTATAATGCGAGAGAAATACGAGAAGGATCATCCAACGATTGTCGTTGGAAGAGACATGCGATCTCATGGACTGGAGTTAGAAAAGGAGCTTACCAGAGGACTCGTCGAATCAGGCTGTCATGTTTACTCAATTGGAGAAACTCCCAGTCCCATCAGTTACTATACAATTTGCACCCGAGATTTGGATGGGAGCATTCAAATTACCGGAAGCCATAATGAAGCTGAATATAACGGACTTAAGTTGCAAGTCCGTGAAGCTGTTGCGTTTGCTGGAGATGATATTCAGATTTTGCTTAAGCGTATTCAGGATCAATCGTTTTTGAATGGAGAAGGAAAAGTAGAATCTATCGATTCTGTAACGCCGTATATTAAATTCATGACTGAGTCTTTTGCGGGAGTTGGAAAAGATCTTAAAGTTGCAATCGATTATGGCAACGGAGTTTCTGGTCCGGTTTACAGCGAGGTATTCAAGAATATCGGTTGCGAAGTAAACGAACTTTATAAAAAGCCAGATGGAACATTTCCTAATCACATTGCAGATCCTGCGAAGCTTGAAACATTGAAGGATTTGACCGAAGTTGTACTCAAAGAAGAAGCTCATCTTGGAATCGGTTTTGACGGTGATGGGGACCGAGTAGGAGTTATCGATGAGAAAGGAGAATTTCGAACATGCGACGAGGTACTTCTTTTACTTGCCGAAGATTTCCTAAAGAGAAATCCGGGAGCTCCCGTTATTTTTACCGTAAGTTGTTCTGGCTTACTGGAGTCTGAAGTAAAGAAATGGGGAGGAATTCCAATAATGACTAAGGTGGGACACTCTATTGTAGAGAATGCAATGCATGAACATAAATCCAAGCTTGCCGGCGAACAATCGGGCCACTTCTTCCTTGGTGAAAATTACTTTGGTTACGATGATGCATTCTTTGCCATCTTGCAGGTACTTAGAATTCTTTCGAAGTCCGGCAAAACGTTTTCACAATTGTTTGAGGATTATCCCAAAGTGTATCAAGTTCCAGAGATCCGCCCAGCGTGTTCAGACGAACACAAAACCAGAATTGTAGATGAAGCTATTGAGCACTTTAAAAATGATTACCCCGTTAACACAATGGACGGAGCTCGAATTGATTTCGGTGAAGGAGCCTGGGCTGGCATAAGGCAAAGTAACACTGCTCCACGCATCTCGATCTGCATAGAAGCCAGAAGCGAAGAGAAGCTGACGGAAGTAAAAAATATAGTACTTGATTATCTTAAAGGATTCGAAGAAATCGAGTTTTAATGTCAAATTTCCTATTAAAGACCCTATTTTCAATTCTTCACTTACTATATAATAATAAAGATGTGGCTGTTTAAAAAGAAACAGGCTCCCAACAAAGCAAAACAAGCTATAGAGCGACTTGTCGCAGGTTTTGTAATTGGTGGAGCAATAGGATCCATCCTTGGTAAGAAATTAGTCGATGAAAACGGAGATGAAATTGAGAACGGAGATGAAGATGGAGCTGAATAAACTATCTTCTTGTCTCATCAAATTCACCAACCAAACTCTTCTCCATTATATCTCTTAGGCGTCCCATATTTTTTGCTTGAGTAATTGCCCACATAAGTTTTGCAGCAGCACATTCAAATGTCATATTACTTCCGCTCATAACTCCAAGCCGTTCAAGAGTTAACTGTCTGCGATATCGCTGAAGATCAACCTGACCACGTATTGCTTGCGAAGTTGTAACTACAGGAACATTTGCTTTCGTAACTTCTCGCAACCAATCGAACAAGCTCTCCGGAAGCATTCCGGGGCCATAAGTCCTGAGCACAATTCCATGAGGTTCTGATTTAAGCATCGCATCCAAACACTTAGAATCAAATATTCCCGGAAATATAGTTATAATTCTAATTTGGGGATCGAAGCTCGGAATGCATTTAAGAGTTCTCTTTCGCCTTACAAATCTATCGGGATGCAGATGTATTCCCAAATTAAATTCCGCAAGTGCTGGCATTGTGAGAGTATCAAAAGTCTTGAACAACGACTGATCCACTTTTTTTACCCTATTGCCTCTGAGCACTCTTGGCCCAAAAACTACACAGACTTCAGCGATATCCTGCTGGGCTGTCCGAATGGCGTAGATCAGA
>DCXE01000077.1 GCA_002328295.1 Candidatus Peribacter sp. UBA2144 | reverse complement strand
GAAATATTGATTTCAAGAGATCGGACAAAGCAGGTATCCCCGGCAAAATCGCGTCCCTCGAGTATGATCCAAATCGCTCTGCATCAATTGCCTTGGTTAATTATGTCGATGGTGAAAAGCGATACATTATTGCACCTGACGGCCTCGTGGTTGGTGATCAAGTTGTATGTGGAGAGAGGACAAAGGTAAAAACAGGAAATAGAATGCAATTGAAGTTCATTCCTTCCGGTTACAAGGTTTACAATGTCGAATTGGTTTCCGGAAAAGGAGGACAGATCGTCAGATCGGCTGGAACCTCTGCAACTCTTATGGGCATTGATGGAGATTTTGCTTTGATTCAACTTCCAAGTGGAGAAGCGCGAAAAGTTCGAAGCAATTGTTATGCATCAGTCGGTACTGTTTCCAATCCAGAACACAACTTAGTTAGAATTGGAAAAGCGGGAAGACAAAGATGGCTTGGCAAGCGGCCTCAAGTTCTCGGGAAATCTATGAATGCTGCGGATCATCCGCATGGTGGAGGAGAGGGGCATGCTCCAGTTGGAATGAAGAAAGGGCCAAAGACTCCTTGGGGAAAGAAAGCACTTGGTGTTAAAACTAGAAATGTAAAGAAGTATTCAAATGATTTAATTATTCGAAGGCGCACGCGCAAGAAGCGCAAGCGTTAATTTTTCCTATTTCTATTATGTCCAGATCACTCAAAAAAGGCCCATACGTAGATGAGAGACTTCTCAAGAAAGTTATGAAAATGATGGAAGCTGGAGAGAAGAAGATCATTAAAACCTGGGCACGCGACTGCGATATTCCACCGGAATTCGTAGGATTTACTTTTGCTGTTCACAATGGGAAAGACTTTATCCCAGTTTATATCACTGAACAGATGGTTGGTCACAAACTTGGCGAATTTGCGTGGACAACAAAGTTCAAAACACACGGAGGAAAAATGGCGGAGGCTCAATCTAAAGCCGGATTCAAGCCAGCCGGATAACAATTAACAGATAATTATGAAAGCCCATCTAAAATCAACGCGCATAGCTCCAAAGAAGGCAAACCTGATTGCCAAGATGATACGCGGTAAAAGCGTATCAGAGGCTCTTGAAATCCTTGAGAGTACGAATAAAAACGCTGCCAGAATACTTGAACGATTGCTAAGGTCAGCAATGGCAAATGCACAGAATAACGATAATCAGAATCCAGATGAGCTTGTTATCAAATCTTTGATTGTTAATCAGGCGCAGGCGTATCACAGAGGAATTCCAATGGCGAGAGGGAGGGTGCGTTCAATTAGGAAGTTTTTAAGTCATATTTCTTTGACGTTGGGGGTTGCTGATAAAAAGGGTATAAAGGAGACAAAGGGTACAAAGGAGAAAAAAGAGAAAAAGGAGAAAGATTCTTCACAAAAGATCAAAAACAAGGTAAAAAAGGATAGTTCAAAGTCAAAAACGGACACGGAGAAAGGTTCTTCCAAGAAGAAAACCACCTCCAGCCCCAAGGTTTCAGCTAAATCGAAAAAATCTTCTGATTCCTCTGATTCTTCTGTTTCCTCTGCTTCCTCTTAAGATTATGGGTCAAAAAGTTAATCCCAACGGCATCAGACTAGGCATGACGCACTCATGGCCAAGTACTTGGTTTGCTTCCGGAAAGAAATACCGAGACCTGTTTGTTCAGGATATGAAGATCAGAAGGTACATAACAGAGAAATTCCAAGATGCAGGGGTTAGCGGGGTTGATATTGATAGAAGCAAAAAGATTTCACTTACCATTCATACAAGCAAGCCAGGAGTTATTATTGGAAAACAAGGAGTGGCGATCGAAACCTTAAGAAAAGAATTGGAAAAGAAATTCGGAGGTTCTTTCGAGGTAAACATTCAGGAAATAAGAAGTCCCGATTCGGATGCCGCAGTGATTGCGGAAACAATTCAAGGTCAAATTCAAAGGCGCATGCCATACAGAAGGGCTGCCAAAATGTCGCTCGAAAAAGCAATGCAGGCCGGTGCAGTCGGTATAAAAGTCCGTGTTTCTGGGCGTTTGAATGGGGCAGACATTGCCAGGTCAGAACTTTTCAAAGACGGGAACATTCCTTTGCAGACTTTGCGTGCGAACGTTCAGTTTGCCAAACGTGGTGCCGTAACTACCTATGGAACCATCGGAGTACAAGTTTGGGTCTATAAAGGAATGGTCTTTAAGAAGGTCGAACACATTCATACTACTTCTTTATCCGAATCAGAATCATAATTATGTTAGAGCCCAAAAAACTAAAGCATAGGAAACACCATAGGCGCCGAGGGGCGTTCAGTGGTAAAGCTTATCGCGGGCACAAGCTTGCGTATGGGTTCATCGGATTAAAAGCACAATCAAATGGAGAAGTAACGGCGAGGCAAATCGAGGCGGCTAGAAAAGCAATGACACATTCTGTTCAACGAGGTGGAAAGATTTGGATAAGGATTTTCCCACATACTCCTGTAACCAAAAAGGCTGCCGAAGTTCCTATGGGATCCGGAAAAGGAGCACCGGAATATTTCGGTACTGCTGTGAAATCCGGTGCAATTCTGTTCGAAATGGATGGGATCTCCGAATCTGCAGCTCGCGAAGCCTTGCGTCTTGCAGGGCATAAAATGCCAATTAAAACCCGTGTTGTAACCAAAATCGCTAGATAGTATTTAACATTATGCATTCATTGATCACAAACTTAGGCCCCCCTCACCCTACCCTCTCCCCCCTGAGGGTGGAGAGGAGACAAGGAAATGATCCGATTTTCATTAGGCTTATTGTTGATCCTACTTTATCCAATTTGTATATTTTCTGAGATGCCTGCCAAAATTTCCATTAAAGAGCTTATGAACATGCCCATAGAGGATCTCCTCAGAGAGGTCAAAGAGCAATCTTCACTAAGTGCAAAGCTCAGACTCAGTGTAAAAATGAATAAAGAAAAAGATTCGGCAAAGTACAAGAAAGAGAAGAAGCAACTTGCTAGGATGAAGACGATTCTTAATGAGAAGAAACAGAAGAATCAGAAGAGTCAGAAGAACCAGAAGAGTAGTTCCTCTAAAACCTCTGCTTCTTCTGATTCCTCTGTTTCCCCCAAAAACACTTCCCCCAAAAGTTCATGAGACGCAAGAAAGGTGTTATTACATCGGCCAAGATGACAGGTACTGTGACAGTGACTGTACACCGTCATGCTTTCCACCCTATTTATAAAAAACGTTTCCGCAAAAGCAAAAAGTTCTTGGCGGATGCAAAAGGAATAGATGATTTGATCGAGGGTGACACGGTTGTTATCACCGAGTGCAGACCGATCAGCAAATTAAAGAAGTTTAAAGTAACTGAAGTGCTTGGTCGCGTTCCACGAGTTAGCGATATTAAGGAAGAGGAAGGAATTGAGGAGGCGATTCATGGAGAAAAGAAAGAAGAAACAGAAGAGGGAGAAGAAACAAAAGAAACAGAGGACTCTTCAAAATTAGCCAATGAACCTGTGTCTGACAAATCCTCTGTTTCTTCTGTTTCCTCTGATTCATCTGACTCCTCTGAAAAATGATCCAAGATAATACCGTCCTAAATGTGGCCGATAATACTGGTGCAAAAAAGGTAATGTGCATCAAAGTTCTGGGCGGTTCTCGCAGGCGTTACGCGTCAGTGGGTGATGTTATAGTTGTTGCTGTAAAGCAGGCGGCTCCGCGCGGTATAGTTAAAAAGAAGGCAATAGAAAAGGCGGTTGTAGTTCGCACAAAGAAGCCGGTTAAGAGAAAGGATGGCAGTGCAATCAGATTCGATGACAATGCGTGCATAATAATTGGTGGAGATCGTCTCCCCAAAGGAACACGTGTATTTGGACCGGTTGCGAGAGAACTGCGTGCCAGCGGTTTTCAGAAGATTATTTCACTTGCTCCTGATGTGTTATGAAAATTAGAAGCGGCGATCAAGTCGTAGTCATAACTGGCAAAGATAAAGGGAAAACCGGGCGTGTGCTCAGGGTACTGGGCAGTGGACGTTTGGTAGTTAGTGATGCCAATATGCGAACTAAGCACATACGTGGAAGCGTGAACAAGCCAGGGCAAATTATTAAGTATGAAGCCTCATTAGATTCAAGCAATGTAATGCTCGTTGATCCAAAATCCAACAAGCGAACACGAATTGGTTTCGAAGTTACAGAGAAAGGAAAGAAGAGGATTGCCAAAAGGAGCGGTGAGGAAGTTAAGGCTGGAAAGATACCGGAGAAGAAAGAGCTTGATAAAGAGAAGAAAGAAGCAGCATCCTCAACTGACAAAAAAGAGACACCCTCCTCTGCCAAGGCTACGGAGGACAAGAAAGAGAAAAAGGAAGTTAAGAAGAAGAAAGAAAAGAAGACGGAGCGAGTTGATGCGCCGGATAAGAAGGCATTCTGGAAAGGCCTTAAGTTCGGTGCAGAGGCAATGGATGAATTGGATGACAAAGAAGGGTCACGATCAAAAGAAGATCGCCCAGTTTCTGATCAGGGCAAAACACCTGATACCTTTACTCACAAGCGCGGAGAATAATGGCTTACGCATCACTCCATGATCGGCTAAGAGGACCAATCGCAAAAGACTTGAAAAAAGATCTTGGAATCAATAACACTTACGCACTTCCACGAATAGAGAAGGTTGTTGTGAATGTTGGAATTAATAAATCGAAAATGGATAGCAAAGAAATGCATCAATATGTCATTGATTCACTAGCACAGATAACAGGACAAAAGCCTGTCGTAACCAAGGCGCGTGTTGCTATTTCCAACTTTAAAACAAGAGAAGGCATGGTTGTAGGTGCGATGGTTACTCTAAGGGGCAAGCAAATGGAAGAGTTCTTGGATCGTTTGATCAGCTACTCTTTGCCGCGCATCCGTGACTTCCGGGGAGTTACCACCAATTTCGATGGACACGGCAATTATGCAATCGGCATTCAAGATCATTCCATTTTCCCAGAGGTTCCCTTGCCAGATGCAAAGCAAATTTTCGGATTGCAAGTTCAGATAACCACTACTACAGATAGCGACGAGGAGGCGAAAGCACTACTAAAAGCTATTGGCATGCCATTTAAGAAAAAGCAAAAAGAGGGGCAAGGAGAGCAGGAGAAAGAAGAAAAAGAAAAAGCTCTGAAGGCTGCCAAGGAAGAAGTGGATGAAGCTACTAAAAAAGAAACCGAAGAAACCAAGGATGCCGAAGTAACCGAGGATAATAATGATAAATCCTCGGAATCGTCGGACTCTTCGGAATCCTCAGAATCTTCTGATAATCCTAATCCTAACCCCAATTCCTAATCCTCATATGGCTAGAACCGCACTAAAGCACAAGCAACGCACAAAACTCCAGGCTTACCTGAGAGCTAAAGCCGATGGACGAAAACCTAAGTTCTCTACGCGCGTATACAATCGTTGCGAGCTTTGTGGTAGACGTCATGGATACATGCGTTTCTTTGGAATTTGCCGTATTTGTTTCCGGGAACTTGCCACAGAAGGCCATATTCCCGGTGTTAAGAAATCTTCCTGGTAATAATATGACTTACGTAACCGACCCCATAGGCGACTTACTAACCCGAATGCGCAATGCTCAGAAAGCTAGACATTCAGAATGTTGCATTCCTTGGTCCAGAATGAAAGAACAGCTCTGTGAAATTTTGCGCGACAATGGATGGATCAATGATATAATTGTTAGTGGAGATGACCCACACAAGGAAATGACAGTTAGTTTTGTTCCCGATAAGCCAACACTCGAACTCAAGCGCATTTCCAAACCTGGAAGACGGGTATATCAAAACGTATCTGAGCTTAAGCCTGTCCTCAGAGGTTTCGGAATGGCAATTATTACAACCAGCCAAGGACTTTTGACTGATAAGGAAGCGCGTGAAAAGAAAATCGGAGGAGAAGTGTTATGTACTGTTTCATAATATTATGTATTCTTTCATTCATTTTTCGGCTTGGGGGTCACTGGTCACTTGTCACTCGTCACTAGTCAGATTGCAGTGGACCAGCGACCAGCGACCAGCGACCAGCGACTGTAAGTTGCACTTATTACTATTACTACGCTAATCATGTCAAGAATAGGGAAGAAACCAGTGGCGATTCCATCCGGCGTAACAGTCGAGATCTCCGGTAATGTAATAAAGGTCAAAGGGCCCAAAGGAGAACTCAGTTACGCACATCTGCCAGAAGTCATTGTTAAAGTTGACGGTGATAATGTAATTGTTGAGCGCAAAAATGATGATTCAGAATCCAGAGCTCGTCACGGTCTGACTCGCCAGTTGGTTGCGAATATGGTCCAAGGGGTTAGCGAAGGGTACGAGAAGAAGCTTGAAATAATCGGAGTTGGTTACAAAGCGCAGGCAAAGGGCAAGGTTCTTACATTGAATCTCGGTCATTCTCATCCAATCGATTACCAGATTCCGGAAGGGATTGAAATTACTCAGGACGAGAAGAACAAAAATCTGCTTATTATAAAAGGGATAGACAAGCAGTTGGTAGGACAATCTGCCGCAGTTATCCGTTCATATCGTCCACCGGAACCTTACAAAGGAAAAGGAGTCAAATATATAGATGAAGTTATAATTCGCAAGGTCGGTAAAGCAGCCGCCAAAGCTGAATAAAATCTGTCACTTAAATTGCTATGTTACCCAAAAAATTACAGGATCGGCTAAGAAGAAAGAATCGTATTCGTTCCAAAGTCAGTGGAACCGCAGAATGCCCACGCATGTCTGTATATCGTTCAATGACTCGAATTACAGTTCAATTAATTGATGATACATCTGGAAAGACTGTGCTTCAGGCAAGTACAAAAGAGGCAAAGGCTAAGCCGAATTCTGACGGGGCAAAGAAGCTGGGTGAGTTGATTGCGAAGAAAGCCAGAACTAAGAAAATCTCCGAAATTGTATTTGATCGCAATGCTTATGCTTATCATGGCCGAGTTAAAGCGCTTGCTGATGCAGCAAGAGATGGAGGCCTTAAATTTTAATTCTTAAATTTAAATTCTCAATTAATTTTTATGCCAAAGACTTCCCGTCCAGACCGCAAAAGAAAAGATCGCTCCAAGCGAGAGCCGAAGGAGTTCGAAGAAACAACGCTCAGTGTTGATCGCGTTACACGCGTCGTGAAAGGAGGACGAAGGCTCAGGTTCCGTGCAGTTGTTGTTACTGGAAATAAAAAAGGAAAAGTAGGCTTGGGAACAGGGAAGGCTGCGGAGGTTCAGTCGGCAGTACAGAAAGCAGCTTCTACGGCAAAAAAAAATATGATCAAAATTCCAATTGTTAACGGTACCATTCCGCATGAAGTTGATCACAAGTTCAAAGCCGCGCGAATCAGAATAGTTCCTGCGCGTGAAGGTACCGGAATAATTGCAGGTGGAGCTTTGCGTGTTGTTTTGGAGCATGCCGGAGTACAGAATGTTCTGTCCAAGCAGTATGGTACTTCCAACAAGCTGGTAAACGCGCAAGCGACTATAAAAGCTCTTAAAAGACTTAGAGGCACGGCAGTTGATGTTGATGCTTCGTCTGAAGAAGGTGGATCAAAAGAAAAGCAGAAAAAGGCTATCAAGGATATTGATAAAGAATTTGCCGGTGCGGCACAGGATAGAGAGGTTTTGGAGGAGGAGGGCTTGGGAGTTACGGAAGTTAGCAAGAAGGATATTGATCAGGAGGGAAATCTGGTTAAATAGTTGGAAATTGATATAATTGGCATATGAAAAAGGCACTCCTCATAATCGCCAAAGACGGATTTCAAGATATGGAATTAAATGGAACCAGAGATGGTTTGGTCAATGCAGGATTTGAGGTTGTACTTGCAAGCTCAGAAGCCGGCTCGTGCTTGGGCAAGCTTGGTGCAACAGAAGAAGCGGAGGTTGCACTCAAAGACGTTAATTTAAATGACTTTGATCGAGTGGGTTTTATAGGAGGGCCCGGAGCTTTTTCTTTAATATCAGATTCTTCAGCTTTAAACATCGCACATGAAACAGTCAGAGCGGGAAAGCCGCTTGGCGCAATATGCATAGCCCCTCTAATTTTAGCCAAAGCTAAAGTTCTTGGAGGAAAGAAGGCAACAGTTTGGGATTCAGGAGGTGAACAACAGCATGAATTGGAAAAATATGATGCGATATACACAGGTCAGGACATCACGGTAGACGGAAAGATAGTTACTGCGAACGGACCAGCCTCAGCTGAAGAATTTGGTAGAACTCTGGCTTCGCTTTAAGTACACTTAAGAAGTTGATTGGTTATTAGTTATTAGTTTTCGGTTGAGATGTAGTCAGTAGCTCTAGTATCGAGGAAATTAACAACAAAAAACCAAAAACCAGCAAACCTAATCGACATCCATCCTTCCAAAATTCTGCACCCAATAATCCCCGAACAATCCAATTCCAATTTCTGCAAACTCCGAATGCAAAATGTTTTTGCGATGTCCCGGTGAATTCATCCAATCTTTCATTACCTCTTTCGGAGTTAATTGTCCTACTGCAATATTTTCCCCAACTGCAAATTTGGGTCGACATCGGCATATTTCAGTTTCAGCAATTGTACTGTTTGGAGTTGTTTCTGTTCTGTTCGTTTCGATCAAGGCTCGCATGTTAAACACATCAGTACATCCGCATTCAGATTGGTCGAGATCTAAATAACCTGCGGCTTTTATTCGGTCTATATAATCAACGCCTTCCGGAGTTACGTGGCTAAAGTAACGGCGTTCATGCATATCTTTTGCATGTTTTTGCGCGGATCTTCGAAGCCTCAAATTATGACTTAATGCGTCTAGTCCCTCTTTATTTCGTTCTTCATTAACCAAATCTATTATCTCATGGCGAGCTTTATCCGGACGAGTGCCACCTTTTTTCTTAAACAAGTTCCTAATGGCTAGCTTTACCGCTGACGGGGAGGATGCTGGTTTGGCTTTTTCCGAAGAAGCCTTCGATTTTTTAAAAGAGAAGTTTTTTGGCTTACGGGAGGGCTCTTTCTTATACAGCTTTTCGAGCGCAACCCTTGCAGTACCCTCAGAAACACGCAAGTTGGGCTTTAGAGTCAGTTGCTGGGTAGCATCCACGAACATATCGTAATAGCCTGCAGCACCTATGTATTTTTTGTACCAAGCATCGGATTCAATATCGGTAAATTCATGGGGAAGATTGTACTCAAGTTCAAATGCCACTGTCAGCATTTTTAAGAACTCAGCTCGAGATACAGATCTGTAGGGGAATATCAAACCTCTCTCAGGATTGGAGTTGATCATTCCAACTTCGGCGGCGTAATAAATATATTTAGTTTCTTCTGGAGTTCCAAAAACGTCAGGAAAATCATATTCATTGTCTTCAAGGATTGGCACGTTTTCTCTACTTGCTCTAAGTAAAAGCTCGCAAGCTTCAGCTCGAGTAAGGTAATTAAGTGTAGATAAAGCAGCGTATACTGTACTTAGAACGCCGGCAGATAAGGCTATTGTTGCAAGGACGGCAACAAACCACTTTTGCATGTACTATATTGTAGCAAAAAACCACATATTTACTTGTATCTCCCCACTTCACTCACTAACATCTTCCAGATGCTTAATAAGCTTTCATCCGCCAAAGGGTCCAGAAAGAAGCGTACGCGTGTAGGAAGGGGCAATAGCGCCGGAAAAGGCACAACTGCAGGTAGTGGAACAAAAGGCCAGCAATCTAGAGCGGGCAGAGGACGTAATTTTGGATTCGAAGGAGGCCAGACTTCAATTTTGCTAAGACAACCAAAGCTCGGAGGGTTTAGAAATCCTAACAAAAAGGAATACGAAGTTTTTAATTTGGGAGACTTAAAAAAGATACCCGCAGGCTCTTATGACATTTCTGCACTCAAGAAAGCCAGGCTCATCAGAACAAGAAAGCCAGTTAAACTGCTTGGCAGAGGAGAAGTGGAAGGAAAATATGCTTTGACAATTAATGCAGTATCCAAAAGTGCGAAAGAAGCCGTAGAGAAGGCTGGGGGGTCTATTAAAATTGAGAATTAAACTGCATACTACCCCCGATGTTTACCTACTTGAAACAACTCTGGCATTCAGAAGCCTTACGAAAAAGAATCCTGTTTACGTTGGGAATATTACTTGTTTACCGCATTGCGGCGCACATTACAGTTCCCGGAACAGATCCTTTTGCTTTGCGTGAATTCCTGGGTTCTCGCGGAGGCTCCGGAGTAGTTGGAGTCTTTGCCGCGCTTACGGGAGGTTCAATCGACAACTTTTCGATAGTACTTCTCGGGCTTTCTCCGTACATCAATGCTTCAATCATAATGCAATTAAGCACGGTTATTTTCCCGAAACTCGAGGCCATGCAAAAGGAGGGGCAATCGGGTCAGCAACAGATCAACCGCTACACGCGTTATCTAACTGTTCCGCTTGCATTTGTACAAAGCTACGGATTCCTGATACTCCTCAGTCGTGGCGGAGCAAATCTAATCAACCTTAGTTTCCCGGCGGTTTTGGCTCCAATGCTTTTTGTGACAACAGGTTCACTCTTCATTATGTGGTTGGGAGAGCTGATTACAGAAAAGGGAATCGGCAATGGAATCTCACTCATCATCTTCACAGGGATCGTCTCTGGTATTCCTGCAGTCTTAAGTTCGCTCTTCATAGCAGGCGAAGGAAAGATGGGTGCTTTCTATCTATTCTGCATTGTTTCTCTTGCGACGCTTGTTGCAGTTGTATTATTCACAGATGCCCACCGTTTGATTCCAATAACTTACGCAAATCAGGGAGCAGGCAGGGGTGTTCAGGGAGGTATCCCGATTAGATTAAACCAAGCCGGAATGATTCCAATCATCTTCGCAATTTCTTTGATTACACTTCCAGCGATTATCGCCCAGTTCTTGTCCACAGCTCCACGCTTCAGCAAAATTGTTGGACTTATAACTACCTACGTCAATCCTTCAAGTCCGTCTATACCGTACATAATCATATACTTCTTGCTTGTGATGGGCTTTACGTATTTCTATGTATCCGTAACCTTCAGGCCGGATGATATTGCAGATACTATTCAAAAACGCGGGGGATTCATCCCCGGAATTCGACCAGGCAAACAAACAGCAGAAGTTCTAAAGAAAACTTCAAACAGACTCAACTTATGGGGAGGTACATTCTTGGGGCTCGTTGCGATCATGCCTCTTATCTTTACAAAGTACTCTGCGCTTAGTTCGCAGGATCTAATAATCTCTGGATCAGGACTGATTATTGTGGTTGGAGTTGTTATGGAACTAATCAGACAAATAAATGCACAGCTTTTGGCACATGATTACGATAAGCTCGTATAATGGATCTCGTCTTTTTTGGAATCCAAGGCTCAGGAAAAGGAACGCAAGCAAAAAAGTTAGCTGAGGAGTTTGGCTACGATATTTTTGAGGCAGGTGGAGAGCTTAGAAAAATACAGGCAACTGGCTCAGAATTGGGAGAAACAGTGAGGTCGTATATGAGTGCAGGAAAATTGGTTCCTCTTGATATTATCATGCGGGTAGTAAAAGAAGCGATTGAATCTTATCCTGCTGACCAAAAAATTCTTTTTGATGGCATCCCGCGAGATAAGGATCAGAAAAGTGGATTTAACGAAATAATGAGCGAAGTTGGTCGTGATTTTAAGTGTGTTGAAATCAAAGTTAACAAAGAGGCATGCATTCAACGCATACTCAAACGTGCAGAGATTGAGGGAAGGGAAGATGATGCGGACGAGGCAGTTATTCGCAAAAGAATGTCTGTGTTTGAGGAAAAGACAATGCCGGTCATCGAAGAATACAAATCCCAGAACAAAGTGATTGAGGTTGATGGTGGGGGAAAGATAGAAGAAATTTACGACAGGCTCAAAGAAGCGCTAAACTTATAATTAAATATGTCTAAGTTCCAAATATTCTCGGAGCAGGAGATAGATTCTCTTAGAAAGGGCGGAAAGATTCTTAGGTCTTGTTTAAATTTAGTCGAAGGCATGGTCAGCCCAGGAGTAACTACGCTTGAGTTAGACCAAGCAGCGGAAAAATTTATTAGAGATCATGGTGCGGTTCCTGGATTCAAAGGCTATAGAAATTTTCCTTCAACACTATGCACGTCAGTCAATGAACAATGTGTACATGGAATTCCCGGAGAACATCAGCTCAAAGAGGGTGACATAATATCGGTCGATTGCGGAGTCATTTTCGATGGGCTTTATACTGATGCGTGTTTTACTGCGGCTGCGGGAGAGATTAGTTCAGATGCGAAGAAGCTAATGAGTGTCACAAAGTTGTGTTTAGAAAAAGTTGTTGAAAAACTTCGCGAAGGAGTGAGGGTGGGGGACATATCGGCTTTGATTCAAGAAACTGCGGAAGCCGATGGGTTTCATCCGGTGAAAGCGCTGACTGGACACGGACTTGGAAAAAACTTACATCAGTTCCCGGACATTCCAAATTTGGGAGACGCAGGCACGGGTCCAAAAATTCCTGCTGGCACTCTTCTTGCAATCGAGCCTATTATTTCAGCGGGGAGCGACAGCGTTGAAGCAGGGGAGGATGCTTGGACTCTTTCTACTTCCGACAAAGCTCTTTGCGCACACTTTGAGCATACGCTACTTGTACTGGAAGGGGGTTGTGATGTTATTGCTTAGAATAAGGCAATTTTCAATTTAGAATTATCAATTTTCATTCAAGGCCCAATTTATAATTTTCATCAATCAATATTGATCGCTTGCGAATTGATCATTGATAATTGGATTTTGAATGAAAACTCTAAATTGAAAATTGAAAATTAATTTGTCTGAATAGCTTCAGTTCATATTTGTAATTATAATTTATATCTATGAACACCACCTTCCTAGTCGGCATAGTCGGCTCAATCATCTTGGTAATCGGCGCAGCTCTTCCGTCAAAAATAGTTTCGCATCCAGTCAGGCTTCCAAAAAACTGGTTCTTTGTTTTCGGAAACCTGTCGATGTTCACTTACTCATATCTGAATTTTCTTGTTGGAGGTTCCATCTTTTTTATCTTTCTTCAGGTTCTAATAGCAATATCTACTCTCCTAATGATGCTGAATACTCCTGACAGGTATGATACGCCGATTCTTGCAGTAGCCGGTTTGGCATTGGTTATATGGGCTTTAAGGCTCTTCGAAGGATATGGAACTATCCTCTTCGTAATTGGTTTGGTCATTCTTGGGCTTGGATTTGCCATGAATATAGGGACAGTAAGAAGGAATCTGGCACTAGCAGTGGGGAGCGCAGCTATTGCTGTATTTAGCTTCATTGTGATGGATTGGATCTTCTTCTGGTTGAATGTATTTTTCGCGCTGTTTAGTGGGTATTATGTCTTCAAGTTGAGCAAAGCAAAAAATGTCATAAACAAGCCAAAACCAGCATAATTTGCATATTTGACAATAATTCCTAACATAATGCAACGCATATTTACTGCTTTTAGAAGAAAACGGAGCATTTAGCTTGATAGAGCCAAAATCGATCTGTAGTCTTTACCGGCTTATATTTTTGTCTTGCACTCTGTGTCAAAAGATGTGATTGAACTCATCGGCATTGTTGAAGAGTCTTTCCCCAATGCCACATTCCGAGTAAAAGTCCTTAGTTCTCAAGCAAAAGACCACGAGCTTCATTGCACACTTGCCGGACGCATGCGGAAGTTCCGCGTGCGAATACTCCCGGGTGACCGGGTAAAGGTGGAGATCACCCCGTACGATCTGGAAAAGGGGCGCATCACATACCGTTTCAGATCTGATCAGATTCTTCCTCTCGATGAAGAAACAGAGGAAAAAGAGGAAGCAGAAGAAACAGAGGAGTCTAAGACTGAACAAGCATCCTAACTTTTCACTTTCCATTTACCACTTCCCATTGTCATGAAGGTACGTGCTTCTGTAAAACCGATCTGCAAAGACTGCCGCATGGTTATAAGGCGAAGTGGCAGAAAAAAGAAAATGGTTAGACGAATAGTATGCAAAAATCCGAAGCATAAACAGCGTCAGGGATGATTATCAGCTCAGTAGCGCAGTAGAATTACTATCACCTATCAACCTATAACCTATCACCTAAAAATGCTTAGAATCGCAGGAGTCGTACTACCGGCAGAAAAAAGAATTGTAATTGCTCTTACAGAGATCAAGGGTGTGGGGCAATCTTTATCTGCGAAAATAATCAAAGAGTTGAATATTAATCCTGATACCAAATCAAGCTCATTAACCGAAGAGGAGCAAGCAAGACTAAGGTCACGAATTGAGCAGGAAGAAGTAGAGGGTGATCTTACTAGAAAAGTATCTATGGATGTTAAGAGGTTGCAGGACATTGGAACATGGCGTGGTTACAGACATCGCAGAAGACTTCCCGTGCGTGGCCAGACTTCCCGCAGAAATGCTAGGACAAAGAGAGGAAAGAAGAAGACGGGACTTTCCGGTCGAGTAACTCTGACAAAGACTTAAAAATGATTCAGCTCAGTAGCGCAGTAGCGCAGTAGATTTTTACCACCTACCACCTATCACCTCGAAATGGCTACCCCCAAGAAACCAGTAAAGGTTAAGAAAAAGAAGATAAAGAAGACCGTGCCAAAGGCACGTGCATGTATCTTTGCAGGTGAAAATAATACTATCATCACCTTTACGGATTTGGAGGGAAACGTCTTGGGTGGAGGCAGCTGTGGCCGATCAGGATTCAGAGGAACCCGCAAATCAACTCCGTATGCTGCTAAGGTTGCTGCTGAGCAGGCCGTTGAAGCCATACAGGGATACGGCATTCAGTCGGTTCAGGTTGAAGTAAAGGGACTAGGACCTGGGCGAGAGCAGGCTATTCGTGGAATACAGGGAGCTGGATTAGATCTTGATGCAATCATTGACCGTACTCCAATAGCCCATGGGGGTTGTAGACCGAAACGTCGTAGACGTGTTTAATTACTTTTTATGCTTACTTTTCATTCTATCACCGGCAATTGGCAGTTAGCTATTGGCAATTAGCCAACTGCCAAAAGCCAATTGCTCTCAATTGAAGAATTACTTACAACTAACTCAACTACTCTAACAATGAAGTACACAGGACCCAAAGCAAAGCGCTGCAGAAGACAAGGAACCAATATATATGGAAGCGACAAATACGATAAAATTCTGCAAAAGAAACCCCAGCCTCCCGGAAAGGGTCCGCGAACACGCCTTGGGCGCAAATCCCAATTTGCACAGCAGTTAACCGAAAAGCAGAAAGTTAGAGATATTTACGGACTTTCCGAGAGGCAGTTCAGAAATATTTACGATGAGTCTGTATCTTCCAAGGGTCAAACGGGTGATGTAATCAAGCAATTACTTGAAAGAAGGCTCGACAATGTTCTGTACAGAGCAGGTTTTGCTTTGACCAGACTTCAGGCACGCCAATTTACAAGCCACGGACATTTCAAGGTAAATGAACAGCGTGTAACAATCCCTTCATATCGTTTGAAGGAGGGCGACAAAATAGAAGTTCGCGAAAAGAGCAAAAGCTCCCCCGTGTTCAGTCCCATTCTGGAAGCACATGAAAAATACATGCCACCGGGCTGGATGAAAGTAAACAGTAACGCCATGACAATCGAAATTGTTTCTCTTCCCGACCCCGAATCTGCGGAGCAGGCTATAGATGTAAGGCAGGTCGTGGAGTACTATTCTAGGAAATAACCCTTTCAAATTTTTTGTTTCAAACTCTTCATTTCTCTTTCTTCCCAACCATTATATGCACATCATTCAGGAAGAAATCGGGCCACCGGTATTCAGTACCGTACCCATTTCCAAAGACTCTGACGCTGTTGCCACATTTACTATTGCACCTCTCCCTCCTGGGTTTGGTATAACGCTGGGCAATGCTACTAGAAGAGTTCTGCTTTCCAGTCTTCCAGGTGCTGCTGTTACTTCTGTACGTATCAAGGAAGTGCAACACGAATACACGGCACTAAAAGGAGTTACAGAATCTGTTCTGGATATATGCTTGAACTTGAAGAAGCTTACGCTGCGTAAATTCAACAAGGATCCGGAAGTAGTGTCTCTAACAGCAAAGGGGCCAAAGGTAATCAAGGCAAAAGACCTCAAGGTTTCTTCTGATATAGAGATCCTGGATCCGGATATGACAATTCTTACTTTGGAAAAGGGTGGAGAAGTAGATATAGATATAACTGTCGAGAAAGGAGTTGGATATTCTCCTGCCTCGGAAAGAAACAAGAAACAAAACGAGCCCGGTCTCATTCATATCGATGCGATATTCAGTCCTGTTATCAGAGTAAAGTTTGATGTGGAGTCTGCTCGTGTTGGCCAAAGAACAAATCTGGATAAGTTGGTTCTTGATGTTATGACCAATGGGTCATTAACAGCGGAGGAAGCCATGCAGTTCTCTTCACAGCTTCTTAAGAGTTACTTCGAGTACTTCTCCAGTGCAGATAAGATAGTAGAGCAGGAATACATTGCAGACTTTAGCAGGGCAGGTGCAGGTGCAGGTGTTCAGGACGATGACAGTGCTCCCGTAAAAGAAAGCTACACTCCCATAGAGATTCTAAACTTCTCACCCAGAACTCTAAACGCCCTAATTAACGCAGGCGTTGGAAGCATCGAGCAATTAACCAAGTGCACAGAGGCCTCCTTAAGTAACTTCAGAGGATTCGGAGCAAAGGCACTGGATGAAGTAAGAGCAACACTTGCCGAAAGAGGACTCGCTTTAGCTGATGAATCGTTAGATGTTTGATTATGAACTTATGGGTCACTCGTCGCTGGTCGCTCGTCACTCGTCAGCAAAGGCGGACAAGTGACAAGTGACGAGAGACAAGCGACTTCCCCCAGAATATCATTGACTACTTCACTCCATTGAATTAAAAGACTTACTCCCACATGCGCCACCAGAATTCCAGACTTAGGCTAAAACAAAAACCAGCACACGCTAGGATGCTTAAACGCAATCTGGTGACATCACTTCTGTTGTATGAATCTATACGTACAACCAAGAAGCGCGCAAAGGTAATACAGCCAATCATTGATAAGCTGGTTTTAGTCGCAAAAAAGAAACCGGCACATTTAGCTATCCGAACAATCAACAGGACTGTAACCGACAAGAATGCAAGCAAAAAGGTTATGGAGGTTCTTAAATATCGTTATGAGGACCGTTCTTCTGGGCTGACCAGAATGGTTCCTGCAGGCGCAAGAAAAGGAGATAACGCTGAATTAGTTGACCTTAGCTTATTGGAAGGAAAAGACGTTCCAGCTCCGGAAGAAAAGCTGAAAGTTGCTACTAAAAAAGAAAAGGCCCCCAAGAAATCATGAAAACTACTATCGTTAAACCAGAGGCTCCCAAATGGATTCTGATTGATGCAGAAGGACAGTCTCTTGGTAGATTAGCTGCCCGCACTGCTTCCATACTCAGAGGTAAACACAAGCCATCTTTCTCTCCTCACCAAATTTATGGTGATTATGTGGTTGTAATCAACGCTTCAAAGCTTACATTTCAATCTGCTAAATTGCACAGAAAGCAATATGCAAGACATACGGGATTCATAGGAAGTCTCAAAGTTATTTCATTGGGAGATCTGTTTAAGCAGAATCCTGTGCAAGTTATCGAAAAAGCAGTTAAAGGGATGCTCCCCAAGAATAAGCTTCGAAATGAAATGATGAAAAGGCTTCATGTTTATGCAGAGAGCGAGCACAATCATGGGGCACAGAAACCTCAGCCATTAACTTCCAGCCCTTCGACCGATTCGACAAGCTCACGGCAGGCGAGCTCAGGGCAGGCCAGTAACAATTAACCTTAATTTATATGACTGCAGCTACCTCATCAAAGAAGCAATATCATTACGCCGCTGGAAAGCGAAAGACCGCGATTGCGCGCGTTAAGCTTTTTGAAGGGGGGAAAGGAGACTTAAAAGTAAACGGAAAGGATGCAAAAGAGTATTTCACAAGAATTCAACGAGAGAATGCTCTTGCACCTCTTGCGCTTACGGATAATACAAAGACTTTCGATATTGAAGCGTCTGTAAAAGGAGGAGGAAAATCTGCACAATCAGATGCTATTAGACATGGGATTAGCAAAGGTCTAACACTCTTCGGTCCCGATTTTCGTCCAACACTAAAAAAAGAAGGATACCTTCGCCGGGATGCGCGCATTAAAGAAAGAAAGAAGCCAGGCTTAAAGAGGGCTCGCAAATCTCCTCAGTGGGCGAAGCGTTAGGCTGACAACGACAAATTCAACTTCATGTAGTAGAGGCTTGTTCCGTCTTCTGTATCCAATATAAATCTTGCATCCAGATCCAGAAGCTGTGTGATGGTCTGGCACATTTTAAGTAGCGTTGGGGCTGGAATCGAAATACCAGACTCAAGGCAAGTGGCGCAAAGACCAGCGGCATCTCTGGAACGGATGAATGGATCTCCTTTATCAGAAATAATGGTCCTCAGTGATTCCTGAACACCAACGATATATCTTTCTATGTACACCTCCAATTCTTCCACTGGCAGCTCATGCACCTCCGGAAGTACTTCCAGTATGTCTAGGTCGCTGTGAATGGCGTGCGCGATGCAGGCTTCGATGGACATTTTTGTTTGGGTATTTATTTTGTGTTAGTTGATTATTATAGCATTTCTGGGCTCAATTTTCAATGACGGTTTGAAAGAGAACTTAACATTAGGCTCAAAAATTGGCCCAAAACAGGCAAAATCATTGAAAAAAAAGAATGAAGGATGAATAATGAATAGTGAATAATTATTCATTCTTAATTACTCAATTATTCATTTCTAAGCCACCTTAGCTCAGGGAAAGAAGACAGGCTCGGTTGAGAATCAATTGTTTACATCACAGTAAGAATCACGCCACCTTAGCT
>DCXE01000067.1 GCA_002328295.1 Candidatus Peribacter sp. UBA2144 | reverse complement strand
TCAATTATCAATTATCAATTATCAATTTTTGTCAGATCGCCCCGCCCCCGCAATCCCAGGCATCGGTTCTAAGCGTTCACTTCACGCTGAATCTTTTAACTGGCGCACCGCATGGGACATCGCAAATGCTCCAAAAGATATTATCAAGAAGCTGTTTGGGAAACCGGGACTAGAGATGCAAGATGAGCTTCTGGGGAAACCTGTTTTTGATGTGGATGATGAACCGGATCCTCCAAAATCTATTTCGAGATGCAGAAGTTTTCGTGCAACTAAGGATGAAGACCAACTGTTCGGTTATATGCTTCAGCATCTAACTTACTGCACTCTTAAGATGCGCACTCATAATCTGGCCTGCAAAGAGGTTATGGTGTGGCTGAGGAATGATGAATATAGGCATTTGGGTCATCCACGCAAACTTCCACAATTAATGGATACGGAAGAACAGATACTTCCATATGCTCGCTGGTGCTTCAAGAGAGCCCATGAGGCAAATAAGGCTTATACGCAAGCTGGAATAGCTCTAATGGGCCTTAAGCAGCCGGGAAATACGCAATATTCGTTGTTTGATGGGCCGAATAGCAATAATCGATCAGAGAATGTGCAAAAGTCATTGGATAAAATCCGGCATCGTTACGGAAGAGATTCGATTTTCCGTGGCAGAGGCCTTTCGGTCCCTCGTAAAAAGAAATCGCACACACCGGATTTGTACGGAGGGATAAAGGAAATGTCGAAGTAGATGAGTGTATGTACAATGCCTGCCTGCCGGCAGGCAGGTACATACAACGACTATTTTAGTGTTTTTAACCTCTCTTCGATCTTATTTAGTTTGTCCTGAGCGTTTTTAAGCTTATCTTTCTCTGTATCTACAACTTCCGCAGGAGCATTTGATACAAATTTCTTGTTATTAAGCTTAGATTCAATCCCCTTCATGAAGGATTCTAGCTTTTCTTTTTCTTTACCAAGCTTCTCACGCTCTTTTTCGAAATCTATTACTCCTTCCAGAGGAATATGAACCTCAATGTCCTTTAGGAATGCGCTTGCGGCGTTCTCGTGCTTAACAGGATCTGAGTCTATGGAGAGCTCGCTTAGTTTTGCGAGCCTCTCTATGTGCTCCTGTTGCGATTCCAGAAGTTCTAAGTGCTTCTTTGTGTGAATAATTACTTTCAATTTAAGCCCGGGCTCTACACCTTGGTCCGCACGTATGCTTCTTATCGCAGAAATAACATCAATTATGATTTGGAAATCTCTTTCAGCATCTTTGTCTTGTCTTGCCGGATCGCTGTGCACAGGCCATGGTTGCGAGATCAACATTCCTTCTGATTTTTCAAATTTGAAATGCTCCCAAAGCTCTTCTGTAACAAACGGACAATAAGGATGGAGCAATACTAGAAATGTTCTAAGTGTTCCAACCAGCATATTTATATTCGTCTCGCCCTTAGAAAGCTCCAAATACCAATCGCAAAAGTAATCCCATATAAAGCTATATAGCTTCTCCCCTACTTCGCTTAAACGATACTCATCTAATCCTTTCGTAACATCAGCAATCAAACTATCTAAAGACGACTGCATAGCTCTATCAGCCAAAGATAATTCCGCACCCCCACCCCCACCCGCAACCGTATGCGGATCCACCCCCTCATCCTCACATTTCATCTGAACAAACCTTGATGCATTCCATAATTTATTGACGAAGTTCCTGTAACCACCAATTTTCTCCTCATAAAGCCTGAAATCATTTCCCGGTGACTGACCTACGATCATAGAAAGCCTTAGCGCATCAGCACCATACTTGGGAATTATCTCCAAAGGATCTATGCATGTCTCCGGATCGGACTTACTCATCTTCTTACCTTCGCGTGTCCGAACCATTCCATGTAAGTAAACAGTATCAAATGGAACATCACTGACCATATAGGTCGTCATAAGAATCATACGGGCAACCCAGAAGAACAGAATGTCATATCCTGTCTCCATAACATTTGTAGAATGAAACTTCTGGAAATCCGGACTCTTCTCGAGTAAATCCTGGAATGAAAGCGAATGATCTTCTGTAAGCTCTGGATCAATGAGAGTACTCCACGTCCATAGCGCAGAACTAAACCACGTATCCAAAGTGTCTGGATCCTGCTCCCATTCGTCTCCATCCGGAGGAGTGACGCCAACATAAGTTACTCGATCTTTGCCTTCTCCTCTGTACCACACAGGAATCCTATGTCCCCACCAAATCTGACGACTAATGCACCAATCCCATAAATTATCAATCCAGTGGAAATATGTTTTCTCGAATCTTTCTGGAATTATTTTTATATCACCAGACTTAACAACGTCTTGCATAATCTCTTTAAGGCTCATTTTCTTCTTTTTCCAAGAAACAACCTGCTTATTTACGTCTATAAACCATTGCTCCATTATCTGAGGTTCGATCATTCCTTTGCCACGATAGTTAAGAGCAACATTGTGTTCATAGCTTTCTTCAGTTTTGACCAACAGTCCTTTTTCTTCCAGTATTTCTACAACCTTTGGGCGAGCTTTCTCAATATGCATACCTGCTAACTTACCTGCAATCGGAAGTAATTTTCCGTCGTAATCAATCACCTGTTCCTTTTCCAGTCCATGCCTCTCGGCTAGATCAAAGTCTGCTTTGTCATGCCATGGCGTAACCGTCATGCAACCTGTCCCCTGTTCCATATCAATTATTTCTGCATCTTTAATCACAGTCGCTGTAATTTTTCCGCTAATCCATTCACACTCGAATGTTTCGCCATTTTTAAATTTCGCATATCTTTTGTCATCGGGATGCACGACAACGTATTTATCTCCGAACTTTGTTTCGGGACGAGATGTACTTATCTGAAATGGACCATACTGGAAAGTGTAATAAGGTTCCTTCCTCTCAACATATTCAACTTCATCATCTGCGACAGTAGTTTGCATCTTGGGATCCCAGTTTACTATTCGGTGACCTCTGTAAATAAGCCCATCATCATACATTTTCTTGAATACTTCATGAACACATCTGCTAAGCGACAGATCCATTGTATATTTCTCTCGCGACCAATCGCATGACGCTCCCATTTTTCTGATCTGTGAACGCATTGTCTTTTTGCTGTCCTCAACAAAATCTGAAATATGTTTTACCAGTTCTTCTCTTCCAAACTTCGCCCTAGGATCTTCGATTCCTTCAGCTTGAAAATTCTTTATAACCACACTCTCCGTCGCAATCGCTGCATGATCAGTCCCAGGCACCCATAACGTATCCTTGCCCTGCAAACGTGCATACCGGGTCATGATGTCTTCAATAGCCAACATGGCCGCATGTCCCAAGTGCAAAGTCCCGGTAACATTCGGTAGTGGAAGTACTATAGAAAAAGACTCTTTACGCTTATCACGGTCCGGCGCTTTGTCCGGATTAAAAAGTCCGCTCTTTTCCCAAGCGGAATAAATCTTATCTTCGACTTGTTTGGCGTCGTAAGCTTTAGGTATGTTTGTTTTATCCATAACAC
Organism: Candidatus Peribacter sp. UBA2144; assembly: GCA_002328295.1. GTDB lineage: Bacteria > Patescibacteriota > Gracilibacteria > Peribacterales > Peribacteraceae > UBA2144. Next base: position 2,080 of record DCXE01000067.1, on the reverse strand, counting down.
AACCTAGTTTAGCTTAAATTTGTCCTGATGACAAGACCTTTAACCCTTAGGGGTTGACCTAATTTTATACCTGTTGTAAAGTACTTTCTTCCCCATGCTTTGTCGAGAGGAGAGAGGAAAACTGACTCATCAAAGTCATGGCACTTAACGAAAAACAACAAATTTTTGAAGCGATCAAGCGTGCTAAACAGCCGCTTATTGTTGTACCTACAGGAACCGGAGCTGATGGTTACGCTTCTGCTATTGGAATTTCAAAGGCGATTGCTAAGCTAGATAAGCCAGTCGAGATCGTAGCTGCCGAAGGCCCTGCGCCTAAGCAGCTACATTTTATTTCTCAGGCAGATCAGGTGCAGCCGAGCTTAGATGGAATTGAAACACTGACTTTGAAACTGAATGTGGCAGACACAAAAGTTGACGAGTTGAAGTACAACGTCGAAGGCGATGAGTTGCACATTCATTTGACTCCGCGCTCTGGAACTTGGAACGATGATGACCTACGCACTGAGCGTTCTACTTACCGACATGATCTGATTATCTCAATCGGTGCTCAGGACCTGAAAGCACACGTGCATTTGTTTGAACAACACAAGGACTTCTTTTATAAAGTACCTATTATTAATATCGACCACTCACCAGCTAACGAACACTTTGGTCAGTACAATTTGGTTGACACTACAGCTACTGCTTGCAGCGAGGTTTGTCATAATTTTTTGAGCGAGAACGAAGCCCAGTTATTGGACGAGGACATTGCCACTGCATTCCTGGCTGGGATGATTGCTAAGACCAAGAGTTTTAAAACACCAAATGTAACACCACGAACTTTGCAGACTGCTTCTGACCTGATGGGGCTTGGAGCACGTCGTGACGAGATCGTGGAAAATCTGTTCCGCACTCGTTCAGTGGAGACGTTGCGCTTGTGGGGCCGGGCCTTGGCTCGTCTAAAGTCAGACCGTGACTCAGGACTAGTCTGGACTTTGCTTTCACAACAGGACTTCATGCACGCTGGTGCTGAGGAATCAGATCTACCAGATGTTGTTGACGAGCTGTTAGCCAGCTCTCCGGAAGCCAAGGTTTCGGTCCTGTTGTACGAAGACGCGGACAAAAATATCTGCGGCATTATTCGCACTGAGCGTCCACACGATGCGATTGCCTTGGCTGCACCATTCAAACCAGCCGGCACTCGCGAAGAAGCCCGTGTTTGCTTTATTGGAAAAAATATTGTAAAAGTAGAAAAGGAATTGATTCCAAAAATCAAGGAAGCTCTTACAATATAATTTCGAAATTCTTCCCAGCCAACTTGTTGGCGTTTCGATCACGCCGGGAACAAGTTCCCGGGGAAGAACCTTGAAAGCACATTCCAACACCGGAGCAATCAATGCCCTGGACACAACTTGAACTCAAGGTCTGTGCTTCACTGTACGGATCTATCCTGATCCCTGAAACCTGGCTGACCAAACGCCGTGGTGTGTATGGTGTATTTTTCAAAGACTCACAAATTCTGTTGCTACGCTCAAAAACCAATGGCCAATTCATGCTTCCCGGCGGTGGTGCTGATTCTGAGAACGAAACACTACTTGAGACACTGGCTCGAGAAGCGCTCAAGGAAGTTGGTCTGCATGTGACCAAGTTGGTCAATCGCATGTACCACGGCCAAACACTCTTTGCCTACAACCCAAGGCACACCGATATCTTCGAGGCTTACGATCAGTACACTGAGGTGTACTTGGTCGAATTCGAAGACGGTAAACTGCTCGCTGACGACCTAGTCGATGACCTCGAGGGTAAACTTCCGCGCTGGATACTGATCGCTGAATTGCGACAAGAACTGTTCTCTGACTTCTGGATCTGGAGAGCTGTTGTCCGGGCTATCAAAGAGATGGAACTCGAGCACCTGCTCACAGGCAACAGCTGACCCTTTTCCCGCACCACTTGGTGCGGTTTTTTGTTGGCTACGTTCTATACTAGCCAACACCCACCGAAGCCTTGGCGAAGGTGGGCCAAATACTTTACTTACACACATCGACCTGATAAATTATTAGCAGCACCTTAACTCACACTACAAAAGGAGGCGAGCTTGCTA
>DCXE01000023.1 GCA_002328295.1 Candidatus Peribacter sp. UBA2144 | reverse complement strand
TTGCTTTACTTTGTGCGGATTTGACTTGGCTGATAGCAGGTATGCTGATGCTGTTTGCCCATGAGGAAGCGCTAGCAAGTAGATAAACGCGGTGCAATACAATGCGCCCACCAGAGTGGCGATGAAGGCTTTATGTTTAATCATCAGACTATTATACCTCAAAAACCGATTTTGATCGAGTACTTCTTGGCTTCAATAAGCTCATATAGTCAACTTAAGGGGAATGGCCTGCCAGCCGTAGCTCCGTCTCTGTGCATACTAAAACCTCCACAAGCGTTTTTCTTGTATAACTTCCTCCAGGAGCGAAGGCTGGAGCGGGATACGGGAATCGAACCCGCCTTTCGGGCTTGGGAAGCCCGCGTACTACCACTGTACTAATCCCGCAGGAAATATGGCCTGCCAACCGAAGTAGCAGGACTCTGTCATTTCGCCAGCCTACGCTCGCTTCCAGCGAGCTCCGGCTGACAACCTGCTACGCAGGTTGGAGCGGATGACGGGGGTCGAACCCGCGACCTTCGCCATGGCAAGGCGACGCTCTAGCCAACTGAGCTACATCCGCTAAGTGCTTTCAATTATAGCATCCTCAGGCCAGGTGACCCTGACCTGCCCCTCGTAGTCAGCCGAGGCTGACGAAGTGGGGAGCTACATCCGCTTGAGCTACCGGTAAATCCTACGAATGAACAGGTAAATTTGCAAGATCTCTTTTGAATAATTAGTTAATGTTATAGAAATCCATCGTACTCTTCTCCGTCACCCGATCGACTTCCTCATATTCCACCCCCTTGATCTCCGCAATTAACTTAGCAACTTCAACAACAAACGCGGGTTCATTCCTTTTTCCACGCTGAGCCTCTGGAGCCAAGTAAGGCGAATCCGTTTCGATCATCATCTGCTCTAGTGGACAGTTTTTAATCACATTTCTGATGTGTTCTGACTTTGCATACGTTGCAATACCGGTAAAGCCAAGTATGAATCCCCTGCCAACCAGATCGCTGACGTCTTCCCACTTTTCCGTACAGCAATGAATGACAATACGCTCGTAATCGACCTCATCAATAATTTTTTTAAGGTCATCAATAGCCTGTCCTGAACCGGAGTCCGTCTCGGCGGACGACTGGTTCGGGGCATCGCGACTGTGAATTACAACCGGAACATCCAAATCTTTTGCAATTTGAAGCTGAGCTTCAAACACTTTCCTCTGCACATCGCGTGGTGAGTTGTCGTAGTAGTAATCAAGTCCTATTTCTCCTATAGCTACTGCTTTTTCTGACGAAACCATCTTCATCAATCTTTCATCATCCCCTTCCCCCCAATTCCTTGAAGCATGAGGATGTACACCTACCGCACAATAAACATCATCGAACTTATCACAAATCTTAATGCACTCCTGCCCTTCCTTAAGAGTATCCGAGATTGTTATAAGAGGAGAAACACCAGATTGCTTAGCTCTACTTATGACTTGATCTAAATCTGAACGGAATTTTTTATCTGCAAGATGGCAGTGCGAGTCGATCATGCACCAATATTACATGAATAAATCAAATAAATTATCCGGTAACCGTAGCGAGGTCTATATCTGGCTCAGCTTGAGTCTTCCATTTTGCACCTTCTGCTGAATCCTCGGGGACAACAACGACTTTTCCATTTATATCTGTCACTCTCACCGCATTAACTGAGCGCAACCACTGAATCCTCTGAATTCTATCATCTGTAAAATTTAGTCTTTCCTCATCAGTTAATGGCTTTATCGATGATTCACTTGATTCTGAGCTCATAATTGTGATTGGAAATATGTAAAGACAGATTAACTGTATTCCCCTCATTGTCAACAATTCCGCAGAGAATTTGGTTTTCTAGCGCCAAAACATGTGTAGAATCACCTACTCGCTTATGAGAGAAACAAGAGAAAAATGCGGCGTGTTCGCGATTTATGACTATCGCGGAAATACTGATAATCTCGCTTTGGATGCATATCAGGGAGGATTGGAGCTTGAGCACAGAGGTCAGCATGGATGGGGTTTGGGATACGTGCAGGAGGATGTGAAAATGAATCGTTTTAATATTGGGCACTTCTTGGGACCAATTGGATACGCTGATAATGAACTTGATGATTTTCACGATATAGGAAACCTAAGAGCAGCATTTTGCCAGACTCTTTATCACACAAGTGGAGAGCACGAGAAAAAGCAGCAAAAGAAGAAAAAGAAGAAAAGGGAAATGGATAAAAGGTATGCACAACCAATGGAAAGCCCGGACGGCTCTTTGGCAATGCTTTGGAATGGTAATCTTTCGAACTTTTCCCAACTAAAAGAGAGAGACGAAATTGTAGACACACAAACTCTCCTAAGATTAGTAATTGAGGGCATGCAAAAGTCAGAGCAGACTGCGCTTGCAGAAATAATGGGCGAGGCATTCGAACACGTCGACGCAAAGGCAGAAGGAGCATTCAACATTGTCGTGGTGCACAAAGGCGATCCGCAAAAAGATCTTCCTCCATCTATATTTGCACACAGAGATAAGTGGGGAACAAGACCAATGGGATATACCATTGATGATCAGAATCGATTACTTATATATTCGGAAAGTGTTGCCAGCACTTCACCTGATGCAAAACGTAACAACGTACCGCCAGGGGGAATGGTTCATTCGATGGGACTTTACCCCGAACCCATTCAAATTTCTGCGCCTAAACCTAAGCATTGTTTCTTTGAATGGATCTATTTTGCGAATGTATCTTCTCGATTTGATGGCACTGGTGTTAGAGAATCTCGCAATCGCTCAGGAGCCATACTTGCAAAACAAGATGAAGCACAGTTCGGTCCGCACATGCCCGATATAGTTATCGCACCAGTACCTGATTCTGCCAGAGCGGGGGCTTCGGGTTACTCTCACGCTCTTAAAATGTTTCCAAATGGTAATGCAATTACGCGTAATCCAGAACATAAAGGCAGAACTTTTATTGAACAAACCAAAAAGGGCAACAAACACAATGTTAACGAAGAAGAAGTTGAAGATAAAATTGTTATTATTGTTGAAGACAGCTTTGTAAGAGGAAAAACAATAAAGAAACTTATTAAAGACCTAAAGAAGGCGAAGGCCAAAGAGATTCACCTCAGATTCTGCTGTCCTCCGATCTTGGGAATTTGTGCCAAGGCAATCGATATCCGAACTGTTGAAGAGCTCTTTATTCCAAAGCTTCTTGAGTACAATGTTCCACAGTATGATGAAGATGGATGCTTGCCCCAATGGGCGCTGGATAAAATCGCTGAAAAACTTGGAGTCGATTCTGTTCGCTTCCTCCCAGTTCCAGGAGTTGCTGAGGCAATCAGAAAAGAAACCGGTGATCTCTGCATGTCATGCGTGCACGGTCAGCCTAAGGATTATCATACCCAGTCCGAAAAAGATCTGGTTCAGCTGGATTTGGATGGGGTGAGGGAAAAAGATACTTAGTATTACTGTTCAGATTACCCAAGTATCACGTATAATACTTATGATCGATGTTTATGGGTCAGTAGCTCAGTGCCCAGCCCCGTGTATGCGGGGCGTAAATATGAAAAACTGCTCGGTCCTCTAGCTTGTTCATTAAATAACGTGTTCTTTGGGTCAGTAGCTCAGTGCCTAGCCGCAGCCTGCTGCGGCGTAAATATAAAAAGCTGCTCGGTCCTCATAATTGTTCTTTATAAGTGTAAGTCCTTGGGTCAGTAGCTCAGTGGTAGAGCAGTAGGCTTTTAACCTATTGGCCGTGGGTTCGATCCCCACCTGACCCACCATGTATTGATTAAAGACATGTACAATAGTGCCATGAAGATTGCCCTAGTCCACGAATTGCTGACCATGCGCGGCGGTGCTGAACGGGTATTTAAGATTATTTCTGAGATGTACCCAGAGGCTCCTATTTATACGCTTCTTTATAATGAATCGAAGCTCAGTGATTGGTTTCCAAGGGAACGTGTGAGGCTTCCTGGGTATAAATTCCGCTCAAATAACCACCACAGATATTTGAATAAGTTCCCTGAGGCCGTGGAATCGTGGGATTTTAATGAATTTGATCTGGTTATCTCATCATCCTCAGCTTTCGCACATGGAATCATTACCAATGGTAAGCCAAAGCATCTGTGCTACGTTCACTCCCCTGCCCGTTACCTTTGGGACAGAACTCATGACGTACTTGATCGCGCAGGGAAAGGATTACTTGGACCACTCAAGAGGAAATATTTGGAACGAACATTTCATAAACTTAGAGTCTGGGACGTTGAATCCTCAGCTAGACCTGACAAGTTATTTGCGGCTTCCAAAGAAGTACAAAGAAGAATAGAACTTTATTGGAGAAGAGAAAGTGAAGTAGTTTACCCACCGATTGATGATTTCTGGATCAACAGTCAACAGTCAACCATCAACCATCAACAAATTGAGAATCCTAATTATTTCTTAGTTGTATCAACACTTGTCGATTACAAACGAATTGATATTGCAATCGAAGCATGTAACCGGACTAAACAGTATTTAAAGATTGTTGGTGAGGGTCCAGCAATGAATAAGCTTAAAAAGTTAGCCGGACCCACGATTGAGTTCTACGGTTACCGTGAGAATGATGAACTTAAAGACATTGTTGCAAACGCAAAGGCTCTTATCTTTCCCGGTAAAGAAGATTTCGGATTTGTTCCACTCGAAGCAATGTCGCAAGGCACTCCGGTAATAGCTTTTAGAGGCGGCGGTGCACTTGAAACAATTTCTGAGGGCAAGACTGGAGCGTTTTTTGATGAATTAACACCTGAGTCGATGGCGAAAGTGCTTACCAACTTCAATCCCGATGTCTTTCACAAAGATTTAATGCTAAGTACTGCAAGCAAGTTCTCACGTAAAGTATTTGAAGAGAATTTAACGAATGAGATCAATATCTTAATGAAGTAGTGTGTATGTACATTGTATGTACATTGTACATACAAGCTCTTAAGCACGTGCCACAAGTGTACCTCCAACAATAATTAGTAACGACCCAATTAGTAATTGGGGTACTTTAACTTGATTCCATTCTGCAAATATCCAAAATGCGAGAATAACAGCCACTAGTGTGTTCATATTATATAAAGGCACCAGCTGGCTGAGTGGTGCATGAAATTTTGACAGCGCTATCGCGATCATTCCGGTTGCAATACCCCATGTAACACCCAAACCTACCGCATGCATTCCGGATTTCATTGATAAAGTTCCATCAGGACTAATTAGTGCGAACACACCACCTGTAGCAGCAATGGATAATCCTGCAATTACTAAATATATTCCAACTCCAATACCTGCATCATTGCTTGCTTTTGCAAAAACATTGGAAAATCCATAAATAATTGCAGGTGCCAGTCCGCCGATAATTATTCCTAATGTTTGAGGAGACATAATTTGGATTTAAAATAATCCTTGCTGAACATCAGTCGGAATAGGTAATCCAAGAAGTTCGTAAGCAAGTTGTGTTACCGTCCTCCCCTTCGGGGTTCTCTGCAAGTAGCCTTGTTGAAGCAAGTATGGCTCGTACATATCCTCCAATGTCTGTTCTTCCTCTGATGTTGCAGCTGCAAGCGTGCTAAGACCAACCGGACCTCCTGCAAACTTCTCAATAATCGCCTTCAGGATCTCCCGATCGGTTTTATCGAGTCCCCTATCATCTACCCCAAGAGATTCCAATGTTTCAATAACTCTGTCAAAAGTAATTTTTGGTTCATCTTTGACCTGGGCAAAATCCCTGACTGCCCTTACTAACCTGTTTGCAATTCTTGGAGTCGCGCGAGCGCTGAGTGCAATACGATTTGATACGCTTTCTTCCAATTCCACTTCCAGAATTCCTGCAGTCCTCTCTACAATCTGCTCCATTTCTATTTCCGAGTAATATTGGAGCTTAAAGTTGTGAACAAACCTGTCTCTGAGTGGAGCTGAAATTGATCCTGCCTTGGTAGTTGCTCCAACTAAGGTAAAAGGCTTGAGTTCTAACCTCATAGATCTCGCAGTCGGACCTTTCCCAATAACAAGATCCAATACAAAGTCTTCCATAGCGCTATACAAGACTTCTTCGATGGCAGGACGAAGCCTGTGAATTTCATCAATGAACAGAACATCTCCCGATTCCAGGTTTGTAAGTAATGAAGCCAGATCTCCTGGCTTTTCTATGGCAGGACCTGTGGTGACTCTTACCTGAGAACCCATT
>DCXE01000060.1 GCA_002328295.1 Candidatus Peribacter sp. UBA2144 | reverse complement strand
AAGGAACTCAGCGCATTGCAGGAGAAAAATGATCCAGCCAACGCAAGTCGCGTTGCTGAATTGAGAGGAGGACTTTCTACTCTGAGAGAAGAAATCGAAGAGTTAGAGACGAAAAACATGCCCAATAAAGTACTGGCTGCTGTGGGAGTGAAGACTATTGAGGATGTGATTTCCCGCAACTATGATGACGAAAGTTTTATGGCTGAACAATCTGTGAATGCCCAAGCAGAACTACAAGCCTATTGGGAAGCTCACTCAGATGAAGTCAAAGAACTCGTTGGGGTAAAAAAGGAAGAAGCGGTTACGACTCCTCAAGCTCCTACTGTTGATCTTGATAAGCAAGTCGACCTCGACAATATTTAGTTGTCTCTGTCATCAATTTTGCCTTCCTATCGTGCCAATAAAGGCCTCTCGAATCCCTACGCATTGACACATGCAAGCTCCCAATTCGCAACCACTGGCACTGTCTTCGGAGGCTGGGTCAGTGTTGCTTCGAGCGCATGAGCACGATCCGAGTTTGTACGACAGATCGTACAAAGCCCACCTACGACAACAGTTGGTTGCAGTTTTGAATGCTGCTATTAGACATGCAGATCAAGGTCCGAAAAGAGCGGTATTAGACACAGGATCGGAACTATCACTCGGTATCAGCTTCATCAATACAAAGAAAGGTGCAGAAGGTGTTTTGGAGTATCTCAGCACAGATAAGTTGAGTGAAGTTATATCAATTGGTAGGAAGTTAAAGCAGACCTACTTACACGAACCTATAAAAGCAATCCGTAAACGTAACACTATTAACCCAAAGGAAGTCCTTTCAAGTGTTGTTGCAGATGGAATGACTACTCCTGCCGAAGTTAGAGTTCAGCTTGTTTCTAATGAATTCACAGATACGGTTGTTTCTGATCTATGTGATGATTTTAGAAAATTGTGGCTTATACGCGAGGAGGCAAAACTCCTTGAACGTGCTTTGAGCATTGCTGAAGAGATGGGATTGGATAACGCAACAGTACAACGATGTAAGGGTGACCAAGGAAACTCCATTGAATCTGGTCTTGTGCAGTTATTGAGGCACACGGAAGGACGCATCAGCTACCTTGAAGTTGCTGTGTTTAATGCCGTGTTTGCACATGTTCATGGACTGAGGCAAAGTAACCCACTTACGTTTCCATCAAAAGTAGCAAAGACATTCGCGGAAGATGCGGGAAATAATTACAACATGTCTGAGAAAGTTCATTCTGAATATGAACAGGCGTGCGAAGAGGTGTTCCCAGATTACGAGAACGAGGCTCAAGTACTTTTGCAGCGTTACTTAGAATCCGTGGGTGAGTATGCAAGATACGAGCAAATAACAGCCAGAAAGCCATTGTCACCAGAATTATTTTTCCCTGTTGAGCGATATACGCAAAAGACGCTTGGCAGGAAAAAACGCAGATAATTTTTCACTTATCTATATACTGATATGCCAAAAAGTACCGACTACCAATTCTCCTCAGAAGAACCGCGTGAAGAGCGTAATCCCTACGCGGTACTCAATGTCGCTCCCGTGATGATCTCAGATTTAAGAGACCAGTTGAGCTCTGCTTTGGAAGCCCTTAGAAAAACCGATAAGGTTTGTGTAAGTGTTTCCGATGATGAGGAAATGCGCAATGCAAACATCGTTAAAATTGAAACGGAATTGAAAAGGTTAGAAACACAAGATGGTTCAGGAGAAGTTGACCCAAAGAAAGAAGAACGCAAAGTATATTTACAATCTTACTTGCAGTACTATCGTGAATACTTGGCATTGAGAAATGCCGTTGCACCTCAAGAAAAAAGCGGTGAGGATATGGAAGGGGCATTAGATTTTGTTAGTCTTTTACCAGAAGATGATGAAGTTGCATCTGTCTCCGAACATATCTCACGAGCGCAGGTAGAACACATGAGAGAATTTTTCCGAGATACAATAGCTTCACTGTCAAAAACTCTAGCTCATCCAAGAAAGTCGAAGAAGTATCGAGATTTGGAGAATGCATTGGAAGCAGTAAATGAAATTCTGGAAAAAGAATCTGTTGTTGGTGGATTGAGTACCGAACAGAGAGAGCGACTAGATCAATTATTCAATGTTTTGCAAGTCATAGAAGCCATTCTGAACATAGACCAGAACATTCACGGACGTTTTCGTGCTCTTGCACAGCAATTCCATCCTGATGCCAATCCTGGTGACGCTATGGCTCAAGAACATTTTAAGGAAGCATCTACAGCGTATAGGAAACTGACAGATGCCAACGAAGAGAAACGAAAGGCTTTTGCTATGAATTTAGTTTTTGGACAGAGAACAGAACTGTGGACCAATGAAATGAAGGAAGTTGCGGAGCCTATTGCAATGCAGCTTGCACCTGTTTTTGCACTGGAAAAGCCCATGCGTGGCGAGACAGTACCATGTGATGAATGCAATGGATCAGGTAATGTTGCTGTTCAAAAACAGGATGATTATTTCCCTGTTCCTGTGGTATGCGAGGGATGCGATGGTGCTGGCGCAGTTCCTAAATCTGTGCACGAACTACGAAAAGCTCTTGAATCTTTGGAACAAGAAGATGGAAAGGAGTACGAGACAGAAAGAGATGACGAATATGACGAAGAGGATTATGAGTATGAAGATGACGAATATGACGATGATGAGGATTATTAATTCATCATTTCCGTCTTCCAATGCATGAAGAAATTGCATTCAGCAGATCGTGGCACAGAGAACTTACCAGCTCTAGTACCTCCACAGAATATGGGAGAGGCGCTGCACCGCTTCGTAATTGGTTGTCCATCGTTGCAAGGTAGAACTTATTTGGCAGAACTACGAAGCAAGATCGTATCAGTTTTAAACTCTGCCTTAAAAAATGACGCTTACACCGAAAGATACACACGCGAAACTGCCGCATACGGAGAAAAAGCGGGATTGCACACTGATCGTGTCATGGAATTAGTCAGTGATGATTTTTGCTTGGGACTTTCATACATTCAACAAAAGAAGGGAAATGATGTTGCCAAAGAATATTTAGAAGAGAGTGATGTAGAAACCTGTGTACGGATAGGGAAACAGCTGAGGACTGGATTTGAAGAGCAGCTTACAAATCTGCGTGAGGCAAACAATGTATTACCTCCTGCAAAGGTACACGGCACCCGTGGAGTAGAGTTAGACAAAGTTTCACGACCAAAACTTTCATACACACTGGATTTGCATGTTGGTGAATTTAATGTACATGAAAGACATTTTAGACATTATGGACAAATGGTAGACGCACAAAATCAATTAGTCGGGTGGAATGAATATCTGAAACTCGCAGATGAGTTGAAGATTGATGCACCGTTGTGTACTGCTGCATACGAAAACGGATATGATGTTATGCTGGAAAAACACCAACGAGCCGCAAGACAGCTAGGATTTCTTGAGTTAGCCGTATTCGTTTCTATTTTTTGCAAACGTCACGGAGTAGAGCCCGAGAATCCATTACAAATTCCTGCAAATTTATACCCAAAATTTGAAGAAGCTTTTGAGTTTAAATCAGGGCAATGGCGCATCAGGCAGTCTGAAGCAGGTGCATACAGGAAGATATGTGAAAGAATGTTTAAAGGGAACGACAGAGCGTTGAAATGTATTGAAGAGGTAATACCGAATATGGGTTATGCTCTGCCTGAGAATATTAATCTTCCCACAGAACTTGATCTGTCCTCAACAACGGAAGACAGAGACTACTGCAAAGGCATCTTTCCAAACCCATCTGTCATCAAAGAGTACATTCCACTGTCGCCGCATGGCATGGCAGATACGGATCGCGAAGTAAAAGACTTGGACAAGGAAGGAGAAATTCGCAAAGAGTTCAAAGCATCAAAAGAAAAAAGAAATACGAAGGAGACCTTTACTCATACAGTGGATGAGGTACTGCATGCAAGTAAAGACGACTTACGGGTGATAGCTCAGCGCTTTCCCGACGAAATAGAATGGCATACTCTTCTTCTAGATGAAAATGATCCTAGACGCATCGCCGAATGCATTATGAATTTGTTTTATGCTGGGAGCGCTCTGTGCAGAAGCATTGCTGCTCATTTACTGTTGTTTGAGCTGGGTTTGAATAAAGACGTGATGCACAAAGATTGGAGCATAGAGAAAATTCTCCGCATAAGGCGGGATAACGAAGACGAAGATGATCGCCCTCTTTCAGAAGACCCTATGTCGGTCAGCGACGAGCCAGAAGCGTGTGCGGTTTTGGCATCTACCAGAAGCAGAGCAATTGCCGTCATGAGAAGACTGTCTGCACGCTATATGGCCTACTTTCACTATTACTTTGCTGAGCAAGATAGCACACCTGTTATAGAGCTATTAGAAGAAGCCAGTACCGAAAAAGGCGTGCCGAAAATATTTCATGTCAGCAATTGGCATCCTATTCTCCGTGCCGACAGTACTAATTGGCGGGAGGATATATTGGACGATCTTTGTCACACAGAATCTAATCAAAGAGAGAAAGCAGTTGACTACTTATTGAGGAGGAACGTATTTACAACATCGGAAGATTGGAATAGGGCTCTAACACATATTAAGGTTTCACTGAGCGACGAGTACAGCGATAAGCTGATCGCTAGTCTCCTAACAAAATCTACGGCCAATGAAGCTGTGACTGCAGGCTGCATTGAGTATATGGCACGTCATTTGCAACCACATAAGCTCTTCGAGGAACTCAATAAATCCCAGGAGAAAAAATGGGAGCAGTTGGGAGACAAGGAAAAGAGGAACATTGTTGAGCAGATTGATATACCGTTATCTATATTTCTGAAGCCTGATACAGACGAACTTGATCCACCTTCAGGATGGGAAGAAGTGCGAGCGTTTGCAGAGATAGCACCACCACACATTCGATCAGCAATCACAGAAATGCTTGTACGCGAAAAAGAGACGTATGCGAGCGATCTATTCCCCGAAAGTTTTACGGGCGATGGAATAAGTTTTGTGTTTACAAAGCAAGATGCTATTACAGAGAAAGACCTTCCACTCATTCGAATCATTGCTCGTTCTCCCGATCATCGCTTAGAAAAGGTGATAGTCGAAAAAGCTCAAAATTCTTCGAAGAAGGTGCAGGAGGAAATTACCAGAATTTTGTCACAATTCTAACCGAACGGGTCGCACCGTACGGGTGCCCCTTTTGGCTAGGTTTGGGACACTTAGACGCGCCCACAGTGGTAGAGATGAAGGGGGGTTGTTCCTGTGATTATGTAACTCACTTATGATAACAGGTTTACAATCTTCAAGTCGCCCATAGTGTTCTACTTACCTATGTGAACAGGATTAGTACCCCTTCAACGCTCTAAAGGAGAATACGGAGGTATTGTGAGCACAGGGTCCGAAGTTCACTATCCATAGTGAAGCTTTTCGGGGTGCCATTAGTGTAATGCATGGCGGAGAGAGGGGGATTCGAACCCCCGAGACCCTTGCGGGCCTACCTGAACTCCAATCAGGCGCACTAGACCAACTATGCGATCTCTCCACGTACAACTTTACTGATGAAATTGATTTGTGAAAAGAGATTGGGCAGTTAATTATTCACTTTTAACTTTTAACTATTCACTATTCACTAAACTCTGCCAGTTCTTTGACTGGGCTCATAGTAATTAAGCTCTAACTTCTTATATATCTCCTCTTCCGTCTTACTTGCAATAACAGCATCACCTTTAAAAAGCCCGTATTCATTTAGCTTCCAGCCTTTTTTAATTGCAACCTTCCTCATTGCAATGTTGTGTTCTTTTGAACCTGTGAAGTAAAGAAGTGCTGCACCCCATTGATCCTTTCGAACAAACCTGACGTCGACACGTAATCCTGACTTGAGATCGAATGAAAGCTTTTTATCTCCATGGGCTACAACATTCCTGACGTCCTTTAGCTCAGCCACCGCATCAGAAACTTCTTTTGGTTTTGAAGTTACAACTAATATGTCTATGTCCCCCACTGTTTCTTTCTCACGCCTAAATGAACCTGCGACTTCCACTGCCTGAACGTTTTTAAGCGCTTTGATTTTCTTCAGAAGTTTATCAACATCTTCTTTGATCTCTTCGCGAGGGAATCTCTTTGTCCTTTCTTTTACTCTCTTTGCATTTTCCAGAACCTTCTTTTCCATGAGCTCAGAAAAACGCGGGAGAGTTCTTAGCTTCCCCTCTTCAGCAATTTTAATCAGATCAGCTACAGACTTAACTCCAAACTCAGATTGAATCTGCCTGACTCGTGCAGGCCCCAGGCCTTCGATGTCCATAAGTTCAGCTGGAATATTACCCTGAGTGATTCGCATATCCTCGAGAGCTGTCATCTTTCCGGTTTCTAAGTATTCAATAATCTTGCCAGCAATTGCATCTCCTATCCCAGGCAGCTTCTTAAGTTCTTTCTCGTCTCCGATCTCGGAAACATCTTTGTCTAATTCCTCGATAACCTGCGCCGCACGTCTATATGCAGCAGGCTTAAAATCGACTCCCTGCTCTTGGAGAAGAGCGGCAATCTGACGGAGTAAACCAGCGATGACTTTATTGTTTTCCACAAAGACATTATACCCTTTGTCTGAACCATGATTAAAAAGATTAAAGGATAGACAAGATTGAAGGTAATTCCCTGTAATCAAGCTAATCCTGTAATCATGTGAATCAGGGTTCAGACATTATACAACAAAATCTAACCTCTTTTTTGGCTAAGTCAGGTCCGCCCCAAGGGGGGGGGGCGGACCTGACGTGATTGGAAGAATCGGGACGTTACGCCACAGCCAGTTGCCTT
>DCXE01000045.1:3348-36465 GCA_002328295.1 Candidatus Peribacter sp. UBA2144 | reverse complement strand
AGCAGAGGAGGCAGAGGAAGCAGAAGATTCAGAGGATTTATGTGTCATGGTGAGCTCTGTCGAACCATGACACAACGTACACTGTCATCCTTCGACAGAGCTCAGGATGACAGTATTTATCTGTTTCCTCTACATAGCGACTCCCACCAAGCTCTTGAGAAATACTCCCACTCCATAAGCCACAAATGCTCCAAGGGCCCCAACGCTTACAATCTCGAGTGGACCGCGGAAAATCTTCTCACGCATTATTTTGCTCTTAGCAACTCCCAAAAGCACCAATGCAAAGAAAGTGGAAACAATAGCGACCGGAAAGCGCGAGTCTGCACTTGTGATAATAAAATAGGGGATTAGAGGAATGGCCCCGAAGATTGCGAATGATATAAATGTCAGCAATCCGTGAACGACGGGTTTCTCGGATGCTTCTTTTGTCATGTGATGTTCTTCATGAAGCATAACTTCTGCCCAACGATCTTTGTCAGCCGTAATTATTTCAACTGCACGCTCAAGATCTTTTCCTTCAAAACCTTTCTTTCTATACATTTGCCGAACTTCCTCCGCTTCAATTTCCGGATCAATTTCAATTTCTTCAAGCTCCTCTTTTCTCAGCCTCTCGTAATTATCACGTTCGGATCTCTTGGAAAGGTATGCGCCAGTTCCCATAGAAGTTCCGTCAGCCAAGAGGTTAGCAAGTCCCAGAATGATTATTATGTAATGCGGAAGGTCTGCTCCCATTGTTCCTGCAACTACTGCAAAAGTTGTAACGATTCCATCATTACCTCCGTAAACAATGTCTTGGATATATGATCCTATCCAAAGTCCATGCACATCAGCTTCTTGATGCTCTTTGTAGGCTATGGCAAGTTCTTCGGGAGTGCGCATGGGGTGTTAGTATAGCATCTTGCTTACTTTTACGAAGGAGGGTTTAAGAAGAATACTGGATTCCAGTATTGATTTAGTTGGTGTCAAGAATTAAGCGTAATTATGATAACCTATCTCATTTTGCCTTACATCCATAGATTGCATCTCTTCTTCGGATACTGCGTTCATGAGTACTTGGGCTATGCGAGAGGGGCCAATGTCCCATTTGGCTTGCTTGAATCTGGCTATAGATGCGAATGGGGTGCGCCTCATTCTTCCCTCATTCTTGGTGAGTACATAGGACCCAAGTGTCCCATTCCATATGGTTCCCTGGCTTCCATCAACGACGAAGTATAATTGGTCGTCCAATTTAAGAGCAGCCCTTTGGTGCCAATCTATAAACCCACGCATGGAAGCATCTTCCGGCAAGGTATTTAATACATACATTGGGTATCCTTTTGGATTAAGTCCATCGCAAGAATTGCGCGTTTTTTTGGAGCAAGTATATTTTTGGCTCGGCTCCGCAGGTTCGTATGCAGATTCGTATGCAGGTTCATATACAGGTTCGTATGCAGGTTTAACATCTTCTTGCTGTAATGGCTCCTGAAATCCGGATACCCATTCAGTTGAATCTGCTACAACATCTTGCGGTTTTTCCTGGAATAATCTTCTGATAACCGACAAAGTTGTTTCGGGTATGCTCCATTCTCCAATTCCATCTCCTGTTACATTCGGCGGTGCTACCTCTTCGGTTACATTAACCCCTGGAAGTTCATAGCGAACTATTTCCTTAAATTCAGGCAATGTAATTCTTGGCATAGGCACAGGCTCCTGATATTCGCTTTGCAACAAATCGTATATTACAACTGCAGTTGCTGCCTTTATAAATCGACGACGGTTTATCTTGTTTTGTTTTTGAACTTCCGGATCGGGAAGAAACTCTGGCACCCTTTAAGGCTACAAGAAGTGATTTTATCTTTCAAAGTTTTTAAGTTGCGAAACAGCTAGAACTTCAGTTTATCCCCTACGTAAGCGGAAATATGGACCCCTTGATCTGCAGTTATAAGTCCAGCTTTCTTTGCATCCACTCCTTCAGCCTTTAGTAATGTAGTAGCCTTATCGACTTCATCAGGAGAAACAACAAGCATCATGCCGTTGCCCATGTTCCATGTTTTGTAAGCTTCTTCGGTCGGGACCTCTCCAAGTTCAATCAATTCTTTAAGCGCGTTGTGAGGCTCGAAAAGATCAGTAAGTTCAGCTCCCTTACCAGAAGGCTTCAAAACTCTTCCAAGTTTGCTTGGAATTCCTCCCCCCGTGATGTGTGCGATTCCTTTAATATTTACTTTTCTTTCCTCTTTGTAACGTCCAATTAAACCGAGGATAGCTTTTGAATAAACAATACTTGGAGTAAGCATTGTTTTTGTAAGTTCTTGATTTCCCCAATCATCACCGAACTTATCAGTCAGTATTTTTCTGATCAGAGAGAATCCATTTGAACGTGCGACACCCGACTTAAGAGTCAGAATAACATCATCTTCTTCAATCGTCTCGGGCTTAAGGACTTTGTCCTTCTCCACAACTCCAATAACTGTTGCACTCCACACGCCTTTGGAAACTGCTCCCGGAACTTCCGCGATTTCTCCTGCCGGAACTACGATCTTCTGTTCAGAACATGCCTTAGCGAGCCCGCCCATCAATGCATCAACTTCATCGGAATCAATCTTTGGAACATCAAGCGTATTAGAAATGCTTACTGGTTCTGCTCCAACACAAACCGCATCATCTGCGACCATCGCAGTCAGATCATATCCAAGTGTACCAAGATCGCCGACTTCGAAGGCCAGATCAATTTTGGAGCCCGTTGAGTCATCACTTTGGACCAGATAATAATCTTCCATGTCCAAAAATCCTGCGTATCCGTTCTCCTCTTGCACCGGTTCTCCTATCATTCCTTTGCGTGAGGCAAAAGTTGAGGATGCGTGTTCATAAGCTTTTTTGGAGGCTTTGTCGCCTTCCTCTATGTTAACGCCCGAGTCGGCATATGTGGTCATGGGTGTATTGTAGCTGGATATTGCCAAAGATGTCTTGTAAAAAAGTGAATAGTTAATAGTGAATAGTGAAAAGTTACTAAAGAGAACCAATCATTTCAGCCACTATTAACTATTCACTATTCACTTTTAACTCATCAATGTAAACTTACCCTATGCACACAAGATCCCTCAGGCTGACACTAGCCATCGCCTTCATATTTACGCTCTATTTCGCGTATGCAATGCTTTTCACATCACAGATGCTGTTGGATATTTACGATCTGGTTGAGCTTGATGCAATGCATAGATACCTCTCTATGGTAGGTGGATCACTTCTTGTAGTTATTGCGATCGCAACTGCGCTCGCATTTCTGCAGCCTATTAAGTACGTAAACTTAATCATAGTTCTGATTCTTTATCATCTGGCACGCTTTGTAGTCGATTTAATTCTGATAGCGCAAGGAAATACGTCTTGGAACATTTTAGTTCCGGAAATGGTTTACTTCCTTGTTGTTTGCGGAGCTTTGATTAGATTCTTTCCTTCGAAAGCAGAGAAGGTGATTGGTGAGGAGAAGCCCAAAGAGGACGTTGTTAGTAATATTGAAGACAATTCGGCAGGAAATTAGAGAGAACGAATAAATTTTTAATTTTCAATTTTGAATTATCATTCAAGATCCAATTTACAATTTCCAAATCCATACTATTTAGAAATTAAACATTAATAATTGAAAATTGAATGAAAATTGCAAATTTTAAATTGAAAATTACAAATATTAAGATCCCAGAGCCGTCACTTTAACTTTCTTGGACTTAGATTTGGATTTAGTCTGAACTGGAGTGGGTTCTGTCTCATGTTTCTTGGAAGCTCGCGGTTTTGCATCTTTTGTGATCTTTCCATCTTCAATCAAAATAATCCTTCCTTTAACTTGTTTAACCAATTCCAAATCGTGAGTTGCAAGTACAACTGTTGTACCATCTTTGTTGATTTGTTTTAGAAGTTTAAGAACCTTAAGTGACTGATCAGGATCCAGATTGCCCGTTGGCTCATCTACCAAAAGGACTATAGGTCCATGTGCAATAGCTCTTGCAATTGCAGTGCGGGCAAGTTCTCCTCCGGAAAGTTCGCGGGGAAGAGCATTTGCTCTTCGTTTCATATGCATCTTTTCAAGAAGTCCTTCCACTCTTGCTTTGATCAAATTCTCCGGAGCTCCGCAGACTTCCAGAGGGTATGCGATGTTTTCTGCAACAGTACGTTTACTAAGCAACCTGTAGTTTTGAAACACAACTCCAATCCTCCTTTTGAAAAATCTAAGAGCCAATGGAGGAACAATCCTCAAGTTGACCCCGTCAAACTCAATGGTTCCAGTTGTAATCTTTTCGGCTCCGGCAAGTATATGAATCAAAGTCGATTTGCCGGCTCCGCTAGGGCCGACTATGCAAACAAACTCGCCAGGTTTAATTTTGAGCGAAATGTCCTCGAGCACGGCTTGCTTCTTGAATACTTTGCTGACGTTTTTAAGAGTGATCATAAGATGGAAGTCGTTGTTCATAGTCTGAATTGACAATGGACAATTGACAATTGACAATTGGAGACTCGAATTTAATGTTCGATAGATTGTTTAAGGATATTGCTTTTAGACGTCTTTATAATAGCTGTGAGCATTTTCATTAATTCCTTAGCTTGAATAAATAAATCTGTTGCCTTCTCTTTATCCAAAATTGAACTCTCTTTGAGCAGCTTGATCCAATAACCAGTTTCTTGTGCTTCTTTGAGTGCAATTGATAACTTGTGAATAAAATCTTTCTTTGATTGGGCTTGTAGAGCTTCTTCAATATTTGCGCCAATACTTGTACCTGATCTTAGTAATTGCTTACTCATGACAAATTCCTTTTCTTTGATGAGTTGTTTATAAATTTCGATTATATTTAATGCAAATTTAAAGCTCTTTACCTGCAATGGGTTTGTTTTTTTCATAGCAGGTAATTGTCCATTGTTCATTGTCAATTGTCAATTTGCTATCAGAATATAAATCTCCCGACTCCTATCCCGCGAAGCCTTTACCTGAGCTGTTTTGACTGTTTCCCACTTGGTTTTAAGGCTTCTGAGGAAATCATCAAAGTCAGCTCCTCTGAACACTTTCATTACGCAGACGCCTCCTGGCTTTAAGGCTTGCTCAGCAATTTTTTCAACTGCCTGATTTAATTCTATTGATCTCCACTGATCTACGTCTTTTACTCCACTGGTTGAGGGGGCAAGATCGGATAATATTAGGTCAATAGATTTAGGTATGGTAGGTAAGGTAAGTAAGGTAGGTTCGGTTATATCTGCTTTGATTGTTTCGATTCCTTCTATCGGTTCAATTTCTTGTAAATCAACTCCGATAACTTTGCCCTTAGGTCCAACTTTTTCTTTTGCGTATTGCAACCAACTGCCCGGAGCGGCTCCAAGGTCAAGAACAGTCATACCGGGTTTAATCAGATTGAACTTCTCATCAAGCTCTTTGAGTTTATAAACTGATCTTGCGCGGTAGCCTTCGGCTTTAGCTTTCTGACTCAGCTCATCATTTGGAGTATATCTCTTAGGCATTTATTAGGGTTAGGGTGAGGGCTAGGGCTAGGGTTAGGTGATGGGTTTCTTTTTAGGTTCGCCGATTTTGCGAGGATATTTATCTGGAGTTGGAGAAGTTTTTTCGAAAACCAGAAGCTGGCGTTTGCCGAAAGGTTCCGGCAATTCATATTCATATTGATCTATCAGATGGCATGTAAGTTCTGCCCTTGCCATCAGTGAGTCTTCTAGTTCTTTATCTATCTTCATACTTTTCCAGAAAACTATTTTTCCTTTGACTTTTGCAAACGGTGCGCAGAGTTCAAGAAGAGTATTTGTTCCCGCGACTGCTCTCGAGAGTATTAGGTCATATTGCTCACGATGCTCCGGATCACGTCCCAATTCTTCCGCTCTTCCGGATATCAGATCGACATTGGTCAGACTAAGTTCTTTTGTAATTCGTTCAACTGCAGAGATTTTTTTATTGGTTGAATCAAGTCCGGTCAGTTTAGATTCAGGTTGGCATATGGCTAAGGGCAGGAGAGGGAAGCCTCCGCCTGTGCCGAGGTCGAGAATTTTTAACGACCTCACCCCTCCTTCGGCTTCGCTCAGGACAGGCTTACCCTCTCCTAAAAGGAGAGGGGAGTCTAATATTGATAATGAGTCCTCTATATTTCCAACCCAGCTTTGTTCCTCCTCACGGAAAGCGGATAGATTAAGTTTCTGGTTCTCTTCGAGGAAGATTTGGTTTAATCGCCTGAGCTTTGATTCATGTTCAGATGGGATCATTTGACTTATATAATAGGCGCAATAGCGCAGTAGTGCAGTAGATAAAGTTTGGCAATTGCAGAAGAGAGATCAGTCGATGTATGATCAAATCCCTAAGTTCTAAGTTCTAAGATCTACCCCCCAATCCTATGCCCCATGGCAAACGAATCGCGGAACTACTTCTAAACATCGGTGCAGTGAAAGTTTCTGTTGATCCACCTTTTACATGGACAAGTGGAATCAAGGCTCCGATATATTGTGACAATAGAATGGTATATAGCCATCCTGACGCGAGGGACTTTGTTGTGCAGGCGCTCTTATCCAGAGTTCGAGCATTGCATGTTGAACCTGATGTAATCGCGGGGACTGCAAGTGCTGGAATTGGATGGGGAGCATTGGTTGCAAGCTTTCTAAGGTTGCCTTTTGTTTATGTTAGAAAGAGTACAAAAGAGCATGGTGCAAAGAAGAGAATTGAAGGGGATTTGTCTTCGGGGAAGCACATAGTTCTTATCGAGGATCTGATTTCAACAGGCGGCAGTTCAGTCTCTGCTGTGGAGGCTTTGCGGGAAGAAGGGGAAGCCACTGTTTCGGATGTAGTGGCAATATTTGATTATGGACTCTTGAAATCTGCAGAGAAGGCACAGCAATTTGGTGTCAAATATCATCCTCTTTCTGGCCTGCCTCAGCTTCTGGATGTAGCCACGGAATTGGGCTCAATTACAGAGGAAGAAGCTGAAATTGCAGCTCAATTTGCCAAAGATCCGGAGAATTGGTTCTCGAAGATCTCGTTAGTCTCATAATTTCCAGGCCAATAGCGGAATAGAGGAGAAATAGTATATTCTAATAGAATTGACAAAACAAGGTTTCGAGGTATTATAATCGACTTTACTGTGTGTGTCTATTTTTGGTTTTGACCAGTAATTAAAGGAAAGGTGCACTTGTAAAGTACCGCTCCTTATAAATTATTGGTTTCATTGTTTTTCGCAAAGGATGAGAGTCATGCGTAACAAGGGACAATTGTGATCGTCAAATGGAGTTGCGAGCGCGAGCAGTTTGCACGCGCGTCGCACGAAATGCCGTAGAAATGCGGCACGCAGATTGTTGCTTGAGCCGCTCGAGAATCGTGTGATGCTCGCGGCGGACTTGGAATTAGGTTGGGCCGTCCCGATTGACGTCGAGAACTTGCACGTCGTTGACTTACGCCTTTCGGCCACAAGTCACGACGGACAGTCCAACGACGTAATAATCGAGGCGGATCTGCCCCCAGGGTTGGTGCTTGGCGTTCCGGCAATGGATGCCGGATGGGAGATGGTTGGCGGAAAACTGCGCAACGCCGTCGGAAACATTCCCGACGGGCATACCGCGTCCGTTTATCTTCCACTCTACGGCGTAGACTTGGTGGAAGATGATCTGGTCGACCTGATTGCGCAAGCGGTTGTTAGCGGCACGGATACGGATCCGAGCAACAACGAAGCCGCGAAGCAGATTCGTGTCTGGAGTGGACGCCGAAATGATACCAACGGCGACGGTGTGGTAGCGCCTCTGGATGCGTTGCAGGTCATAAACGATCTCAATTCGTATGGCTCGCGCAACGTGTCTGCAGCGATCCCGAGTAATCCGCTTGATGTCAACGGCGATGGTGTGATAGCGCCTATCGATGTGTTGGTGATAATCAACGACCTCAATTCGAACGGCTCGCGTACCTTGCCTAGACCGATCCCGGCGGACGATCCTGAACCGCTTGCGTATACTGTTGAAGTCGCGCATCAACGGGTCAACCAGAACGTCGGGGAACGGGTGCAAGAAGACGTGCACCTGGGAACACCGCGTTTCGTTCACAGCGAAACGGATCCGCTTGTAGTTGATGCGGTGTTCACGATTGGTTGGTCGAACGTTACGTATCCTCCGTCTGGCGACATGGAACCCACGTTCATTACCTCAACTGAGGTTGTGGAAGTGGCGACGGGTAACACCGTCAGTGTCGAGTTGGTGGGTAGCACAGAAGCCGTGTCGAATGTCAGGATCGAACAGGATTACGTTGCTCACTTGGGCGCCATTACAACCGGCGCGGAGTACAACGTACTGATCGATTTCTCGGCAGGAGCGTATCGTGGTGACGAAGTTGACTTGATCGTCGGAGACGTTCAGTTCGACACTGTGGAGGTGGTTCAGAATCCACCGCCGCAAGTCCAACCGCCCGGACCGCCCGTTCCGCCGACGCTACCGGCTAATGTGTTCGTCATCACGGATGACATGCCGTTCGAAACGGTAGTGGAGCCCGGCGACATAGCTATCAGGGCGCTCAACGCCCAGGGCTACTCGACGCCGGTCGACTCAACCGTTACGGAGATCGTCATTGGAACGGATTCCTCTGTCCAAGGCGACCTGACGAACGTGTTCGCCGCGATGATCTGGGCGGACGATGGGAACGGCGGAGCCGTTCAGATGTCGAATGCGGTTCAACCCGCTAACGGCGTCTTGACCTTCACCTGGCCGGATAACGGAAACTTCATCTTCGATGATGATCCGTTGGATTGGTGGGTTGAGGTCGACATTTTTGCCGAACCGTTGGCGATGGGCGTGCCGTTCAGACTGACCATCGAAAGCGTCACCGCGCTCGACGAGAACCTGGTGGCCAGTGTCATCGACGTGGACCTAAGTGGTCTCACGACGAAGGTCATCGTTGATGACTGAAAAACAACCGGTCAAAGGCCTTGTGCCTGCGATACGGTTGAAACCAATTTAGGAGCGTAGCCGCCTGACCGAAAGGTTGGGCGGCTTTCGCTATGCTAAAAAGAGGAAACAGAGGAGTCAGAGGAAGCAGAAGAAACAGAAGAGTACTCTAGCAATTCCTCTGAAACGTCTGGTTCTTCTGTTTCCTCTGTGTTTCTTATTTAAAACTGCCTAAGGAAGCGCACATCCCCGGGGAACAACTCCCTTATACTTTTAATTCGATGCTTGATCATAACCATCCGGTCAACTCCGAATCCGAATGCAAATCCCTGCCACTTGTCGGGATCAATATCACAATTCTTAAGTACATTCGGATGAACCATTCCGCATCCTACAATCTCTAGCCAGTCTCCTTCTTTTGTCTTATCTTCTCCGGTCCACTTCATGTCCATCTCTAGCCCAGGTTCAACAAATGGGAAGTAGCCGGTTCGAAATCTAAATTCAGCATCCTGTGTTATTAGTTCCTGTACGCACTTAATCATTACCGCCTTCATGTTAGCCAAGGTAATATCTTTACCAACCATTAATCCTTCCAACTGATGAAACATTGGAGAGTGCGTTGCGTCATCGTCTTTCCTATATGTTTTCCCTGGGAAGATAGCCTTGAGGGGTGGCTTATTTTTTTGCATGTATCTTACTTGGCATGGTGATGTGTGTGCTCGAAGAGTCAGTCTGTTATCGGGTGCTGTTTGCTTTTTCATGTAGAAAACGTCAGCCCAGTCACGCGCTGCATGGTCTTTTGGAAAATTCAGAAGATCAAAATTGTATTCTTCCGGTTCTATCTCCGGTCCTCTGAATACATCAAATCCCATTCGTCCAAAAACTTCCTCTGCCTGTCTTATAAATTCGGGTATAAGATGAAGGTGCCCGCGTTCTTTTTCCGGAAGATCCAGAGTCACATCGATAGAATCACTTTTGGCAAGTACGTCTCCTGTGGGAGTCTCTAGATCATTCTGTAGTTTCTCTAGCTCCTCAACCAGTATTTGCTTTTGTTCATTAAGTTCCTTTGCTTGCACTTTTTTCTCATCGGGACTTAAATCCTTCAACTTCTTCATTGCAAGCGTCATTACGCCCTGTTTGCGTCCAAATAGCTCCTGTTCAATATCTTCCAGATCGTTCAAGGTAGAGACCTTTTTTATTTTCTTTGCATATTCGGCCCACATGCCGGCGCTGGATTTAGAACTGTTAGACATGTTGTATAGTAATTATACTATAAACATGTAATTGAAAGTTGAAAATGGTAAATGGAAAATACGCAAGCGAGTATAATGCTATCCTTTGCTTAATGGATAAAGCATTTTCCATTTTCCGCTTACAATTTACCACTTAGCTTTGAACACGCTTCTATTTGGAATAATCCTCTCGGCTCTCTTCTCTTCCACTTCTCTTCTTGTGGTCCTTTTACGCGTCAGTCCGCTAACTGCGCCTGCTCAGGCTATTCCTGCTTTCTTCCTAAGTTTCTTTTTGACAGTTAGTACAGTTGGAGCACTTTGCTTTATTGGTATTTGGAGAATGGTGCCAACCCATATGTGGGATATGGGAAAGTTAACAAGCATCTCCCTCCGACAAGGAATCCTACTTGGCATTAGCTTGACTGTAATAGTTCTATTTCATCAACTGAATTTGCTTAACTGGTGGATCGGGGTGCTAATTGTTGCTGTGTCGGTGTTGGTGGAGGTGGCGCTAGATCATTAGATAAATTGAAAGTTGAAAGTGGTAAATGGAAAATGATTTTCCACTTTCCACTTACAATTTTCAATTCGCTCGACCGTTTTCATCCAGAAACTTCTTTAGGGCGCTGAAGTCATCGAACAAAGCCTGCCTCAGATTCCCATTATGGAGTGCGGCGGCTGGGTGATAGATTGGAAAAACCGTCACATCGTCATTCATCTTTTGAGGTTTCCCATGTGCATTTGTAATACTTAATTTCTGAAAGAAGTGCTGGAGTGCGTGTCTGCCAAGCGGGACAATCACCTTAGGTTTAATAAGAGCAATCTCCATCTTTAACCATGGCATGCATTGTTCCTTTTCCTCTGGAAGAGGATCGCGGTTGTTTGGAGGTCTATATTTAACTACGTTGGAAATATAAACATCTTCGCGCTTAAAACCGATTGATTCCAAGAGTTCATCCAAAAACTTTCCAGCGGGTCCTACAAACGGGCGACCAAGTTCATCCTCCTTCGCACCCGGAGCTTCTCCGATAAACATTATGTCAGCATTAGGATTACCTTCACCCAATACGGGATTAGCGTTCTTTGCAAGCTCACAGCCTTTCCATTCTTTAAGCTTGTCCTGAAGTTGTGGGATAGTCAGAGTCATAAATACTGAATTGAGAATTGAGAATTGAGAATGAAGAATTGAGAATTGGATTACTATTATCAATTATCAATTCTCAATTATCAATTCATTTCTTTCCATAAAAGGCCTTAAAGTATTAGTTGAAGAACAGGAGATCTTACATGGAGTTGATCTGGAAATTCCTCAAGGCGAAGTACATGCCCTTATGGGTCCAAACGGTTCTGGCAAGTCGACACTTTCGAATGTTCTTATGGGCCATCCTGATTACAAGGTAACTTCAGGGGAAATGTCATTCAGAGGACAAGATCTATTCAGTATGACACCTGATGAGAGAGCCAAGGCAGGCGTATTTCTTGCATTCCAATATCCTCGCACCATTTCCGGAGTTTCACTCAGAAGTTTTCTACTTGCTGCATATAAAGCGCAGATGTCTGCCAGACATCCGGATGGTAGAGAGATTTCTCCCATAACTTTTCAGGCACTTCTTCAGCAAAAAATGGATGAGATTGGTATGGATCATAATTTTTGCGATAGGTCAGTAAATGAAGGATTCTCCGGAGGAGAAAAGAAAAAAGCAGAGATGCTGCAGATGCTTGTATTAGAACCCAAATTTGCTTTGTTAGACGAAACTGACTCAGGACTCGATATTGATGCGCTAAAAATAGTTGCTGAGGGAATAGAAAAATTGCGCTCGCCAGAAAGATCATTTTTGATCATAACTCATTATGCGCGGATTCTTGATTACGTTAAGCCAGACCGTGTGCATATGGTGATTGATGGGAGAATTGCTGATAGCGGAGGTCCAGAATTGGCGCTGGAATTGGAGGAAAAGGGCTATAAAGTTAAAAGTGAATAGTTAATAGTGAATAGTGTTTTTTATAATATCTATTTGGACATATCTAAGTAAACTTTTCACTATTAACTTTTAACTCTTCACTTATACTTCACCCCTACCATTTAACCCCTCACACATATGGACTCATGCAACTCAGGTTCAGGAAAGTTTATTGCAATGATTTTAGTCGCCGTAATACTCGGTGGATCTTTTGTACTTGGTAAGAAAATTGAAACTCGCAATTACGATCAGTTAACAATCACTGTTAGCGGAGAAGGAAAAGTTATGGCAAATCCGGATATTGCAGAACTCAGTTTCGGAGTTAAAACCGGACGTGTAAAAACATCGGAAGAAGCGATGAAAATTCTTGGCAAGAAAATGACTGCTGTTGTCGATGCGATCAAAGAACAGGGAGTTGAAGAAAAAGATATTAAAACTCAGCATTTAAACTTAAGTCCTGCTTACGATTGGAATGAAGGCAAAAGAATCGATAGAGGATTCGAGGCGAACCAGAATGTTCGAGTAAAGATCAGAAATACGGATGACACGAGCAAGGTACTTGCTGCCGCAACTGCAGCCGGTGCAAATCAGGCTGGCAGCGTCAATTTTACGATCGATGAGCCCGAGATTCTCAGGGAACAGGCGCGTACCAAGGCCATCGAGAATGGTCAGAAAAAAGCCGCAGACTTGGCCAAACAACTCGGCAAAAGCCTCGGAAAGCTAAGAGGCTTCAACGAAGGCGGGGGAGGAATGCCGTATGCAAGAATGGAAAAGGCTATGGCTTATGGGATGGGAGGTGGCGGAGATATGGATGAAGCCAATATGCCGCCTGTGCCCACAGGAGAGCAGGAAATTAGAGTGAATGTTTCGCTGACTTACGAGTTGAAATAATTGAAATTGCATAAGAAGAGCTCGGAGATATTCGGGCTCTTTATTTATTCATAAATATTAATAAGAAGGTATGTGCGCACATACCTACATACTAATCAATGACTATGTTAGCAAATACAACCCAGTAACCTCATCCAATTCTCTCTTCATCTCAGCATCAAGTTGCTGAATCACAATCTCGCAAGTGGGTCCTACACGCGCCGACTTCAGATGTCCTCCGATGCACGCGTATTCGTTATTACCAAGAACAATGTGCAAGTGAGCGAACGGGGAGCCTTCCTTAATTGAAATATTTCCAACAAGAGAAAGGATTTCAAGTTCCTCCGGGAAACCCTTCTCCTCATATTCTTTTGTTTCCATATTATAAAAATTCAATATCACATCAGTCGCAGCACCGATTCCAGAAATTGATCCTGCGGTAATATTATTCTCAGTTAAGTACTTAGTTAAGCCTTCTACAATCTCTTCACCAGTTTCGAGTATTAAAACGTGTGCAGAGTCAGAAAGTTTTGAGTGCATGGAGTTAGTATACCTCAGCTATCCCTCGATGCTACGACTACGCTCAGCACAGGCTTAGCTCGGGATGACACTTAATATACTTCTTTTAAGTAGCACTTCTCACAATAAATCTTCTCGGGTTTTTCGGGGCTATGCGTAGACTCGATTTCCTTACTGCATTTATCACATTTTCTATTAAAGAGTTTCCATGGGGTCCTCATAGAAATTCGATCAATATAACGTTGATTGGGGTGTCTGCGTGGAATGGGAAGTCCGGATTTCCTATAGAACTCCAATTCTTTTCGAATTATCTGATAAGGGGTTGATGTAATTTCGCATTTGATTGCCCAATCGAGTACATCATCGGGAATGTCAGAAGTCATTTCGGGAAGATTGCTGGCAAGTATTGTTTTATTGGAATCCGGAGCGGGTGGAACATAATCGGACCATCTGATGTTTTTGGATTTAGCCTCTTCTTTTGTAATTGGAATAAATTCGGGTGCTCTGGACTGGTTGTAAGCAAACGGTGAATACTCCATTGGGAAGAATTCCCCCCATTCACCTGTATTTTGCATGTGCTCAATAATCTTTGGTACAAGAGAGTTGTACTCATCTTTGGAATACTTCTTGTTCATTATGCAATATTCCTGCTGATTCAAACTGCAGCATCCAAATACATTTTTGCAATTCTGAGTACAATCGCAGTAGATAGAATTTGAGTTGTCATATGTGAAGTGACACGCAAAACATTGGTATCCGTTGCTGATTGCATGGCATTCATACATTAACTCCGCCCATCCAACGTGATATATGTCCAAGCAATCTTTAACGTCTATTACACTTTGGCAGTATCTGCAGTCTTTTGATCCGATAATATCGAAACAGTGTTGACAGTTTTCTGTCTGAAATAAAAGATCTCCACTAGAGTCCAAAGATTGAACCTGATAAATAGCTGGATGAACAGCCTGCCCTTCCTTCATTTTAATGTACTTAGTTTTATATTCCTTCAGGTTCGAATGCGACCATGGAAGAAGGCTCTTAATCTTTTTTTCGTACTCCTCCTTTGTTAATTGATTGTTTTCGAAACAATATTCTTTGTTTCTAAGGTTTGAACATAAGAAGCAATGCTTGCAGTTCATGCAGTCATAACAAAACCAAATGTTTTGGCACCTCTTTGTAAATTCACTGAAGAATGCCTGATATGAGCCCCATCCGTAATATATTTCGTAGCACAGTTCACATCCTTCCATCACATAAGAACAATCAACCAGATCTCGACAATGATCTATAACCCAATCGGAATAATAAATATCCTCAGATTCAAATATGGTTGCAGAAAGATAGCAATCTTTGTTATCTCCAGCATGATTAGTATATTGAGAGTTGTGGCTATTCTTGTTTACGAGCGCAAGACGAGGCACTTCCAATTGTAGTTCACGGAATTGTTCGAAAAACGGACGGTTAAAATCAAAGTCTCTGCCATAATCAAGCGCGTTCCAGCTATCGCTCCACCAAACACTTTGTTCATAGATCTTAAATGGAGAATCCGGAGGATACATTGAAATAATATCTTTACCTGTCGCATCACATTTTCGTTTGTACATAAACCGTTCGTTTCTCCATGCCACCCTTCTTTGCAATCTGCAATCTGGACATAATTTTGGAGGTGGGATCATGCATTTCTTTCCTCCAAACATTGGGGAGACTTTGTCATAAAAATCCAGATCACTTTGCGTGATCTCGAATCCAGTGCCGCACTTGGAGCAGGCTTTTTGCACGGACTATCAGTATACCCCTGTCTGAACCTTGATTCACATGATTACAGGATTAACTTGATTACATGGAAAGATCCTTAATCCTGTCTATCCATAAATCCTTTTAATCATGGTTCAGACAAGTGGCTATCAATAGACTTCTTCCAAGTAACAAGTCTCGCAATAAATCTTCTCCCACCTACGCTCTACGCTTCGCTTCGAGCTACGGTGGGCAGGCGGGTGCACTTGCCATCCGTAGCGATCGGGTCATTTTAATATATTTCTGTCAAATAACATTGTTCGCAGTATATTTTTTCAGATCGCGAAGGATGGTATGTACTCGAGACTTCCTTCTCGCACTTATCGCACTTTCTATCCCATAATTTGCGCGGATTTCTGAGCTCCAACCTGCGCGAATAGCGTTCGTCCGGGTGAAGGCGGGGGAGAGGAAGGTTTTGGCCTCTGTAGAAGGCAAGCTCGGGCTTAAGGATCTGGTATGGCCTGCCTGATTTTTGGCTTGTAATAGCCCAATTCAGGACATCATCAGGAATGTCTTCAACTCTGTCCGGCAATTGATCCGCAGGAATAGTTTTTTCCACCTTAGGAATATCATCCTTCAATTCTCTCCATAAATAACCCTTCTCTTTCGCTTCTTCCTTAGTCAAAGGCACGTATTCCTGAGCTACGCTCTCGTTGTATCCAAATGGTGCGTATTCCGGCAAAAAGAACTTCCCCCATTCGTTGTTCGCTTGCATATGTTCAATAATTTTTGGCACAAGCTCGTTATATTCATCTTCGGAATATTGTTTATTGAAAATACAGAACTTCTTTCTAGTCAGCCCCGAGCATCCAAAGCAATCATTGCAGTGATAACAGTAATCACAGTACAACATGTTTTGTGAGTTGAAAACAAAGATGCTGTAAGCGCAGTTAAAGACTTCAATTGTTCCCAGAACTTCATAACAAAGCTCCGGTTTAATATACATGTTCGAACAATCGTAATTGTCCTTCACTTGAAACCCGACTTGAACATATTTGCAGTCCTCACTCTCGGTCATGTCGTAACAGTCAAAACAATTTTTAGAATTTTCTATGTGATCACCTGTGCAATTTTTTGAATTAGCTATATTTGAGTATTTGTGAACTTGGGTTTCGTAAATTTCCATTAGCTCCTCGCGCATTTTGTTCATCTTCTCATGTGATCCCATGAATTCTTTTACTTTTGCCTCATACTCTTCTTTAGAAAGCGGTTCATTGCGGAAGTGATACTCTTTTTGATGCAGATTTGAGCAAAGACAGCAGTTTTTACATGCATTCAAATTGGTTGAAAAATGGCAATCCTGACAGTTTTGGCTGTGGAGCAGATATAGACAGTGGTAACACCTTTGTAGGAAGAAGCTTTCGTAGCAAAGTTCACAATTGTAAATGTATGAGCAGTCGATGCAGTCGGAACAATCCTGAAAAAGCTTGCCGTAATAACAATCTTCGCAATTTTCAGACGAATTTATCAAATAACAGTTCTTGCAGTAGCCTGCGCCGGTTGTAAATTCAGAATTTTGATTATCAACTGTGCACATGGAACGGCGTGGAACGTCTTTTAGAAGCTCGGCAAACTGTTCAAAGAAGGAGCAAGAAAAATTAAACTCCCTTCCATACTTCATTGGATCAAGATCATCCCCAACCCAAATGTCTTCTGCATAAACTGTGTAGGGTTTCCCCCAAAGCGGCTCAGTCGCGTACAAAGAAATTAAATCTTTACCGGTTATTGCGCATTTATTTTTGTGGAAATTCCATTCTTTCCTGTGGCATGTGCGAATTACCATTCTGCACTCGGGACAATAGATGGGCTCAGGTGGGTTATAAGATTTATCACCAAATTTGAATGTTATCTTTTTTAAGAACGCATGCTCATCGTCATGAATCTGAAATTCAGCCTGGCATTTTTGGCAGGAGGGCATTGGTGGCTAGTATACCTCATTCACTCAATTTCTATTGTATGTACAATGTACATACAGGGGGCATTAATATACCTCAGCTAGGTAACACTCCTCACAATACACGGTTTCCGGCTTCTCAGGGCCATAACTCGTATGCATATCCTTCCCGCATTTGCCGCATTTGCGCTCCCAAAGGCCGCGTGGGTTCCTCAGAGCATTTCGGTCTTTATGCCTTTGTAAAGGGCTTCTGCGGGGTACGGGGATCTTGAGTTGTCTATACAGGGCAAGCTCCTGTTTTACAATTCTGAAGGGCTTCTTCGATTCCTCGCAGACTATTGCCCAGTTCAAGATATCGTCCGGAATCTCCTCGATCGTATCTGGTAATTGTTCTGCCGGGATAGTTCTTTCCACTTCTCCGATGTCTTCTTCCATTTCTCTCCAATTAAAACCCCGCGAAGCAACTTCCTCCTTGGTCAAAGGCATGTATTCCTGCGCAACAGTTTCGTTGTATGCGCTTGGGCTTAAGTTTACCGGGAAGAACTCACCCCATTCTCTGGTCGACTTCATGTGCTCAATGATTCTTGGAACAAGTTCCTCATACTCAGACTGAGAATATTGTTTATTTAAGATGCAATACTTGCCATGATTAATTCCAATGCATCCAAACAGGTCATGCGAGTTATCAGATAAGTCGCAATAAAATGATTTGCTGCAATAATGCGTTGCCATGCTGAATGCGCAGAAGCGCATGTTAAGAGTTGAGATTAATTCGTAAGCAACTTCTGGTTTATAAAGAGAATAGTTTAAATCCTGAGAGTCTTTCGCATCAAGAACATCATAAAGGTATGCGCAATCCTCACAGTTAGTTGCATTGTAGCAGTTAAAACAATTTTTACAGTCCTTCAGATTATTTCCTGTAGAGTTTTCACAATTAATATTCACCATGTCACGGTAGATGCCTTTCTCGAGTCGCATCTTTTTCCAGATATCAAATACGTGGAGAATAGATTCGAAAGAATTGAGTTTAAGTTCCTCCAGTTTCTTTTCGTATTCTTCCTTCGAATGAGGCTCATTAAGAATGTAATACTGTTTATCCCTCAAATTAGCGCAAAGCATGCAGTTCTTGCATCCTTTGCAGTCAAAACAAAAGGCACTCTCAGAACACCCATCCATATACATCGCGTAACGAACGTTGTAGCAGTTATAAACCTGAATACATTCGTAACAAAGCTCCGAATGATACGCGAACGTGCAGTCAGCACAGTTCTTAGAATACTTAGTAAACAAATTGTAGTAACAATCCTCATTAGCTTCTCCTGCAATGTCCAAATAGCAGTTCTTGTCGTCTCCGCAGTAGTTGCAGTACTGGCTGTTCTGGCAATTTACCAGATCCATATTTCTTCTTGGCACTCTGTTCATCAGTTCCTCCCATTGTGCAAAGAACGGTTTGTTAAAGTCATACTCCTGTCCGAATTCAAGCGGATCCCACTTATCACTCCACCAATAGTCAGAGTGAAAAACTTTGAAAGGCATTCCTTTGGGATAAAGCGAGATCATTTCTTCTCCAGTCGCGTCACATTTACTCTTATAAAATGATCTGTCATTCCTCCATGCCATCCTCCTCTGTACTCTGCACTGCGGGCAGTGCGATGGGGGAGGGATTTCATACTTAACTCCATTGTATTCGGGCGAAGCGTGCCTCAAAAACTCTAGTTCTTTGTCAGAGAGTTCGAATTGGAGGTTGCATTGGGTGCAATTGGACATCGGGTTAAAAGTATATCAAAAATAGCCTGTCATGGTGAGCTATGTCGAACCATGGCAGGCGTGTCATCCTTCGACAGGGCTCAGGATGACACTCAGACTATTGGCGGAGCATACTTCGACGGGCTCAGCATGCCTTTTATACTATGGGAGGTGCGAAATCCTCATCTAATGCACCGCTGTACCAAGCTTCTTGAGAGATGTCCCCTCCGCTTTCGTCCCATTTCCTCATCAGATCTTCCACTTCATCCTTGGGCTTGGAGAATGTCTTGCGAGAGAATTCAATTATCGCATCTTTATTACTTTCGGAATCCTTGGGAGTTGTACAATCCATTGTAGTTGCCGAGAATGCATCACGTGTTTCTCCCTTCACGCTCATCTTAATATAGAACTCCCTTACCGCGAGGTTAATAATGTCGCGGACTTTGAAAATGGGATTAAATTCTTGCTCCAAAATCCCCGCATCTTCCGCTCCAACACGGAAGCTTACGATTGTTCCGATGTTTCCAAATACCGTTGTTCGAACTTTATCAATCAATTGTCCCATGTACTGATGAGCTACAGTCAAAGACAATTTATATTTTCTGGCTTCAGAAAGAATCTCTGCAAAAGTATCAGTTGCAAAATATTGGAACTCGTCGCAGTAAAGATAGAAAGTTTTTCGTTCCTCTTCGGGAGTGTCGGCACGTTCCAGAGCTGCCTGCTCGATCTTTGTAATTAGCATTGCACCCAAGAGAGCGGCATTTTCTTCTCCCAGAAGTCCTTTATTGAGTTTAACAAGCATTATCTTCTCGTTATCCATCACCTGGCGAATATCAAACGTATTGTATGGTTGTCCGATGATGTTTCTGATCAGATTTGTAGATACCAATTGTCCAACTTTATTTAAAAGAGGCGTAATCGCCTCGTTATCAAATTTTTCACTCCATGCCGCGAACTCATTTACCCAGAAGTTCTTTACTACCGCATCCTCAATTTTCGCGACAATCTTTTGGCGGTAGTTCTTGTCCGAAAGCATTTTTAAAATGGAGAACACAGTAGTGCCCTCCGAGTCCAAAAGCGCCAGTGTTGTCTGCCTAAGCACATGCTCAAGGCGAGGTGTCCAGTTTGCTCCAAAAAGCTTCTTAAAGATCTCTATAAAACCGATAGTAACTCTCAGTTTGAGTTTCGGATCCACAGCTTGCATAGGATTAAACGCAATTGGGAACTCCGTATCCATCGGATTAAAGTAGATTACATCCTCAACTCTTTCCTTTGGTATGTGCTTAATAACGGCATCTACCAAATCTCCATGAGGATCCATTACACAGACTCCTTTTCCGGCTTTAATGTCAGTGGCTATCAAAAGCTCAAGCATCTTTGACTTACCGGTACCAGATTTTCCAACTACATAAAGGTGGCGGGCACGGTCAGCTCGCAAAAGTCCAAATGGGATTTGTTGGTTGTGATAGTTGGATTTTCCAAAAGGAACAACGTCCGAACCGTCAGATTTTGGCAAGTCCAAAGGCGGTTCCGATCTCCTGGCCATAACGTGCACTATATGCGGAACAATATCAGGGTCAGGGTAGTGATACACAGCGGCCGCTTCCGAAATTCCCATCCATGAAGCATCATCCATCAATCGAGCTTGCCATCGCTTAAGCGCAGCTTCATTTTTCGACTTTTTACAGATTTTAAATCCGTTGTAATCCAAAGTGTTGAACTGCGCATAGGCTTGAGTCAGAGCATTCAATTGCCCCTGTGCTCTTTCCTGATTCTTTGCAATTGCGGCAACACGCACGGCGACATTATATTGTCTTTCTTCTGCTTTCTGTGCGAGACCATCTTTTTCACGCTTTCTGAACCCTTTTTGTCCGCGCGCTTTTACAAAATCTCTGAACCTTATAAGTTTCCTGAATCTATTTACGAATGATTTAACAGTGCGCCTTAAGTTAAAACTGAAGTTATCATCAATCGGCTTCATTACAATTTGTGCCCAAAGCTGTTGGCCTTCCTCAGATTTACTCATTACAGTGAACAATCCTGCAAGGCTGTCTCCTTCAAATTCATCAAATCTCTTCCAGGGGTAAATATCCGGACGGCGCATTCCAAGCTGAGCCGAAAGCATTACAGAACCAGAAATGGCTTTCGCGTTAGCATAATCTCCATCAACTTCTTCTATAACAGCATCAGGATAAATGGCATAAATCTGTCCGACCATTAGCTCCTTCAATTGATTTGGGACATTTAAAAAGAAATAGATATGCTGGTTGATCGAAGCTAACTCGAAGCTGATTTTGGCTCCCTTAAGCTGTTCATGCAGGTTTCTGAGCAATTGTGAGAAATGCGGCTCAGGTTTGGCCGCTCGCTCTTCCCATTGCTGAATTCGGACTAATAAAAGCATTGTTGAAACTCATTATACCCCTTAAAACGACGGAATACTATGAAAATCTTCACCTATTAGCTTATAGCTTTTCCTCCTAATTGCTCAACTGTGTTGTATACAACCTCATTCATACTAAGTGATCTGATGGATTTACGCATTGTATGAGCTAACCAGCCGGTGGTAATAAAGCCGGAGATAACAAACATAGCTTTCCATTCAGCAGCACCCAGTCCAAAAGCACCACGGAAGTCTGCGGTTATTAGCGCAAGGATAATTGTGAGTACTGTAGACAGCGGAGCAATCCATTCATTCTTCCCGAGCCTTGAAAGATTTCGTTTTAAGCAGAGCAAAGTTTTGTCGTGAGTAACAATAATCAGTTTTTGATTTGTATTTCTATGAATCTTAACTACATGCGCTTGCAGATCATCTGGAGCTGGAGCTTCCGGAGCATCTTCGGAAAATTCTTCCGAAAGAAATTCATGATCGGGTTCTTCAGAAATAAATGGTGATACTGTTCCGTTAAGATCTTTTGTCGGTTTAAGTGCAGAAAGTAGATTCATAGGAGGGGAAGCTTGCATGATATTCATGCCATTTCAAATTGATGTTTGATTGAAGATTACGCGTGCTGTTAATTTGTATGAGAATGTTAGCAACGAAAAAAAAGCCCCGCCTCTCGGACGGGAACTATTTTTCGTAAATAGCCTAAGCAGGAACTTCGGGCTCCGCAGGAGCATCTGCTGATGGCTCCTCTACAGGAGGAGGTGCGGCATCATCTCCGCCTGCTGCTCCGTCATCTCCTGCACCTGCACCTGCATCGTCACTTCCTGGTGCGCATGTACCGTCGCCGCAACATGGTTCGTCATCAAAAAACATATACAAAAGGGGAAAATAATAGAATACATAGTTATTGTTACCTGAGTGATGTTATGAATGCAAGCCGATATCTTTATTCATACCCCATTGCTTCAATTGGACTAAGTTTGGCTGCTTTCCTTGCCGGATAAATTCCAAAAATAAGTCCTACAACTATTGCAGTAATCAAAGGAAGTAGAATTGAAGTCAGTGTAATTGCATAAGTGATGCCTCCCAAAAGCTTGTTTGCAACTGCTGTCATAAGAAGTCCCAAACCGATGGCTCCAATAACTCCGATTACTCCTCCAATCAAAGTAAGAACAATCGCTTCCAAAAGGAACTGAAGAAGTATATCTATTCTGCGTGCGCCAACTGCTTTTCTTAGTCCTATCTCTTTCGTACGTTCGGTAACAGACACAAGCATGATGTTCATGATTCCTACTCCTCCAACCAAAAGGGAGATGCCTGCGATGAGCCCTAGAAATAGCGTAATACTCATCGTCACGGTATTGATGATCTCCATTGCCTGCTCAAAAGAACGCGCGTAAAAATCATCCTTATCTCCGTCATCTTCGGGATTATCTATGTTGTGTCTCTGCCTAAGCAGAGCGACGATGTCCCTTCTCGTCAGTTCATTATCACCGCCCTTCGATTGCAGAGCTATGTAGTCAATATAAGTACTACGCCCCTGTATCGCCTTGGCTACAGAGAACGGCACATAGACAATTGAGTCCATTTGTTCAGCTAACGGCGAGCCCATGGCTTCTATAACTCCGACAACTGTAAATTTACGTGAGCCGACAGTTATTTTTTTGCCCAAAGGATTCTCGTTAGGGAATAAATCTTCAGCAGCTTGTGAACCAAGGACGGTCACACTTTTGGCGCCCTTATCATCTCCGTCCGTGAGCAATCTTCCCTGATCAATCTTCAGCGACCAGTTAATAAATATTTCTTTGGTCGTTCCAAAAATAAATGGTGCTATCTCTTCGCGTCCATAACTGATCCGGTCAGTCAAAAAGATTGCGGGTGCTACATTTTGCACAGTAGTTAGATCTTTTATAGCTTCAAGGTCTCCAAATGTAATGCTTAATACATCCTTTCCAATGTCCTGAACTCCCTTTGCATGAATTTCAAACGTATCTCCCGAAAAACTTTCAACCTGATCCAGGATATAACGTTCAAAACTTGCTCCAACAGAAACCATTAGAACAACAGAGCCAACTCCGATTACGATTCCGAGCGTTGTTAACATCGATCTGAGGCGGGAACGGTGGAGTCCCTCCATTGCAGCCGAAATTGTGTCAGACAGTAGCATTATTTATTATTAGTTGTAGGACTGTTGGGGGTCACAGGTATAAAGTCACAGGTCACAGGATTAGTCGCAGGTCGCAAGTCACAGGATATATGACTTGTGACTTGTGACAGGTCTTGCGACTTGCGACGTGTGACCTGTGGCTGGTGGGAACTTGTTTTACTCATAACGCAACGCTTCAATTGGATGTAATTTAGATGCCTTCCTTGCAGGATAGATTCCAAAAGCAATTCCTGTAACAGTTGCCATTGCAAGGGCTAAGAATATTGCTCCTACACTTATTGCAAACTGATACTCACCTAAAAACTTTTCAACGGTTTTTGCCAGAAGAAAATCTATTCCTATTCCAATCGCGATTCCGATAAGGCCTCCAATCAAAGTCAGAAATACAGACTCGATAAGTATCTGAAGCAGTATATCTCTTCTTTTTGCTCCGACTGCCTTCCTTAGCCCAATTTCTCTTGTACGCTCAGTAACAGATACAAGCATTATATTCATAATCCCAATTCCCCCAACGAAGAGCGAAATTCCTGCAATCATCGTGATAAATACAGTCAGGCTTATCGAAACCGTGCCCAGAACTTGCTCTGCCTGAGCTGCAGATCTAACAAGAAAGTCGTCATTATCAGTTGATCCATCTTCCGGAGGAGTGATCCCATGGCGCTGTCTGAGCAAGGCCCTGACGTCTTCGAATGCTATTTCAAATCCGTTAGTTGATTGGAGAGAAAACATATCTGCGTGCTTTCTTCCAGTCATGTTTATTGCAGTTGAAAGGGGAATGATGATTCTGTCGTCGATATTTTGGAAGAAGACCATTCCAATCGGTTTCAAAACTCCTATAACCGTAAACTTTCTGTTGGCAATTTCGATTCTTTTGCCGACTGCATTTCTTCCAAAGAACAAATCATCCGCAATCTCCGATCCAATTACTACAACATAGTTAGAGGACTCCTCGTCTCTTTGATCATGAAATCTTCCCTCTGCAGTTTCTATATTCTGATTCAAATAGTAATTTGGAGAAGCCCCGATAATCCTAGGGTCTGCTTCCTCTCTGCCATATCGGGCATTTCCTGGGACAATAACAGCGGGGGCAACGCTACTTACAGTAGTGAGAGACTCCAGCGCCTCTGCATCAGAGAATGTAAGTGCATCGAAGTCCGGACGCATAGTGGTGCTTCCGCCTTCAGGCCCATCATTTCCGGGAAATATCGCCATGGTTTTGGGTCCCATGAAGTCAATTTGTCCGAGGATTACTCCCTCAATACTTTTCCCAACCCCGGTCATCAAAACGACTGCTCCGACTCCAATTATGATCCCCAACATAGTCAGGAGTGATCTCATCCGATTAACAGTGACGGCCTTACTCGCTGTCGAAAATAAATCGCGAATTAGCATGTTATTGGTGAAGTGGAATGTCGCTAGTCACTTGTCTCTCGTCGCTCGTCAGCTGGCGTGACCAGTGACTAGTGACTAGCGACGAGTGACTGGTTGTAATCATTATTTCTTAAGGGAATCTTCCTTCTTTGCCTTCCTGGTTTTAAACTTACTCGTGTCTTTTGTAATTCTTCCGTCAAACAATTCAATAATTCTATCTGCATGCTCAGCTGTTGCTTGTTCATGAGTTACAAGAATGATCGTGTGTCCGTTTGAATGCAGTTCCTGAAGCGCTTGCATCACATGTATTCCAGATGCTGAGTCCAAGTTTCCTGTCGGTTCATCTGCAAATATAACCTCCGGCTCGGTTACGAGAGCTCTTGCTATTGCCACTCTCTGTTTTTGACCTCCGGATAATTGATTGCTCAAATAATCAGAGTGATCGGTTAGATCTACAGCCTCAATTGCCTTTTTTGTTCTTTCCAGGCGTTCGGATGCGGGGATAGTTGGGTGATAAATTAAAGGCAACATTACATTTTGCAGGACTGATGCGCGCGGCAACAGGTTAAAAGCCTGGAAGACGAAACTCACTCTTGTTGCGCGGACTTTTGCGAGTGTATCTTCATCCATCTCTTGTGCATGCTTGCCGTGGAAGAGATATTCTCCGCCAGTGTGATGATCCAAAAATCCGAGTATGTGCATCAGTGTTGATTTTCCGGAACCCGATGGTCCCATGATTCCCACAAACTCGTTTTTATTAATTGTCAGATCGATATCAAAAAGCACTTTCGTTTCCAGTTCATCGTTGAAATATGATTTACATAATTTACTAGTTTCTATCAGGGGAGATTTTCCGTTGCCGTTGAAGTCGTTATTGGTGGCGGTCATGTTATTCAGCGCAGTAACTCAGTAGCGCAGTTGATTAGGACGTAGGATTTAGGACGTAAGACGTAAGATTGTATATTGGTTGTTAAGAGCGAGCGTAGCGAGCGTGTTAATTGTCAATTGTTAATTGTTAATCCTTAATTAATAGAATTATCGTCTCACCCTCATTGATACCTTCAATTACTTCCACGTCACCGCCTTCTCCTTCCATTCCGGTTTTTATCTTCCTTTCGATTACTTTATTGTCTTTTAATATCTTCACAATTTCATCTCCCTTTTCGTCCGTAAAGACGGCCCTGCCTGGTATGTGCACAACGTCTTTCCTGAAGTCAGTATAAATTTCCGCATCTCCGGTCATTCCTATCTTCAATCTCATATCTTGCTCAGGGAAGTCCAGCTTAACGCGGTATTTGGATACTCCATCTTTGTCAGTCGCGGTCGGATCGATTTCACTTACCTTCATTACAAACTCTTCGTTCGGGAACGCATCCAAATCAATTGACCCGCTTTGGCTCAATTTAACTTTCGGTATGTCAATCTCTGCAACAAACATTTCAACTCTGTAAGGAGAAGCGCCTAACATACTCAGGGCAAACTCATTCAAATCCAGTCCGCCTGTAAATTCGCCCTCTTTCAGATTAACTTTTGTTATTGCCCCAGCAATTGGGGCTCTGATAATAGTGTCTTCAAGCTTTGCCTTTGCACGATTCAATTCGGCATATGCTTGATTCACTCTTGCTTGCTGAGCTTGAATTTCTGTAGGCCTGGCTCCTGCCCTCTTCTTTGCAAGCTCGGCTTCCTGCTTCCTTAGAGATGCTTCGTAGGTTTGAATATCTGCCTGGGAAGTTTCTATTGTGCTCTGGGCACTTGCAATCTGCGTGTCGTAATCGGCTGATGCATCGCGCATTGTCTTGAGAGTAGAATCGAGAGAGGATAACGCATCTTGAACTGTATTACTTTGCGTAGTTAATGTTGTTTTATGAGTTTCTCGGTCGCTGAAATCATAGTTGTGATACAGCTTCATATTTGCAACGAATGAATACATTTTTGAAATAGTTTGGGACGCTTCCGCGGTCGTATCTCGCACTTCCCTCAGTTTGCTTATTGCTTCTTTGTAGTCTTTGAAATTTGAAGGAAGTAATTTAATCATTTGTTCTATCTGGTGTATTGCATTTGCCTTTTTTCTTGTCAGCATTTCAAAATCAGTAGGCTCGTTATATGTGGCAGCACGGTTTAATGCTGAATCCTCTAAGACATCTTCTATCTTTCTTAAGGCTGATCTGATTTCTGTCAGCTGCTCAGACGTTTCACTGCTTGCTGTTGAAACATACCCAGACAAGCTTATCTTGGCTTCCATGTTCAATTTTTCCAGCTTCTCTTTGGCTCCATTAAAGGTTGCGTACGCGGACTCAAGAGCCGCCTTCTTGTTTTCAACCTCTGCTTCCTGAATAAGAATATCTTCCGGACGAGTTCCTTCTTTTAGCTCCTTAAGTTGAGCTGATTGAGATGAAAGACTTGCTTGTGCTGCAGTCACATCTGCCTTCAGAGCTCCGTTCCTTAGATGAGCAAGCTCCTGGTTTTCCTCAACACTGTCGCCTTCTTCAATTAGCACCTTTCCAACGACGCCTGTTAGTGGAAATCTGAGTTTTAAGTCCTTTTCCGAAATTACGGTTCCAACAGCTTCAACAGTCTGTACCAAATCACTCCTTTCCGCGGTTGCCATAACGACTTCTGGACTCTCCGGTGCAAAGATCCATATGAGCAGAAGAAGGAATGGCACGATTATTACTGTTAAAACAGTCAAAAGCTTCCATCTCCTTTTGCAGAAGGGGAGAACTTTATATCTTAATATCATCCATACTCGATTGGCCAATCGCTTCAAGATATGAGCTTTGGGAGCCTCTGAAGATACATTTTCTGAGTTCATTATTTAGTGTAATTATAGCATAAAACGTACATTTCGGCAATTTAGGTTCAAGAGCCTCAATTATGAGCTTTTTGGCTTAATTATCAATGTCTTTCTTCTTTCTTTTACCTTGATGCAAAAGAAAGAAGCAAAGAAAAGATCAAGGCAAACGCAAACTCGCTCGAAAGCACAATTAGAGCTTCTATAGTGTGCAGAACGAATTGGATGCACTCAGAGTTAGAGGCCTTGAGCGGGAGAGCCTCATCCAATTCGTTCTTGCTTTAAGGAACTTGCAAGGTGGTGCTTTCGATCTCAAACAGTGCGTTTGCCGGGTGTTATTCTTAATAAAATATCTGCGTAATCTGCGTAATCTGTGTAATCTGTGGTCCAGACAACGTGCCATCCACTCTTCTCCAAAAAGGCCTAAATTCCGATCTCTTGCATCAGATATCGTCAGATAAAAATGAGCCTAAATGGATGCGAGGACACAGAGAGGACTCACTTAGTAAATACGAGTCAATCAGCCTTCCAAAATTTGGTCCGGACCTTTCAGGTTTAAATTTAGATAATATCACTTACTATGCACCGACGGGAATTGATGCAACTGATGATTGGGGAGAGCTTCCGGATCACATAAGAGAAGTTTACGAGAAGCTCGGAATACCGGAAGCGGAACACAAGTGGCTTGCTGGTGTTGGTGCGCAATATGAATCCGACATTATCTATCACAGTTTAAAAGAAGAGTGGGAAAAGTCAGGAGTCATCTTCATGGATATGGATGATGCGGTCAAAGAACACCCGGTTTTGGTCAGAGAATATTTCATGAAATGCGTGCCAAACTCAGATCATAAATTCGCAGCTCTTCATGGTGCCGTTTGGTCAGGCGGAACATTCCTTTATGTCCCCAAGGGAGTAGTTGTAACAGAGCCACTGCAAGCTTACTTTCGAATGAATGCCCCGAACATGGGACAGTTTGAACATACTCTGATTATTGTTGATGAAGGTGCAGAAGTTCATTACATAGAAGGATGCTCAGCGCCAAAATTTGGGTCTAAGGGTCTTCATGCCGGATGCGTTGAGATTTATGCAAAGCAAGGATCGAAGGTTAGATACAGTTCAG
This sequence comes from Candidatus Peribacter sp. UBA2144, assembly GCA_002328295.1. Classification (GTDB taxonomy): domain Bacteria; phylum Patescibacteriota; class Gracilibacteria; order Peribacterales; family Peribacteraceae; genus UBA2144. The sequence goes on along the minus strand of DCXE01000045.1, from coordinate 7,743 downwards.
TTGAAAACTGGAGCAAGGATACATATAACTTAAATACGAAGAGGGCGATTGTAGAAAAAGATGCAGTTATAGAATGGGTCGGAGGAAACTTAGGAGCGGGAGTTACTATGCTCTATCCGTGTTCAGTTCTGGCAGGCGAAGGGGCGAGAAGCGATCACTTTGGAGTCGCCTTCGCGTCAGGTGAACAATGGCAAGACACGGGCGCGAAAGTAATACATTCAGCACCGCATACATCATCAAAGATTGTGTCAAAGTCAGTTTCAAAAGCAGGGGGCACATGTACTTACCGTGGCTTAGTTAAAATCGGAGAGAATGCGAGCAACTCTGTAGTCAGTGTGGAATGTGATGCCCTGCTTCTGGATGACCTAAGTCGAACCGATACAATTCCCGACATAAAGTTAAGAAATAATGATGTGACAATTGCACATGAAGCTAGAGTCGGAAAGCTCAGTGCAGAAGATTTATTCTACTTAACTTCGAGGGGAATTGCGGAAGAGGAGGCAAAAGCAATGATTGTAAATGGCTTCATGGATCCCATAGTCAGACTTCTTCCGCTTGAATATGCGGTTGAGATGAATAGGTTGATCGAATTAGAGATGGAAGGATCTGTGGGCTAAAATGTTACCTGGAGTTTGTAGAGGAGTTGAAATGGAGGGAGCGGTTGGGTGATTTTTTGCGCAGCTTCTTTGCCCATGGCTGTTTAGCATCGTTTGGAGTGAATTCAAGACTATTTGGATCCGTTGGATCATGTTTAGGATTACGTGTTAAATATCCATCTTCTATCATGCTCGCTCTAGCTTTTTCATGGTCGTAATCAAATTTCTTTAGTCGGTGATAGTACACTTCAAGAATCCAATCTATTTGATTTCTATACCGGCGTTGCTTGTGCCAGATTCTTTTCCCGCTTTCATCAAAATCTTGGCTTCTAGTTTCTAAACTTGTCGAAGCCTTTTCTGCCGCCTCAAAGTCAAGTCTGAGTTGTTCGCTCACATCAAGACATTCTACTCCTTTTTCTTTGGAATTGCTTTTGGCAAAAGCCTAAAGTTTATATATATTCATCTATACCTCTATCTCCACCACTCCTTCGCTTTTTAACTTCTGGAGGAAATTCTTTTAGTTTCATTTCTTCAATAAGTGCAGTTAGTGCCAATACAGCACCGGATCCCAATATTGCATATAATTTTTTGATAATTTCACCCAAGGATCCCAGTTCTGCTCCTTCCCACATCTCCCTTAGATATGTTGCTAGTGCATCTTGATAATCTTCCGGCAGATATCCGATAGCGTCACATAGTTTAGGACCGTCGGTTCTTTCCAAAGTTGTTCAAATTAATCCTTTATTTCCATCAGCAATGGCTGTAACAAGACCATTTACTGGCGCAAACATTGCTTCTGGCACAGATATCTGTAACGTTTCAGAGTTTTGCTCTCTCGTTGCATCAGATTTGGCTGTATCTGCCTCTGTGCCGGGAGTAACTCTTACATTTAATGGTTCAATACCCATCAGATTATTGTACCATATAATGCCAACAAAATCATGGCTCATAAGACCATTAAACAATCGGCCATAGAAATCAGCTCATCTCGTAATGCGGATGAAAAAGTCCACTTGGTGGTCGTATCTTCGAAGACTATAAATCTGGATTCCTGCGATGCGAAGATTGAAGTACTTGTGAAAAAAGGCGAGAAGATTGATTTAAAAATCTTTGCAAAAGGCGGACAGCTTAAACTCAGAAGCAAATGCGAAGAGGGGGGAGAGCTAAAGATCAATGGAATGTTTCATGCGGTTGATTGTGATCAGGATATTGATGTTGAGTGTAAGTTTGAGGAGAAGGATTGTAAGGGGGATATTATTTTGAAGGGCGTGGCCGAAGGTAGTTCTCGAATTAATTGCAAAGGAGTTTTAGAAGTTGAAAAAGGATGTAAAGGATTTAAAGGATTCTTGAATGAGGAGTTTTTGATGCTTGATCCGGAGGCGAAAGTTGATTTGGTTCCCGGTTTGGAAATTAAAAATGATGATGTGGTAGTCAGTCACTCGGCGAGCGTAAAAAGAATTGATCCTGAAGATTTGTTTTACTTAACCTCCAGAGGAGTGACTGAGGAAGAGGCGAAAGAAATGGTGGTCGAAGGATTTTTGCAGTACTCTCCTTCTTGATGTTATTTACGACCTCCTGGGACGACGGCTATGTATTGGATCTTGCAGTTGCAAGCTTGCTTGAAAAATATGATTGCAAGGGGACTTTTTATATTTGTCCGGAGGAGCAACACAACAAAGATATGCTTAAAGCCCAGCAGATTAAAGATTTGAATTCACGACACGAAGTTGGTGCACACTCTATGACACATCCTAAACTTACAAAAGTCAGCTTGGATGAAGCGAAGTGGGAAATAGAATCGAGCAAGAAATGGATTGAAGGAATTACAGGCGAGGAATGTAAATCGTTTTGTTATCCGTTTGGATTATTTAATAAAGAAGTTAAGGAGATGGTCAGAAATGCAGGGTTTGAAGGTGCAAGGACTGTGGAGAATATAAAGTTTAGTTCGTCAGACTCTTTGGCAATGCCAACAAGTTTGCAGATCACTCCATTTCCTTGGAGGAAGAAGTGGACTTTGTGGTGGCATCCACTTGATCACTTCGGTCCAATGCGTGCGTTATATGGTGATATCAGAAAACTTGGAATCTCGATCAAGTCGTGCACAAGTTGGTTCAGTCTTGCCAAAGAAATGTTCACATATGCCAAAAAAACCGACCAACCTTATTTTCACTTGTGGGGACATAGCCACGAAGTTGAAAAATATAAGATGTGGGGACAGCTTGAGTCATTTTTGAAATTTATTAAGAATGAGGGAGTTGAATGTGTCACGAATAAACAATTGACAGTTAACACGGGCGCTACACGTCCTTTTAACAATTAACTCTTTTTAAAATAATTGTTAACTGTTAAAAGCGACCCCGCGAAAGCGGGGGAGCGTGTCAATTGTCAATTGTTGGTGATCACACCATCGCAGAGTAGAGGAGCTCTCAGGCTGATAGCACCTGAGCAATCAAGTAATATGATGATTTAAATTGCTATCAATCAGAGCATATTCTTCAGAGAACCCTTCGAGACCGCTTATGCGGCCCTCAGGGTAAAAAATTCCCTGGTAAGGAAGTGTTCCATCCGCAGGTTCTCCTACGGATACCTTGTTACGACTTACTCCCAATCAGCAGTTTCACCGTGGTACCTCTTCCGAAGAATAAAGGTGCTTCGGGCGCCCCTGCCTTTCATGAGTTGACGGGCGGTGAGTACAAGACCCAGGAACATATTCAACGTGACGTAGCTGATTCACGTTTACTAGCGATTCCAACTTCATGAAGTCGAGTTGCAGACTTCAATCCGAACTGAGACCGGTTTTTTGGGATTGGCTCCCCCTCGCGGGTTCGCTGCCCTTTGTACCGGCCATTGTAGCACGGGTGTTGCCCCAGACGTAAGGGACACGCAGATCTGACGTCATCCTCACCTTCCTCCGCCTTGGAGGCGGCAGTCTCCTATGAAATAACAACATAGGATGAGGGTTGCGCTCGTTTGCTGACTTAACAGTACACTTCAAAGCACGAGCTGACGACGACCGTGCACCACCTGTCACCGAGTTCCTTGCGGCACTGCTCTATTTCTAGAACGTTCTCGGGATGTCAAGTCTGGGTGAGGTGCTCCGCTTATTATCGAATTAAACCCCATGCTCCACCGCTTGTGTGGGTCCCCGTCTATTCCTTTAAGTTTTAGCCTTGCGGCCGTACTACTCAGGCGGCGTGCTTACCGCGTTAGCTGGGGCACTGGGAAAGATTGAACTCCCAACACCGAGCACGCATAGTTTAGGGCGTGGACTACGGGGGTATCTAATCCCCTTCGCTCCCCACGCTTTCGTCCCTGAGCGTCAGTACACCCCCAGCATCTTGTCTTCACTTTTGGCGTTCTACCATGGATCAACGGATTTTACCCCTTCACATGGCATTCCAGATGCCTCTGGGTGACTCAATCTCTTCAGTTTCCGGCACACTACGCAGTTGAGCTGCGCATTTTAATGTCGGACTTAAAAAGTCGCCTGCGGACGCTTTACGCCCAGTGATTCCGAGTAACGCTTGCACCTTCCGTCTTACCGCGGCTGCTGGCACGGAATTAGCCGGTGCTTTCTCCTGAGGTACCGTCAAAAATTTCGTCCCTCAGAACAGAAGTTTACGCCCCAAGGGGTGTCATCCTTCACGCGGTGTCGCTCCGTCAGGGTTTCCCCCATTGCGGAATATTCCTCACTGCTGCCTCCCGTAGGAGTATGGGCCGTGTCTCAGTCCCATTCTGGCTGGTCGTCCTCTCAGACCAGCTACCCGTCATAGTCTTGGTAGGCTATTACCCCACCAAC
>DCXE01000045.1:0-2991 GCA_002328295.1 Candidatus Peribacter sp. UBA2144 | reverse complement strand
CGCAAAAGCTTTACCCTTGCGGGAACTATCCGGTATTAGCCCGACTTTCGCCGGGTTATCCCTGAGTTCGGGGCAGGTTCCAACGTGTTACTCAGCCGTTCGCCCTGTACCGAAGTACAGTCGACTTGCATGTGTTAGGCGCACCGCTAGCGTTCACTCTGAGCCAGGATCAAACTCTTTAAAAAGATTTTGACCTAACTTAGGTCGTTAAACGTTAGTTTAATTTAAATGTAGTATATTTCGAAAGAAATAGTATCGAGGTTATTAATCCTTACGGATGACAATCAACAATCAACATTCAACTATCAACAAGTTGATTGTTGAAAGCGCCGAAGGCGCGTGTTGATTATTGAAGGTAAAAATCCGAAGGATTTTATAAGCTTCTCTACTCTGCGATGATGTGAAGGATCTGCCTTCACCCTGAGCTCTGTCGAACGGGTGAATGAGCTTTCAAAATCAACTCCTACCCCCACGCAAGAAGGCAGAAGCCGACTTAAAGATTCGCAAAGGGATAAAGGATTCTCGCCTCCCTCCACGCGAAGCTCTTTAAGAGCGAAGTGTGGTTCGGGAGAGAGCTAAGCAATTTTAATGTATGAATATCGAAGGTCAAGCAGAATAATCCTGTTTAATTACTTTTTTGGGTTTTCTTATCCATGTCCAGAAAATCAGAAGGATGAATTTAATGAAATTAGCAGGACCGTGGATACCGCTAGATAGCTTGCTAAAGCCAATTCTAGGCCCATATTGGATAGGAACGTACTGTATGATGCACCCATCTCTGCCTGCACATATGGTTAGTACAATATGAGGAGAAAATCTTTTTGGAATGTACTTGCGGTATCTTTCAATTACTTCCTTGCGAACAATCTTGAGTCCGGAATTAACATCTGCAATTTTTTGATTGGCTGCGAGCTCAGTCAGCCATCTTAAGAAGTTGCGCGCTCTTGAGTGCAAGAAAGGTCCTTGCATTAGGCTCTTCCGAAGTCCGGTAACAATATCTGCATCTCCGGAAAGAGCTAACTGATACAACTTTGGAATTTCTTCCGGATAATAAGTTCCGTCTGCATCAATTGTCGCGATCCATTCACCACGGGCATTCGAAACACCATTCATAATCGAAGCTCCATTGCCGGTATTTTTTTTGTGGTTAACTACTCTCAATCTCTCAATATTCATATTGTTCAGAATCTCCGAAGTGCCGTCTGTACTTCCGTCGTTAACAACAATGATTTCGTCTTCATCCTGAAGCACCGCATCGCATCTTTTTACGATATCTTCTATCGCTCCTTCTTCGTTGAAACAGGGGATGATGAGAGAAAGCATATAGATAGGATATCACTATAATCCGGATCTCTTAATTCTTTTTGTAGAGGCTTTCCAAATCTTCCTGGTTTGCTGGAATAGGGGTCCGATAATCCAGTTCGGAGTCAGGTCTGCAAGCCTTCTACTTAGAGGCATACTACAAATCCAAAAGATCGAATCAAGAATCACTTCGAATGCTTTTCGTTTGAAAGTTATAGGAGGTGGAGTCATCTTATAGTCAGGTACGCGCTTTCCTCTCTTTCTCATTCTTTCAATTCGTAGAAATGCTCCGCGTTTTTTAAAGTCGAGTCCGTGCGATTGCATTTTAATTGCTTCATCTTCAGAAATTTCTTTTAGTTCAAGCTTACCTGCCTCTTCCATATCTCTGATTATCTGATCACCTTGTTCAGTTCGAGTGATTAGTAAGGAGAAACCCCTCCCGCGCTCTTCATAAACAGGAGCCCATGCATCTCCTCCGGAAATATCAGTCAGCTCATTAGTCAGGTCATGTGAAATAAGCGAGCTCTTTGTAATGTGAAATGGAATTAAGTAATTCGCATGGAACTTTGGCATGCTCACAACCCGTCCATCCCGGAGATGTGCTTCCATATGGCCGGGCCACTGCCCTGCTCGGAAGCTAAGAGAGGTTACATCCTCCTTTTTGGCTTCAAACTTCCTTAGGAAACTTATTACAGAGCTTCCGAAAAGCTCGTTTCCAAAGAACGGCCCCAGAATATATTTAATTGAACTGACTGATGGGTGATTCATTTCCTTAAGTCTCCTAATTGCTAGTACTTGATGGGGGAGACCGACGTATGCAAGAGGGCCGGATTCGTTTTCAAGCTCAGAAAGAATTACATTAGTGGGAGTGACTGTGTACTTGCTCTGTGCGGATGCAAGAATCTCCTCGCGAGTTCGTGCAATAGTCGGAACGGATCTCCATGGACGTGTTTCATCCATCTTTAGCACAACTGCTCCGTTGATCTTTCCGGTTTCCAGCAGATGAACCAGAGTTCCGGTCAAAATACCTCCGCTTGCAGCATTCGATCTGACTCCTTCGTCCTTATGATGCGCGATTGCGATTCTCTTATATTCTCCAAGCATGGAGCTTGATGGAAACTCAGATGGATTCACTTCAGGGCAGGCTTCGTAGCAAATCTCGGGTACTGATCCGATACCTGTAAGTTCAGGCAGGCACTTCCCGTCAGGGTCAGATAGCTTAAGAGTTCCTTTAGAGAGTCCGATGCATGTGCCGCTATGCATGCATAATCCAGGTCTGATGATCTCCTCATGTATTTTTGCCCAAACGGGATCCCGACTTGTGGTTTTCTTCGCGATATAAAAGTGGCGTATGCCCATTCTGTTAAATCCAATAAATCTGAGGAGACTCAGATGCACTTTTTCGACTAACTGTTTGAGTTTGGCAGGTCCAACCGGAAGGAAAACAGTACCTCTGTGATGGGTTACTTCGAATTCGCAGTTCTTGAGTGCACGAAGAACTTCAGAAACTTTCAAAAATCTGTGAGGGCCCTCGCCGTGATTCTCGAAAAACTTTTCATACACTCTCAGAGGCAACTCTGACCATGCGGGAGGACAAGAAAGAATCAGTTTTCCGCCGACCTTGAGTACTCTGTGGCATTCCAAAAGAAAGTGAAGCGGATCAGGTACATGCTCAAGTGTTTCGAGTGA
>DCXE01000028.1 GCA_002328295.1 Candidatus Peribacter sp. UBA2144 | reverse complement strand
AAAAGAACAAAAAGAAATAATTTATTATAAGAAAGAAGAATATACTGATACTCCAATGCCAACACCTATTCTCCTTCACTGGACCCAAAGCGCCCTTAAAAGGAGCTTGAACACAATTACTGGCTTGAAGAACATTAAATCCCCTCCTGATAAATGCGTGATTGATGGATGCGAGATCGGTATTCCAACTGATCTTTTCTCTTTCAACGTTATCGAAGAATTTGTATCAGGGAATTACGAACTGCAGGAAAGGAAACTGATAACGAAGTATATAAAGAGTTCTGACCGAGTTTTGGAACTTGGAGGAGGAGTTGGAGCCGTATCATGCATGTTAAACAAAAAACTGGCTGATCAATCCAAACATTTGGTAATTGAAGCCAATCCTGAACTAATTCCGATTCTTGAGCATAATGGAATCAATAATAATTGCAGATTCAAGACACTTAATTGCATACCCATCAAATCAAGCAATGGAAAGTTTTATTTAAAGCACAATGCTTGGGCCGGAAGCAACGTGCGAAAATCTAAAAAGTGCATCACAGTCCCCCGTTAAATCGTGGGAAGAAATTGAATCCGAGGCTGACCTTAGGCCGACCGCAATTGTAATGGACATCGAAGGAGGAGAGGCTGAATTTATCAAGGAGAATGAAGAAATGATCAGAAAACTGAGATTGGTGATTGTTGAATTCCATCCTTTCACACTAGGATTTGGAAAAATAAAAACCTGCCAAACGATTCTGGAGCGCTCAGGACTTAGTAAGATTGATAGAATCGGAAATGTGGAGGTGTGGGAGAGGAATTAGGTCACATGTCACAGGATTTGTCGCAGGTCACAAGTCGCAGGACCTTCGACCTGTGACTTGTGACGATTCTTGCGACCTGTGACTTGTGACATGTGACACTTCACGTTCTACCGTGAACGATACTGATCAAATTCTTCTGTATAATCCAATCATGCGCATCTCAAAAGAATTTATAATTCTGATAACAGCAATACTCCTTCTAATTCTCACAACAAATTTTCCAATTGTTTCTGATCCAAGACTTTATTATCTTAATTACTGGGCTTATCTTTTTCTTGTTCCCATCGCAATCCTTCTTGCATCAAACGAGAGACTGACTTCGTTTGGATTCAAGAAGCCTAAGTGGCCATTTAGATTTAGCCTGACGTTGGTCGGAGCTTTTCTGATCTTAGCAATGGTTTATTCATGGTCTTTGCTACCTGAGTTCCAAGAGTATTACCTCGCAAGAATTCCAAAAGATAATGTGATTGCATTTATATTGGTCACACTTGGTTCATATTATTTTGCAGAGGAATTTTTCTTTCGAGGCTTCTTGCTTTTTTCTCTGACAAAGAAATTCGGATCTTGGGCAATCGTAATTCAAGCTATTCCATTCGCGTTATTTCATTTAGGTAAACCAACCTTAGAGATCATATGCGCATTATTTGTTGGCTTGCTGTTTGGGCATATAGCATATAAAACCAAGTCATTCTTCTATCCCTTTCTGATTCATTGGGGAATTGGAGTTGTGCTTGTAATACTAATTGCCTCATAGTCGCTATTGTTTCGTAATTAAACTGCGATTAACTTGTATTACATGGCTGTCAAGCGGTTAGAGTTTGGGGTTCTTGCGTCTGTGCTATCTTGACCTCCTTTTTATACGTCCCCTCCAACCATATGACTGCTCAATATCTATTATCCAGACTGAGTTTAGGCGCTTTGGTGGTCGGCTTGTTCCTTGCTTTTCCTATTCAATCTCAAGCACTGGGCGCAGGCGACTTCGGCTTTCCCAATCTGGGAGAACGTTTAGACAGTCCATACAAACCTTACACATTCCGCGATCCTGATTTCTACCAAGCACCTGAGGACTACGACGGTAATCCCATTTGGGATCCCGAATGGCTCGAAAGAAAGTCACGCCACTTTGTGGATTACAGACAGCCCGCAACATTTATGCCGGGTACAACGTTTTATGATCCAAGTTGTCCATGCTGGCGTGTAGCCGGTTACGATCGACAACTCTATACAACCAGAGGACCGCAAGGATCGACTTTCTATCAGAAGGCAATGGGCCGATCTGCAGATGCTTTTGCCGACCCCGGTTATCGCACTTACAACAACTACCAGTACAGATTCGAGAATCAACTGCGTTCTATTCGATAACTTACCCCTTAATCATATGAAGTACATTTTCACTCTGATCCTATCGCTGGTTGTTGCTGTACCTCTTGCAAGCGCTCAAGTTACCGTTTATGACGCAGGTGGAGGAGCCGGCAGTAAATCAGTGTTTATAGAAAGCGACCCGAGTGGTGCGAATTTCGCATTCGAAGGCCCTGCACATACTCTGGTTGTGGAAGGTAAAACACCGGCAAGAATCGTCGGTATAGATGCCGATATTGCAACGGTTCACTTTGGAGATATGCAAGATTGCCTTGCACCAAAGCCTCAGATGCGAGAGCTAGGCCAGCCAGTGCATTTCTACGGACGATACAATTGTCCCAGGCCGCCAACTTCTGAACCCAAGATGACTTCCGCAGGAGTTAAGCTTTCTGCCCACCAGGCAGAAGTTCTGCCGGGAGCTTCTATGAAGTTCACTCTCGCAATACACAACTACGGAACTGATATTCTGGAAGGAGCAATCGCAAGCATAGATTACGATCCATCTTTGCTTAGGCTAACCGCGATTCATCAGGGAGGAAAATTGGCGACTCCCGGAACTGCTCAATGGAATATTCCTGATGTAAAGCCAGGTGAAACATGGACAACTATTTTTTCTGCTCGATCTTCTCGCAATCTTCCCGATACCGCTGTTATCTCTGTAAATGGAAGAGTCACGGGAAGCAGCCTTGTTGCAAGCGCTCAAACAGTTTCCACGGTTGCAATCGGAGTACCTGTAATGCCTGCTGCCGGATCTGCGGCACAGTCGATGGTAATCCTTGGAATCCTGATGCAGCTTGCACTTGGTGCAGCATACGTACATCGAAAGATAAGTTTAGTTTAAACGACCTCATCCCCCTTTCCCCCTTCTCCTGTAAACAGGAGAAGGTGGAATAAGGAATTTTTCCTAATAAGCACCCTCTCCTCCTCAGAGGAGAGGGGGTTTGGGGGTGAGGTCGTTCAGTGCGGAGGTGTTTTTGTAATATTATCTGAATTTTACGAATTGAGCACTTCTTCTGCTCTCCTTAAACGTTTATGGTATGTATCTTGGTTATGCATGTCTCGCTGTTCGATACAACCATCACAAAACTCTAAGAATGCCCGCACAGGATCCTCATGCACCTTGTCGGAAAAGACACTCCGAATAAAGCCCCTAACTATTCCAATGACAGCTAGGATACGTTGCATGTCATCCTCTTCATGCCTTTCGAACTGAAAGTCACTTTCGATAAACTGTCTTCGTAATCTATCCATACAGTTATATAAACATTTATATTTTATTTTGTCAATGGTGAAGATGGTGGGAAATTAATCAAATTAATCTTTTGTTTCTAAAAGCAAAACCTGATGAACTCTTCAGATACTTTTCGAATACATAAGCCTTTTCCTTCGATTTGAATGCTGCATAAAAAACGAGTTCTTCCGGACGTATCCTGCTAGTTGTTGGTACAGCATGGTGTTTGTGTTTTTTAAGTCTGGATCTTAAGTCTTTTGTACAACCAATATAATATTGCTTATTTTTAAGCTTCAAGATGTATACGTAATACATAGCGGATCACTATAACACACACAGCCCCACTTCGCTCTTCGAGCTTCGCGGGGCACACTTCTTGTGCCATTCTGTTCAATTCTGGTATGGCTTACCATGCGAAGCTCTCCGAAGGAGAGCGAAGTGTGGTGAAGATAATGGGAAATAATTGGAACCGGCTAGCATTCGAATGTATCAAGTGGAGTAATATCTTAAACAACCCCTCATCCACAGATGCAGATGAGGGGAGGAAGCAGGGGTGGCTGGACTCGAACCAGCGACCTTCGGGGCTACTCCAGCGGTCTCTTCTGGTCCTAAACCAGACGACTAGCGGAGCACTGAACCGACGCTCTACCAACTGGGCTACACCCCTAGTTGCCCATTCCGAAGAACAGGGCAAGTGACTATAGCAATCTTTAATATTGCGTCAATAATATAATTGTCAATTATTTGTCAATGGTGGAGATAGTGGGAAAAGGCTTATACCTAATTTGCTATTCTTAGCGTCGTTTCTCTTAGTCGTTTAAGTTGTCTAGTTCTCTCATCAAGAAGCGCACGAAGTACCTCATCGGATGTGTTTCCATGGACAATGAGGAGTCCGTACAATCCGGACACTTCTATGAGCTGACTCATTGCGTTTTCAAATGTGTCCGATAACTGATCTAGTGTATCTGTCGCTTCCATCTTACCTCTCCATCTACGAAGATGTACTACTTCTATTATTGAAATGTTATTGTCCGGTTCTAGGTCAAATCTCTGTAATAGATCGCCGATTGTTGAGAGTGCCATAGCGGATAAGTATAACACGAATAGCCCAGCGCATATTGCAAGTATCCACCTTTATTTCCTCACGGGGTTCCATAGGAATTATTTCCATTTCGCTATAAACAAAGCCTCCATATTTGTTGAACTTTCTATGGTATCCATACAGAATAACTAGCGTATGTGGCTTTGGTATCACAAAATTGACGACTTCTACTATGGAGTACCGCCTAAACAGCATCGGGAACAAACCAAAATATTTAGGTGACTACACTGCACTCGAGGTGCAGAGTCTTATCACCGCTATCGATAACCGATCAGGATCAAGCTTGATTGGTGCGTGTGATGCGCAGGGCGTACCATTTGCACGCTATTTAGACTGGCATGAGAAAAGAGGGGAGATAAACAGCAGAGCAGAGGAGGAGAAACGTTCGCAGTTTATCCCGCTCTCTGAAGGATTACGGAAGGTACGAAACAACAGGCGATTACGATACCGAGCAACGCTCACTGATGGGCTTGGGCTGAATAGTGATTCCTGCTGCCTTTCAACAGAGGAAATTGCGGAGCGTCAGAAGAGATCTGAGCGAGCAGTGATTTTGGGAGTGAACCGCGCAACACTGGAGCTTCTGGAAAAACTTGGCATCCTGCGTGGTACAGATACAGTCGACGTGCTGCGAAAACATATGAATGCATCTTTTCGAAGAGGACCATCGAAGCAGGAACCAAGGCGTCCTGTTTGCGATGGAGATTTTCGCATTGCTAGAAGACATTCTTCGGAAATAAAAAGGTACTTCCCAGAACCCATCAAAACACTGCAGTGTAGATGGGGACTGAATGGGCAAGAGCCGAAAACAATGCAAGAAACAGGAAAGGCGCTGGGGATGAATAGAAAGAACGCAGAACGAAACGAGATACTGGGTGTACTGGCACTACATCAACGAATTCTGATGTCTGATGACAGGATCCCCGAGGATGTTAGGTTGTGGGCGGGAATGGTCTTTCATGTACTGAACCTCAAGCCCTCGCCTGAAAAAAGACTCCTTGCCAGGACACTCGATAGCCCTGACGTTTGGAAGTTGCCTGGCGTGGTCAAAAAACTCAATGAGGCTTGCGGTGGATTGCTATTTAGAATGATTGGGTTAGAGGACGGTGTGCCAAAATCTATGACAGAACTTGGAGGAGGAAGAGGTGGTCGATTGGGTATACGAACAGAGCACAATTACGCAATCCATTCTTTAGCAGATAAGATGGGCATTCCACCGTACGGCATTGATTGGATAAATGCTTTGGAGGATTGCGCCATCGGCAGAAAGGGGCAACCGATAGAAAGAGCGCTCACTTCAGAGCAAAGACAGACACTCGACAGAGTGCTAGGCGAAATGGAAGCCGATGAAACTCTTGCACCAAGAGTGACAGCTTTGCGAATGCGCACAGGATTGCAGGATGGTCACAAATTCAGTTGTGGGGAAGTTGAGAGAGAAACTGGCATTTTAAAAAACAACCTCAGCAAAACTTTGAGAGCCTTCTTGTTTGCTGTGGAGAGTAAGGTGGCGAAGGTGAAGCCAGATGGTGTAGATGATGGGAATTAGTTTACATCATGTGGTTGAGGTGATTCTTACTTGGAACAAGCAATTAATATATCT
>DCXE01000001.1 GCA_002328295.1 Candidatus Peribacter sp. UBA2144 | reverse complement strand
GTCATCATCGTCGTCGTCATCATCCGAACCTGAGTCGTCCGAGCCCGAATCCGTACTTCCTTCCAGCCAATTAATAAATATTCCATCATCCAGAATAGTTACTCTGGCTTGATACAAAGCATCTATAGTTCCAAGAGTAACTTCATCTCCTCCGGGACCGTCGTTTACGACACCATCGAACGGCGATTCGGACTCATCATTGCCAACATCATTATCAGCTCCCTGAACAAGAGCTCCGTCGAATGTAATGCGCGCATCAACAATTTCTTTTGATCCTCCGCTTGGGTGTGAACCGTGAAGAAGAATTCTGACTGCACCGTTTCTTCTTTCTACTGCAAGCCCTGGGACAGTTTCAACCAGCCCACCATCAACAACTGTAACTCCGTTAACCTTTAGCGGGATCCACTGGCCCTCTGTATATCGAATTTGCTGCGGACCGACGTAAACTGACCTTGCAGCATTTCCTGTCCCGAAGTTTTCCAGTCTTTCGAAGTCAATTTTGAATCGCGGATCATCTGTACCTGCACAACTTCCTGCTTTCTGTCTAAATTCAATTAAGACCACTGCATCCTGAAAGTCTGACGATGCAGTTCTGAGTGTTCCAAGTTCTCCTAAAAGGACAACATCATACTCACCGATATCTATTTTCCCGTTGTCATCGATAACTTCTTGAAGGAAAGATTCAAGTGACGCCTGATTTGCATACGGCTGATAATCAGGAGGGGAATTTCCATCCCTCAAAACCTCCACGTGCCCCGTTTGATCGTTTGATTTATATGTTTTTTGCCAAAACCATCTATGTCTTCCCTTGAATCTAAGAACTATTTGAGATCCCGATGGAAGATTTTCGATTACTTGTTCCTCTCCGCCATCGATATCCCCTCCGCCAAATAATGGAATCCATGTTGAACCTCCATCTGTGCTAGCTTCGACTGTGACCTGGATTTCCGGCCCGCCTGCACCATATGTAATTTCTGATCCCAAAGCTTTAAACGTTGCATCAACTGTTCCAGTTGTCTCGATCGTCCCATTGGATGAAACATTAAATCTATCTTCACACGGTTCAGTTGGTTCCGAATCGTCATCGTCGTCATCATCATCATCCGAATCATCGTCATCATCTGCAACTATATCATCATCCGAACCTGAGTCGTCGTCTGAACTTGAGTCATCGTCCGAACCTGAGTCGTCGTCGTCATCTGAACTTGAGTCATCATCCGAACTTGAGTCGTCATCGTCATCCGAACCTGAGTCATCGTCATCTGAACTTGAGTCATCATCATCCGAACCCGAATCATCGTCATCACCATCGTCATCATCGTCGTCATCATCATCGTCGTCATCGTCGCTGAATACCGGACTCTCTATTCCTGTTGAAGAAAGTACTCCGTCCGCGCTTACCGTTATAGTACGTTGATCTCCGTTTATCGCCTCCAGAACAATATCACCAACATATTGCGGAACACCATCAACGCGAGAAAAAGTTACCTGACTTAAACCTGAAACCGATATGGTCGCAGGGATAGGATATTCTTCATCTGCATCAGGGTTTCTGAGTAAATATGTTTCTCCCTGGAAAAGAACACCATCGGATGTCCATACTCCCCATTGAGCATCTTCCTCCCCAGCCTGAGATCTGACCTGCGCCGAACGCAACGCTTGTATTGTCTGCTCGGTTGCCAAATCCAAATCAGTTCTAATCTGAAAGTTTCTGTACATCGGAATCGAAACTCCTGTGGTTATAGCAATCACTCCAATTGTTAGAAGAGTTTCTATTGCAGTGAATGATCTTTTCTTCATTTCGAAAATGGGGAAGGGTTAGCCATTGGTAACATTTCCAACGACACTGTAGATTGGAACAATAATAGCAAATGCAATTGCGGCTACGAGACCGCCAATTATCAAAAGTAGTATCGGCTCCAGAATTACAGGAAGTGCCTTTGCCGTCTCTGAAGCCTTTTGTTCGTAAATTTTAGCAATCTGCATGAGACTTTCTGCCAAAGAACCCGATTTTTCTCCTGCAATTACAAGTTGCTGAACAGATACAGGTAGTATCTTTTCACTATTTTTTATAGTTCCAAATCCTTTTGTAAACGAATCGCCGATTTTTACGTGTTCCAACAGCTTTTTGTAGAAATTCTTGAAAGTAACAATATGGGTCACTTCAATTAACGATTCCAATGCATCGATTATTGGAACTCCTGCTTTCAAAAGTCCTCCAAGTACTACACCGAATCTTGCTACTGCGGCTTCTCGACCAAGCCTTCCAATACCAGGTATATGAAAAACCAGCCACTGGCTGACTACTCGGAAGCGTGTAAATTTTCCCAAAATGATGAAGAGCACCATGCCAATCAATATCAACGGAACAAAAACAGCTCCGTGATCCGAAAAGATTTTGGTTACATAAATGACAGCATGGGTGGTAATTGGCAAATCTACATTAAGCGAGAAGAGCACTTGGACAATGTTCGGTAACACAAAAAGTCCAAGGCCCATGACAATTATGGTCATCATAAACACCACTATAGTCGGATAAATCATCGCAAGCTTAACCTGCTGTCTTAACCCCCTGTCTTTTTCTCTTTGTTCTGACAAATACTTCATATTTTGCGCAAGGCTTCCTGCCTCCTCGCCAATTTGTACCATTGCAATATCATATGGAGTGAATAGATGCCTGTCGGCCATTGCTTTCCAAAAAGCAGAACCGTTTTCAATGTCATACACTATATTTGTAATCACTTTCTTCATTGTTTTGTTTTTTGTTTCCATTTGAAAAGTTTTTAGCGAATCAAGAAGAAGTAGCCCCGCATCCAGCATTGTTGCAACACTTTGCACATACAAATGAGCCTGCTTCCCCATGCCAATGTTATTAATGGACTTTAGAAAAGAGGAGAATGAGGATTCTTTTTTAGGTTTATCTGACTCTTCTTTCTTTTTTTTCTTAAATAAATCCGACAAATTCATTGAGGACAAAGACAGGAATTACTGCCTCTACCTGTTCCAAGTTCAGTCTGACCGCTTCTTCCAGGGTTTCATTGCCCGGATCCGCAGTCGCAATTGTGACTGAGTTTCCGTTTTTTTTAACAACGACTGCGCTGTAGTTTCGCGCGATCTCTTCAGGAAGCAGGCCAATTACTTCAGGCGCCGGGGGAGATGATACCGAATCATAGAAAGGCATCTTAAAATGCTCCGCTAATGCCTCTTCATAAAGCTTTTGCGTAAGAAGTCCTTGGTCTATCAAGATATCTATCAAAGGGCTTTTTAGTTCCTTGGCACGCCCCACTGCATTTGCAAGTTCCTCTTCGGAAACAAAGCTTTCCTTGAGCAACATTTCGCCGATTTGTTTGTCTGTTAGAGGCATAATTAAAATGTATCTTTAACATGTTTAACAATGTCCATAATCGGAGTGTTTGATTTTACAAAATAGCCCTTGGCGCCAAGACTTTTTGCTCGCTCAATATCTTCTTCTTGTCCTAGATTACTAAGTATCAGAACAGGAATAGATATTTTTGGTTTTTGAGCTCCTCTAAAAATTGAAAACCATCCATCTTTGGCATTATTAAATCTAATAGAATGCCATTTGGTTTAAATTCCTTTATGGCTTCCATTGCCTTCTCTCCATCTTCAACTAATTTTGTTTCGTATCCTTCGTGAGCGAATTTTAATTCCAATGCGTGAGCCAATGGCTTTTCGTCCTCGACGATTAGAAGTTTTTTACCGTTTCCTTTGGGCTTAGGAGTCTCTGTCTGAGGTTCCTTTTCCTCCTTTTTCTTCTCTTTCAAAGCCGGCTCTTGTGGATTTTTATTTTTAGGCATAGTGAAGCCAAAATAATCATATAATTATAGCGGAAAAGGGCATTTTTATCAATTGTCATATTGATTACGAATTTTACAACCCTATCTTAAAAAAACCTGGCAAATACACTGATCGCCCTGATTTTTCTTGGGTTCTTTCTTTTGGTTACAAAAGAAAGAAGATACAATCTAGTCCTATGACACGACGTGCCCTGATTTCAGTTTCCGACAAAACAAATCTTACACAATTCGCTGCATCTCTGACCGAACTTGATTTCGAAATTATTTCAACGGGCGGAACGCTCAAAGCTCTTGCTGACGCCGGTATTTCTGCAACTCCTATCGAAGATGTGACTAAGTTTCCGGAGTGTTTTGGAGGAAGACTTAAGACTTTGCACCCAATGATCTTTGGAGGACTTCTGTACCGTAGAGGAGAGGATGAGATACAAGCAAAAGAGCTAGGAATCGAACTAATTGATCTGGTTGTAGTGAATCTTTATCCATTCGAAGAGACTGCGAGGAAAGAAGGTGTTTCTAAAGAAGAACTTGTTGAGCAAATTGATATCGGCGGACCTTCACTCCTCAGAGCCGCCGCAAAGAATGCCGACCATGTAACTGTGATCTGTGACATTTCTGACTACGATCGTGTTGTTGATGAGCTTAAAGCTGACGGAAATACTTCGATCGAACTCAGATCTGAACTTGCACGCAAGGTATTTCTTCGAACTGCGGCGTATGACACGGCGATTGCGCAGACACTGTCTGAGGGGACACATACGGGAGTGATGCTGACTAATAAGACTATCCTCAGATACGGAGAAAACCCGCATCAATGGGGAACTTATTATGATCTTTATAACTCGGCTGACGACAGATGGACGTTTCATCAAGGAAAAGAGATGAGTTATCTAAATATATTGGATGCAGATGGTGCATGGAACTTGGTTTGTGAGTTTGAGAGGCCTGCATCGGCCTGCATTAAGCACGCAAGCCCCTCCGGTGTCGCAGTCGACTCTGACCTTTCAGTAGCTTTCCAAAAAAGTTACGACGCTGATCGTCTTTCTGCTTTCGGAGTAATCGTTGCACTCAACAAGCCCTGTCCAATGAGTATTATCGAGAAGATCATCGAACAAAAAATATTTACAGAAGTAATAATTGCGCCGGGATACGAAGATGGAGTTTTAGAACTCATGGCAGAAAAACGCCCGAAGATCCGTGCTATCACTCACAAGTGTGCTGACTCGGATGCGGTAACTTTCCGTTCTGCTCTTGGAGGAATGTTGGTGCAAAACCAAGATACTAAAATTGTTACAAAAGCTGACCTTAAGGTTGCAACTGAAGTTAAGCCGACCGATGCACAGATCGGAGATCTTCTCTTCGCATTCAAAGTTGTTAAGCACGCGAAGTCGAATGCAATTGTATTTGCAAAAGATTTAATTTCAGTTGGAATCGGATGCGGACAAACTAGTAGAGTTGATTCCACAATCATCGCCGCACGAAAAGCGGGGGAGCGCGCTCAGGGCGCTGCAATGGCGAGTGACGCGTTCTTCCCATTCCCAGACTCTGTGGAAGAGGCTGCAAAGAATGGAATCGCTGCAATCATTCAGCCCGGAGGATCAATACGAGATGAAGAAGTGATAGCAAAAGCAAATGAACTTGGGATTCCGATGGTCTTCACTGGAGTGCGTGGATTCCGACACTGATAATTACCGCCTGCCATGGTTCGACAGAGCTCACCATGACAGGCTAAGTTTTCGTATGTCATTATACAGTTCTCGTGTGTAATTGAGTCTTTGTGTGTCATCCTGAGCCCTGTCGAAGGATGACACACGTCTTGCCACGGACTAAATACTTAATTTTTCTTATTTTTATTGGTCTAAAATTCTCACTGACATTCTTACATTTAGCCAACTCCTCTATTTTATCCCAATCCCTTTTAATCAATGCTTCTTTTTTCTTCCTACTCCACCTTTTCACTTTCTTTTCCCAAGAAATAGCATCCAAGACATAATCAAAATGCGCTGCATATACAAGTTCAACAGGCCTTCGTGAATATGTATAACAATTGGGATTACGTCCTTCATTATGTTGATAGAGCCTTCGCTTAACACTGTTTGTAATGCCAGTATACAAACTGCCATCACTGCATCTGACCATATATGCCCAAAAGTTATATTTTCTCATAAGCCCCCAAGCCCACCACAACTGTATGTACATTGTACATACACGCTTCTACAGACTCCTCCTCCCCTCCAACGATTGTTTTAATGTTACCTGATCCGCAAACTCAATATCCGCTCCCATCGGAAGTCCATGTGCTAAGCGGCTGACAGTTTCAATTTTATTTTTAAGCTGATCACTTATGTAACTCGCCGTCGCCTCTCCTTCCACGTCTGGATTCGTTGCAACGATAACTTCTTTGATTTTTTCTGACTGACATCGGTCAATAAGTTCTTTGAGTTTAAGCTGCTCCGGCCCCATGCCATCAATGGGGGAGAGCACGCCATGAAGTACATGGTAAACACCTTTGTAAGAAGTTTTTTCGAACGCAACCACGTCCAAGGGATTTTCTACGACCAAAATCGTCGAATGATCTCGTGATGTGTCAGCACATATGGAACATTCTTCTTGAAGACTGACCATTTGGCATGTCTTACAGTACTTAAGTTCATTCTTAAGTTCAGAAAGTGAGCTTCCCAACGCTTCCGGCGAAGCCTTGGAGCTTCTAAGTAGATGAAACGTCAAACGCTCGGCAGACTTGGGGCCGATTCCTGGGAGTTTGCTGAACTCTTCGATGGTTTTTGTAATCTGCGGCGGGAGGAGGCTCATGGGGACATGAGCATAACAACTTACTCTCTATAATTCCACACTCATTACGTAACGACCATCGTACAAGCATCCCAGATCACTTTCGCCATTTTCAAAATACTCCCCATCGTAATGATTATTTTGCACAGACAATAGTTCCCAATCTCCGTTCACAGGCCTATCTTCATTCGAAATGGCTACACGACAAGATGGACTAGAGCCTTTATCGCTTTCGATAACAACTTCTACTCCATCAGAGGAAATTGACTGCTGGATTAGGTCACCACCAATACAAAATAATACAATAATCTGGCCCCTATGCTTGTCTCTAAGGATAATCGGCCCATCCTCTTGGCCCTCCAGAAATCTTTTACCTTCAGGCGACTTGCCGGCAATTGTTAATGCCTCTTGTGCATTCTTAGTGCCTATCGGGCCTTTGGCTCTATCAACTTTCATAAGCGTTACATGTTATTTACTCATCTCGATCAAGGCAAGCCTTAATAATCCTCTCCCTTCTTAAGCTTCCCCTTCTGGTCGCACTCTTTGATCTTCAGCCGAATCTAAAACATAGCCATGCTGCCTACACCTAATCTCCATGCGAACTGGGTTTTCAATTTGCATTTTAAATTCCACATTTACACGGCCTTCGCTGCCTTGCCCGACCGGGATGATTTCAACGTCAATAATTCCCTCCCACGCCTTCTTTAGGAGTTCTAATTTTTCTTCGGCATCTGCCATACTTTCAAATCCAAAGTCGGCGGAGTCTTTTATTTCTTGATTAAAACATCCTGCTTTAGACAAAGTATATTCGAGAATCGACTCTATGCCGCTCTGCTTAAAATCATAAAATGTACCAGCGATAAAATCAGCGCATTCCGCTGGAACTAACTCAAGGAGTCTTTCTGCCAGCTTAGTCATTCTATTTTTTAGGCCTTCTTTGGTAACA
>DCXE01000090.1 GCA_002328295.1 Candidatus Peribacter sp. UBA2144 | reverse complement strand
TCTTCTTTCTTTTGTCTTAATACAAAAGAAAGAAGCAAAGAAAAAATCAACTCCCGCCAATCCCCACCCCCTAGCCCCTCGCACCCCCCGTGGCGGGCGACCCCTCAATTTTTAGATTGGATTGAACAATAAATATCTACAAGAATTTGAATCTGATCACAAAAATTAGACTTTCGTGAGTTTAACTATTTACGCATACAAATTGTGTTCATGAAACGATAATAAAATTTGAGCAAGATAAAATATTGTATTCAGGTGGAAAGGTCGTTATTTCGTGGTACATTTCCCATAATTAGTGAGTAGCTTTTTTGTTCAGTATGGCAACTTATAGACGTCGCCGGCAGTCACTTTCTTCACCCAAGCCCTTGGTTGCATTCTTATTAATTGCATCTTTTGGAATTTTATTTGCCGGATGTTCACCAAAAGAAGAAGAGCCACAGCCTGAGGAATTCACATTTACGGCCGAAGATGTAGCTAGGTTTAAAGAGCTTTCCAACAAAGCTGAGGCTGGTTTGGATTCTCTTAACGATGAAGGTGGGCCAAGACTGCATTTGGAAGAGGATAAGGATGTTCCCGTTCTAGACATGAGCATGGTAAAGAAGTATTCATCCATTAGATCTGGACCAGCAGCAACTGGTGAGAACCTGTACAGAATCACAAACGAGTTTCTAAACGTAAGATCTGCTCCGAAAGTCACTGCTGATTCAGTAGATCGTCTTGATCAGGGTGATATTGTAGAGCTTCTGGAGTTTATTGATGCTGCATGGGCGCATATTAAGCTACCAAATGACAGGGATGGCTACGTAGCTCAGAGGTATATAGCCAAGCTGACCTCCGAAAGTGCCCTTGCCGAAGAGAAGGAGAAATTCAAAGACCGATATTTTGTTGATTTTGGCTTTTTGAACGTTAGAAAAGCAGCCGATACTCATAGTGAGAAGCTAGGTGAGCTTCAGGGGCAATCGTTTGTAAACGTTCTTAGTAAGGATGATGTTTGGGCTCGAATTCCATTTGAAGGGAAGGAGGGATACGTGGCAGTGGAATATTTGTCGCCGTTTTTACCAAATTTCCTGGTGAGGCAAGAAAAGTTTACATTTCCGGTGCTTATTTACAGGGCATCCCAGAAAGGTGTAGTTAATTCTCTTCCAAAACATATAGATGCTCTTAAACAGTCTGGCCTACGTCTGATTACAATGCGCCAGTTTAAGGATCTTTTGACACAACAAGAGGAGCGAGATATTCGGATGGAACCTGGCACTGTTGCTTTGGCAATTACTGGAATTAAACCGGAGAATATAGAGGAGATTTCTGATGTGCTTAGGGCAAGCGCAGTAAAGGGCACGCTGTTTTTGGAAACCCAGCATTTAGGAATCAATGGAATTACGCAGAAGCAGGTGTTAACACTTCTTGCGAATGGGCATGATCTGCAATCTGCAGGTCACACAGGAGACGACTTAAGGTCTCTTACAAATGCGCAGGTAGAATTGGAACTAAAACAGAGTAGAAAGATCTTGGAAGAGTACACGGGGCGTGGAGTCTTTGCAGTTTCTTATCCAATGGGTGGTGTTAACGCTCGTGTTATGAAACTTGCGGAAGAATCAGGATACTTAGTGGGAGTTGGATCGGGGCAAGAGCGCAGTTTTAACCGAGAACAACTTCTTAGAATTCCTGCATTTGCAATTTCACCTTCTGCCTCAGCCGAAGAAATATTGGGACTCGTAAAAGGAGAGGAATAAGGTCAGTAAGAATTAAAGAACTGTACATACAATGTATATACACTGTATGTACAATGGGTGTTTTTACCTGCCCAAGAAATTCTCAAACTGTTTCATCACCTCGCCTCCTTGTTGTTCCGTAACTATTGCAGCTTGCTTGGCGGCTTGCTGAGCAATCTTTTCCAGAAGTTGATCACCATATTTGAATGCCCACCAGATGCTTCCAAGCAATACGATGATAGGGATCAAGGAGATCAGGCCCTTAAAAAAACCACCAATGGTTCGCAGTCGATCGCGCTTATCGATATTGCGAAGGTGTTCGATTATTTCATCTAGTTTATCGTTTGTGGACTTAGGCATTGGCTTACTCATGTCGAATATTGTAGTTAGTTTGAGGTAGTAAAGAAAGTGAAAACAAAAGAGTCAGAAGAAACAGAAGAAGCAGAGGAAGCAGAGGAGGCGCTATTAAATCAGCTTATGAACTTACATGACGGAGAATCCTCTGATTCCTCTGAAACCTCTGTTTCATCTGTTTCCTCTAGAAGCCTCGCTTCCACTTTCTATAAGTCTCGAAGGCTCTGGTCAGGTAGTACTTATTAGATACGGGTATGTCCATACAGTGTACGAGCTCAAGAAGTTCCCCTCCAAATCCAGTTTTGAATGTTCGCACTCCGGCGAAAGGATGTCTTGCCCGGCGTAGCCTGAAAGGCGAAGTCGGGTTGCGTGCTCCTTCGGGCGAAATTCCCCAGAAATTGAACATGTGATCTCCGCGAGAGAGGGCATCCTTAATTGCCCGCCATTGAAGAGCGTAGCTTGCGGGTAATTTTGGATATTTATGAGTACTCGCACCGTGGTGGTAGCTGGTTTCTCCTCCCAAATGCATGTGAACGGAAGCTGCCAGCACTTCATTCTGATATTTTGCGAGATATAAAGTGCACTCATTACGTTCAGCGAATCTTTTTACCTGCGAACGTATGAAATTATTCGGATATGGGACAAAGTGATGCCGCTTTCTGGTCTCATCATAGAGCCAGAAAAATTCTTCAATGTCTTTGTTAGGATCAGTTGATGCAATTACTTCAATATCTTCGCGCTCTGCTCGCCTGATTAAGTTTCGGTGATTCTGTCGCATTGATTTGAGTATGTCTTCTTCTGTTCTTGTCTTATTCGACCTCACCCCCGACCCCTCTCCTTCCATCCCGTTCTCCTTGCCAGGAGAGGGGAGCTTCGTAGTCTGCCACTGTAGTGTGAACGAAGATCACCCCGCATGGATAATCTTCTTAGCGACGCAGTGC
>DCXE01000036.1 GCA_002328295.1 Candidatus Peribacter sp. UBA2144 | reverse complement strand
CGGACTGTTGGAGTGGCGACTATTGCTTTTTGCTGTGGGAGTAAGAAGTTTAGAGCATACCCGTCTCCTACCATTAGTAGGTCGTTTTTCTGGCCGACTTTCGGAACATCTTGGAGTAGGAGAACTTCCATGGTGGGAAGATTGTTAATGACTGCCTAAAAATAAGGGTAACAGTCATAGAGCCGACAAAGTTTAAGGAAGTGATGGGGCAGTGTCAAGAGGTGTTTACTCCTCGAGGTTGCTAAATCTTTAGTTTATGGCTTTTGGAAGCTAAAAACTTATTTTTACAGTAGTCCGAACATCCATCCAGGGAAACTCCACCAGTTTTTACCTGCTTTGAACACCCTCTCTTGCTTTATAAACCAGTTATGGAGCGTAAGGAATCGATCTGAATGCAAAGATAGATTCTTGAGAGCTACACCGCGAACATCCTTGTCGTATGCGAATGTATAAAGAGGAGCATACAAGAATATGGCGGGGACATCGTTCTTCAGGACCTCTCGAAGCTCCTCCAACGAAGTACTTCTCTCGGATTCATTAGAAGTTTGTCTTATGGATTCAAGTAACGTATCTGCTTCGAGAGATGTGTATTGCGAGAGGTTATAAGCATCTAATCGAAGGTCAGATCTCTCGCCCGTGAGCTTTTGCTTCCCGGAACTATGCCAGTATGGATAACTATCCAGATTATCCAGAAGCGACTGACCGAAAAGTAATATGTCGTAATCTCTGCTTAGCAATTTTTCTTCAAATTTATCTCTGGACTCCGGAACAACTATTGCAATGTGGATACCAAGAGGCTCCCATTGTTTCTGAATTACCTTGGCAATCTTTTCATATTGCGGTGGATTGGCACTTGTCATCAAAGTTAGTGATAACTTATCGCCCGCTTCGTTTACTCTTATGTCATAAGGATCTGTGGAGAGTCTTCTTCTTAGCATTCCTTTTTCTCTGTAAAGATCTCTGAATGAGACTGCCTGTTCTCCGACAAGGTTTTCGTCTCTGGTTTTAATAAATCTCTCAAGTAAATTTTGTTCTTCGTCAGCTCGCTTGAAGTCTTTTGTTTTGTCTGTTCTCCAGAGATAGAAAGAATCAATAGTTTCCCCTTCTGAGTTTTGCAATTTGATTGAATTTGTTCCCAATTTTATACTGCCAGTATTCCCAAGTGTTGGCAGTGAAATAATCCATGCTCCGGACTCTGTGGGATGATTAACAATGGGAATTGAATTAAGTGTTGATCCAATGGGGGCATCTGCAATGCTTCCGGTGATAGTAAGCGCAGCGCCAGTATCCATGAGTACAATAGGCTCTATCTTTAGGGCTCCAACTTCATTGGCATCGCGCATTTCCAGAAGATGCTGAAGTCGAACTTTTTCTGGTAGGTGCCAATCAGATTCAAAAAGCGCTCCTTGAGCAGCTTGCATATCCGATTTATATCTCCAATCTGCTAAATCTATTTCAAGCAGGGGAGTATCAACAATCAGTGATTCGCTAATTTCATCAACTATTTCCTGTTTGTTGGTGCCTAATTGCAATCCTGTCCTTAAGAGCTTATCAGAGAGGATAGGACGTTCCATATTTAGAAACAGTGCAACATACTGCGGGAGAGAATATTCGGTAGCAGTAAATTTGCGGGGTATAATCGGCTCTCCGTTCTCATTCCGGGGAACATGACGTACTCCGTCCAAATTTCTTATGTCAGATAGAAGTGTTGTGTAATCCGGGAATATTCGGAAGATAATCTGATTTAAGTGGAATACTTCTTCTTTATCTATATCGCGCTCGAATCGTTCAAGTGTTACTTCACTCGAGAGCTCAGTTTGAATAAAACTCTTAAATACGTATGGGCCTGCGCCAATGGGATTGAACCCGAAGTCCAAGGTCTGATCCAGTTTGGAAATTGGAATACCTTCAAAAGATCTCTTTGGCAAAATTCCGAGTGTTAAGTTGCTGGGGAAGAAACTGTAGCTTTCAGAAAGTTTGAATCTAATTTTACGATCATCTAGTTTTTCCATATCAACTCCAAGGTAGTTTTGTCTAAGGAGTGTATTTGGGAATTCTGGGTCTTGGATTGTTTGAAACGTGAAGATGACATCTTCCGGTGTTACGAGATGCGGATTTTCTTTGGTTGAATCATGCCAGTGAATATCATCCTTGAGAGTGAGAGTGTAAATTCTATTGTCGGAACTAACTTCTAGGTTTGCCAAATCATCCTCAATGAGTTGCGTTTCCGGGTTGTACCTAAGGAGCCCCGAAAATACCAGCGATACGATGTCTCTGTTTACATCATTTGTAACCGAGAACCATGGATTAATTGTTTGAAGTTCTCCAACTGATCCCTCTATGTATGTTCCTCCAAATGCAGGCACAAGGTGTGTATTGTCCTTCCAGAATTTATAAAGAAGAACTATGAAGCTCAATGTAAATGCAAAAACTGCTACTAGAAGTACTAATCGCTCCCAGCTTAAATTCGTTGGTTTAAAATGTTGTCGTCGTTGCATTCGAGTTGATAAATAAATCTTAACCTATATACCAGAGTAATACTGGAATCAGTAAGAATACGAAACTACTCCAAATAGCCAGTCTGAAAAGAAGCTTTTCGGCCCCTCTTCTTTGAATGTATGTAGTTGCACCTCCGCCGCCAAATGTAGCGGATAGTCCGGATGCCCTGTGTTGCAAGAGAATGCAGACCATCAGGATCACGCATGTGATTGCTTCAATTGTTAATAGTAATTTGACCATATACTCCTATTATAAGCGTATAGTGAAGAAATTTTCAATTATTAATTATCATTTTTCATTCAATATACAAATAATAATTTTCAATGATTTTAGAAATACTGATGTTAATTGGACATTGATTCATTGGACTTTGAATGAAAATTTAAAATTGTAAATTGATAATTAGAAGTTACAATGGTCCTATCATCTATATTCTTCGGGCGATTAGCTCCCTCCTTCGTCAGCCTAGGCTGACTACGGAGGGCAGGCAGTTTCCAACTTCGCATCAGAGACAATAGAATGATGCAATAGCTCAAAATTTGAATTCTTCGGGCGATTAGCTCAGTTGGTCTAGAGCGTCTGGTTTACACCCAGAAGGTCACAGGTTCGACCCCTGTATCGCCCACCATTCGACTCGTCCTTCGACAAGCTCAGGACTCGCTCATGTCAAGCCAATAAGAGTGAAGGTTGGCTAACGTATAGGATAAAACTAACGCCAAACATACTTGACAGTTCAGTGGCTAATTATTATAGTCACAACCTTTTGTTTATCCCAAATCTGTAGATATGCTTAGAATCGCTAAAAGGACCCGCATATTGGCAAGTATCGGAGTCCTCACATTGGTCTTAACAGCAGTGCACAGCATTGTCGTCCAAAATGCATTTGAGGGCATCTCTGCTGCTATTTTTCCAGAATGCTCAGATGGGATAGATAACGACGTAGATGGCATTATTGATTATCCGTTTGACCATGACTGTGATTCTCCTAGTGACTTGCAGGAAGGTACTACGGACAGAGATCTATATTTGACGATATCTGACGGATTGGAAGAAATTAATACTGATGATAATGCTACATATACAATTGGACTTAGGACAGACAGCTCCCAGCCAGAGCTTGTAACAGTCCGTTTTTATAAGCCACAATTTTCTACTGTAACTACTGCAAGCGAGAATGGAAGGATTGCTGGAAATACAGTGATATGGAAAGACACAGTTATCCACCCAGGATATGTAAAAGAACTTTTCGTAAACATACATTTGAATAGTGATGCACGAGAAGGGGATTTGATTATTGCTGAAGCATACGCAGGAGACATCCGAGTAACAGATGCAACTCGCGTACATGATGGGAATAAGATGCGAGTTCCTATGGAAGTGTTTGTAGATGATGGAAAAATTTATGCAGAGCCGGATGAGATACTTACGTATCAGGTCTTAGTAAAGAACACTTTCGGCGAAGACCGCGAGTTTACACTCAGGACACAACTTCCTCCCCCGCTCCATTTCATGGGTGCTTCCGGAGAATATAAAAGGACAAATAGGTCAGTTGAATGGGAGAATCAATTCCTCCCTGCAGGTGGTGAAGCATTGTATGAACTTAAAGCTCAGATAGATCGTGAAACTACAGAGTTTGGAACGTTGCGTGTTCGCTTTGCAGTAGAGGCAGCATTTGGAACAGATACAACCACAATCCTTTACGAAGAGCTTCCTCCAGCAACGATTGACGTAGGAATGACTGATGGATACAGCGAGGCCAAAGTTGGAGAATTGCTAACGTATGCCATAAATATAAAGAACAATCAGACAAAACTCGTTCAGGGTGTGGATGTAAAAGGCGCAATCCCTATGTACGCTGAATTTGTAGATGCTTCCGAAGGTGGTTACTGGAATGGACAAGATGTCTTCTGGAAAGGAGTAACTGTCAGTCCTCATGGATCCCGAACTCTTCTATTAACAGTAAGAGTAAGGCGTGATGCTCCTCTTGGAGCAATTATGAGGGGAAGCGTAAGTGTTGAAGGTCGTGATGCTGTGGATCAAACAGTTGTATCGGACAGAAATGTTAAGAGTGGACAGACTGTTGAAAGGCCTATGAATCAAAAAACTCTGCTCAGAAAAGTTGCAGATAGGCATGAGGTTCGCCCGGGCGACACCGTAAGGTATTCAATCTACTTAAAGAATACATACGATCATCCAATCCGTAATGTGAGGATTGAAGATAGAATCGATTCACAATTCAGCGAAGTTTCAGATGCTCAGCAAGGAGTAATGGAAGGTGATCGAATTGTGTGGAATGTCCCTGTTCTAAATCCAGGAGAAGAATGGGAAGTACATTACACTGTCAGAGTTTTCTCAAATGTTCCACATGGAATGGAGATTGCAAATATCGTCTCTGTTAATGGGGAAGGCCTAGAATCCATTTCTCTATCTGAAAGGGTAAGAGTAGGTTCAGTTGGAGTAGTAACTAAAATGCCTAAAAGCGGAGCCCCATTGGATGTCATCTTTGCTAGTTTAATGGCTGTACTTAGTGGTGTGCCTACGATATTAATTAGACGTAGATATATAATCTAAAAATGTCCATTAATTGTTATTTCAGCTACCAAACACGCCCTAAAGGGCTTTTAACACGCTCATCCCGTATATGTGCGAGATTCGCTTTCAACAATCAACAGAGTCAAATGTGGAGAGCGAAGCGTGTTGATTGTTGATTGTCGATTTGTTACCATTATAAAGTTATGACGGATACGAAAACCACCGAATTGCCAGGATACGAGTTTCTAAAGTATATCCTGGAGAACATAGTCGAAGACAAAAAAGCCCTCTCCATAGACGCAAGGAAGGACGATTTAGGCATCTTGCTTACTGTTAAAGTGGGTGAGAATGATATGGGCAAGTTAATTGGCAAAAGCGGTCAAACAATAAAAGCCCTAAGGACCTTGCTTCGCATAGTCGGAGGAGGGGATAATCGCATTAACCTAAAAGTTATCGAGCCTGGAGAGGCTTAGTTTCACTCTTTTTCCCCATTATCTAATGATAAGAGATCTACTGGAAAACGCATCCATAATCGAGATCGTTGCTACGTTTGTAGCCCTGGCATTAATTGCTGCAACTATCCTTTGTTTGGTTTATATAATTGTTGGAGGCATAACTTTCATTCTCTCTGCGGGGAATGAAGAAAAAATTAAGAAGGCAGTACATACAATAAGGTTCGCAATCATAGGACTTTTTGTATCTTTCATTGCGTTCTTCATAGTTAAATTCATGGCAGTACTTCTGGATATTCCATTTGATCTATCATTCGGTTTAATTATAGATCTCGTGGGCGATATCTTTAGTGCGCTTGAATAGTCTGAACCATGATTAATCCATTATTTACATTAATGAGAGCAGGTCTTCGACCTGCGATGTATTGGCATGTTATAATCGCACGTCGAAGACGTGCTCTTCGTGTGTGAGAAAATCAAGGCTCAGACATTTGATTCTTCTTTCTTAGCTTCTTCTGTTGCTGATTCTTCTGAAGCTTCAGCAGTCTTTTCTTCTGGTTTATCTTCAGCTGGAGCTGGTTCATCGCCACCACTTGAATCTTCAGCTTTTTCTGCCGGAGGTTCGTCCTTCTGAGCCTCCGGCTCAGGCTGCGACTCTGGAGTCGCAGCTTCGGTGTCAGCATTTGATGCCTCCGAGACTTCTGTTTCTGAATCATCACCCTTACGCTTTTTCTGCTTTGTGTACCTGAGGATATATTGATCCATTCCATCCATTCCTTCTTTCTTTAGAATCCTTGCAAGCGTATCGCTTGGCTTAGCTCCCTTTTCCATCCAATATTTAATTCGATCTTGCTTTAATACCAAATGGACAGGATCTCTCTGCGGAATGAAATTTCCAACAGTTTCGAGTGACTTCTTTTTTACAGGATCAGACTTCTCGGCCACTACAACCTTGTAAGTGGCTTCTTTATTTTTGCCTGTGCGCTGGAGTCGAAGTACTAACATTTATAAAGTTCCGAATGAGTCTATGGAACCTGAAGCTCGCGTGCAAGCCATTAAAGGCTTATTTTATTGGGATCTTATAATTCTAATTTCCAAAATATTGTGGCCCTTTTCCAATAAATGCTCTTTTAGCTCAAGTAGAACTTGGTTCAATTCCTGAGCGCATACTGAATTTTCTGCATTAATAAGCAATATTCCATCCTTAAAAGACTTAGCAATTAGTTGGTCCTGGTAGCCTTCAAGCTCAGCTATTATCCATTCCTGAGTGTGCAGAATTACATGGGAGGCCTTTGCATGGTCTTGTAGTCCACGTTTTTTAAGGACCTTTGGTAGGAGTTCTTTTATGTGATACATTTGATAAGTACTTCCATTGTACCCTTAGATGTACTCTTCCACTCAGGTTTATTGAAGTTTTTAGGAGGTGCTGGTGGATTTCTCATAGCTTCAACCAGTTGCTCAATATTCGGTTCAATCAATTTGGCCTCATTCCCGGCAACTTCCGGAATGGCTCCCTTATTACTTGCGATCACAGGACATCCGCAAGCCTGAGCTTCGGTGACCGGCAAGCAATATCCTTCATAAAGCGAAGCTGTAACGAATGCTTTTGCAGATGAGTAGAGTGCAGGAAGTTCTTCATCAGAAATTTCTGAAATTAATCTGACTCTGTTATTGATCTTAAGTTTTTTGGATTCCGTTCCTCCGCATACTAAAACCAGAGAAGGGGAGTCATCCGGTAGTTGTTTATGTGCATCGATCAGAGTTTGTACATTCTTATGCTCTTTTGCATTTCCAACATAAAGGAAAAACTTT